>NZ_QUAC01000433.1 GCF_003389455.1 Streptomyces inhibens | reverse complement strand
GCCCCCGTACGAACACGTCGTACGGGGGCGCTGCCGCGTCTGCGTCCGGGTGGGGCGTCAGGCGCTCTGGATCACCTGCAGTACGCCGTTGATGATCTGCTGCACCGCGAGCGCGGAGAGCATCATGCCCGCCAGCCGCGTCACCAGGACCACTCCGCCGTCCTTGATCACCCGGATGATCACCAGCGAGAAGCGCATCACCAGATACAGCACCACATGGATCGCCACGATCGCCGTCCACACCGAGAGCTGCGCGGCGAACCCGTGCGCATGCTGCACCGCGAGGATCACCGACACGATCGCGCCGGGCCCGGCCAGCAGCGGCATGCCCAGCGGCACCAGCGCCACATTGACGTCCTTGGTCTGCGTCGGCTCCTCCGACTTTCCGGTCAGCAGATCCAGCGCGATCAGCAGGAGCAGCAGTCCGCCCGCGATCATCAGCGCGGGCGTCGAGATGTGCAGCCGCCCCAGGATCTGCTGGCCGAAGAGGCCGAAGACGGCGATGACGCAGAAGGCGACGGCGGCCGCCTGCCAGGCCATCCGGCGCTGCACCTTGGCCGCTCGGCCGGAGGTCAGGGCCAGGAAGATCGGGGTGATACCCGGCGGGTCCATGATCACAAAAAGGGTGACAAAGAGGGTACTGAAGACGGCGACATCGAACACGGTGAAGGCCTTGCGAGAGGTGGTACGGGAGGTGAGAGGGGCAAACGGGGCACGGGCCGGCGCGACAAGCGCGAGCCCGTAGGGGGCGGGAGGGGGCGGGCGCCAAGGAGGTGCGTACGGTAAACCGCACCGCTCAGGCGGCGCTACAGGCATGCAGGAAACGTCCCAGGGACCAGGGCGCGCACCGCGACCGCGGTGCGGCAACCGGCAGCCGTGGGCTCAGCCGCCCGTGCCGGGAACGGGGAAGGCGCCGGTCGCACGGCGCACGATCTCGCCGTAGATCTCGGGGTCGGTGGTGTAGTCGCCGAGCCGGCAGGTCTTGCGGCTGCCGTGGTAGTCGCTGGAGCCGGTGGGCAGCAGTCCGAGGTCGGCGGCCATACCGCGCAGTCGCGCGCGGGTCGGCTCGTCGTGTTCCATGTGGTCGACCTCGATGCCGTCGAGGCCGGCCGCGGCCAGTTCGGCTATCGCGCTCTCCGGTACGCAGCTGCCGCGCTTGACGGCCAGCGGATGCGCGAAGACGGTGACCCCGCCCGCGGCCTTGACCAGCCGGATCGCGTCGAACGGGTCGAGCTCGTGCTTCTCCACGTACGCCCGGCCGTCGTTGGCGAGCCACTGCGAGGTGAAGGCGTCGGAGACCGAGGCGACCACGCCCAGGTCGACGAGGGCGGTGGCGATGTGCGGCCGTCCCACGGCACCGTCCCCGGCGATCCGGGCGACCTGCTCCCAGGTGATGGGCACACCCAGCTCACGCAGCTTGGCGACCATGCCCTGGGCCCGCGGCACGCGGTCGTCGCGCACCAGCTCCCGCTCACGGGCGAGTTCCGGCTCCTCGGGGTCGAAGAGGTAGGCGAGCATATGGAGGCTCACCCCGTCGATCCGGCAGGAGAGTTCGGCGCCGGTGACCAGCGTCAGCCCCTCGGGCAGCGCGGCGCGCGCCTCGGCGTGCCCGCCGACGGTGTCGTGGTCGGTCAGCGCGACGACGTCCAGACCCGCGGCCGCGGCGCCTCGCACCAGCTCGGCGGGGGTGTCCGTACCGTCGGACGCAGTGGAGTGGGTGTGCAGATCGATACGCACGACGCGGACTCCAGACTGCTGCGGGACGGATACGGAGACACGGCCCGGGACACACACCGGGCACAGGTACACCGTAAGGGGACCTCAGAAGGATACCGGGCCGCCGGACGGCGCCCGTGCCGTTCCCGGGGACGCGACGGCCCGGCCCGGCGGGAGCCGAGGGCCGGTCAGCTCAGGATCCGGGGCGAGAGCGCCCCGCACGGCAGCAGATCCACCTCGGCGCCGGCCTCGCGCAGATCGGTCAGCACCAGCTCGTCGTACATCATCAGCCCCGACTGCTCGGGCCAGGCGATCGCCCACAGCCACAGCCCGCGCGCCTCGCCGGCGAAGACCGCCCGGTCCGTCGGTGCGCCGTCGACATGCCAGAGCGCGGTCGGGCGGCCGGCGGCGAGCACCTTGCCGTGCGGCGCTTTGTCCACGCACATATGGGGGCCGGGGTCGGGGCCGTCGATACCGGCGTAGCGCGCGCCGAGTCCGACGCCCAGTTCCTCGGCGATCAGCAGGAGTTCGCCGGGGCCGCCGAGCGGCCCGGGGCCCGAGCAGGCCACCGCGGTCGCGCGGCCTCCGCTGCGGTCGTCGCCGGCGCAGGCCACGCCGGTGAACAGCCAGCCGACCGGCAGCGGCCAGGGCATCCATACGGGCACCTGTGCGCGGTGCACGACGACGCCGAGCGCCTCGACGCTCGGCGGGACGACCGGCTGCAGTGGGTGCACGGTGCCGTGCAGGGCGCACTGCCAGGTGTCGGAGAAGAGACCGGGCGCCCGTACCCGGCCTCCGCACTTCGGGCAACTGGGTTCGCCCCTCATAAGGACCAACGGTCCTCCAGCCCCGCCGCCGCGTCAAGGACGATCACCCGACCGGTGTGCCCCGAATCACCTACTGCGCCGCGCATTTGGCCGCCTTCCTCGGCGCACCCCTCCCCACCAGGAAAGTAGTTGCAGCTTGCATTCTTTAGATCGGCTAACTTAATATGTGTAAACGTCAACGATCTCGGACGGCGGGACGGCCGGACAGCCGGCCGGTCGGCCGCCTGCGCGGATCAGGGATACACAACCGGCAACGGAAAGGGGAACCGCGGCATGAGCGGCACGAAGAGCGGCGGCCACGGCGGCGGCACCGAAGGCGATCGGTTCGAGAAGGGCGGGGCGGGCGGCACCTCCCTCCTGCGCCAGCCGAAGGCCGTATGGGCCACGGCGGGCGCCTCGGTCGTGGCCTTCATGGGCATCAGCCTCGTCGACCCGATCCTCCCCTCGATCGCCCAGGGCCTGCACGCCTCCAACAGCCAGGTCTCGCTCCTGTTCACCTCCTACTTCCTGATCACCGCCTTCGCGATGCTGGTCACCGGCTTCGTCTCCAGCCGTATCGGCGGCCGCAAGACCCTGCTCGCCGGCCTCGCGCTGGTGGTGGTCTTCGCGGCGCTCTCCGGCATGTCGGGGTCGGTCGGCGAACTGGTCGGCTTCCGGGCCGGCTGGGGGCTGGGCAACGCCCTGTTCGTCTCCACCGCGTTGGCGGTCATCGTGGGGGCGGCGGCCGGAGGGAGCGGGGCCGCGATCCTGTTGTACGAGTCGGCGCTCGGGCTCGGTATGGCCTGCGGGCCGCTGCTCGGCGCGATCCTCGGCGACATGAAGTGGCGCTACCCGTTCTTCGGCACCGCGGTGTTGATGGCCATCGGCTTCCTCGCCATCACGGCCTTCCTCAAGGAGCAGCCGAAGCCGGCGTACAAGACCTCACTCCTGGACCCGGTCAAGGCGCTCGGCCACGGCGGGCTGGCCTCCGCCGCCGTCTCCGCCTTCTTCTACAACTACGCCTTCTTCACGGTGCTGGCCTTCACCCCGTTCGTGCTGAACATGTCGCCGTACCAGTCGGGTGGCGTCTTCTTCGCCTGGGGTGTGCTGCTCGCGGTGTTCTCGGTGATCGTGGCGCCCCGGCTCCAGCACCGCTTCGGCTCGCTGAAGGTGCTGGGCGGCTCGCTGGTGCTGCTCGCCGTCGACCTGATCGTGCTGGGCTACGGCAACCACACCACCGCCGTCGTGTGCACGGTCCTGTCCGGCGCCTTCATCGGCCTGAACAACACCGTCTTCACGGAGCTGGCGCTGGGTGTCTCGGACGCGCCGCGCCCGGTGGCAAGCGCCGGTTACAACTTCGTGCGGTGGTTCGCCGCGGCGGCCGCACCCTTCCTTGCCCCCAAGATCGAGGAGTGGACCGACATCCATGTCCCGTTCATCGTCGCGGCCGCCGCGGCGGTGATCGGCGCCGGCATCGTCGCCGTAAGGCGCCGGGCGCTGACGACCGAGGCCGAGGAGCTGGAGCCGCGGCACGCCACGGAGGACGGGGTCGCGGTCTTCGCCAATTGAGTGCCGGTCGCCTTCCCGCGTACGGCATCTGACGCCCCGTCCGCCCTCTCGTCCGGAGGGCGGGCAGGGCGCGCGGTTACGGGAGTGCTCGCCGGTCAGTCGAGCGGTACGCCCGTGCGCAGCGGGTCGCGCAGGTCCGTACCGTGCTGCAGCCAGCGCTCCTGGAGGGCCTCGGCGCCGTGCACCCGCTTCCAGGCGGCCTCGTTGGGCGTCATCGGCAGCAGCGGCAGAAAGCGGACCGGCTCCATCGGCTCGTCCAGCTCCAGGTCCTCGATGAGCCCGCCGGACTCGGCGACCAGGACCGAGGTGAAGGCGGCCCCCGGCCACAGCGGCTCGCCCACGTCCAGCGAGGCACCCGGCGCCACGATCACCCCTTCGACCTGCGGGGACGCGGCGAGCACGGCGAGCGGGCGGAGCACCTTGTCGGTGTCGGCGCGGCCGCCCCGTACGGACAGCACGAGTTCGGCGCGCGGGCCGCGCAAGGGGTCGGCCACCACGGAAGTGGGGTCGGCCATGGGCTGCGCGGACATCCCGAGCGTGGCGTAGCGGAGGACCCCGTTGTCCGCGAAGCGGAGCACCTCGATACGGTCGGTCCCGAGGAAGGTGACGGCGGCGCGCGCGTCCGGCTCGCCCAGGCTCGTACGCAACCGGGCTTCTACCAGCTCAAGAACGTCAGACATGCCGCGAGCATACGGCCGGCCCCTTGCCCGACCGTCGCCCCTCGATGACCATCCCCTGGACTCCGTCCGGGGGACCCCATCGCTGCGCCCGTCATTAGTATCGAACAGGCAAAGCGGCGCTATAACGCTTCAGGCGGCTGATAGCCTTGCCGTCTGGTCAGGGAATGACGTCGTCCCCCAACGGGGACCGGCCGGAGGAGGTGGGGCTGCGGTGGATCCGAGTCGACCGTGCAGTACCGATAGTTCTCCTGTCATCCCCCTCGCGCAGCGAATCTCCTGATCCGAGAGCTTCCGTACCCCGCCGTTGAGCGGCGAAACCATGGAAGCACCTTTGCGCCGGATGTAGATGACGGAAGAGCGCCTTCGACTCTTTGTTCCGTGTTTTCTGCGAACTGCCGTCAGTATCCCCGCACGGAGCGCCGCCCGCTTTGCGGACGTACGGCCGATGACGCCTCGTACGTCCACGTTCCGGGCAGCGCTGCGCCCCGCGCCAGCAGCTGACGGCCGGCCCGTGAAGGAGCCTGCCATGTCGATGATCCGCGACCTGCGCGCCGCCGTCCGTCCCACCCGGCGCCGCGACGAACCCCCGTACCGCTACGAGAAGTCCGCCCCGGCCTGCGCGAACAGCGCCATCGTCGACTGCGGTGTGTACCGCGAGGGCCGCCGCGTGAGTGAACACGTCACCCCGGCCGAGGCGATGGCCGGCGTCCGGGCCGACGGCGGCTTCGCCTGGATCGGGCTGCACGAGCCGACCGAGGCCGAATTCGCCGGTATCGCCCAGGAGTTCGGGCTGCACCCGCTCGCCGTCGAGGACGCCGTGCACGCCCACCAGCGGCCCAAGCTGGAGCGCTACGACGACACCCTGTTCACCGTCTTCAAGACGGTCCACTACGTCGAGCACGCCGAGCTGACCGCGACCAGCGAGGTCGTGGAGACCGGTGAGGTGATGTGCTTCACCGGGCGGGACTTCATCGTGACGGTGCGGCACGGCGGCCAGGGCTCGCTGCGCGCGCTGCGGCACCGGCTGCAGGACGACCCGGAGCTGCTGGCCAAGGGCCCGTCCGCGGTGTTGCACGCCATCGCCGACCAGGTCGTCGACGGCTATATGGCGGTGGCCGGCGCGGTCCAGGACGACATCGACGAGGTGGAGATCGACGTCTTCAGCTCGGGCACCAACGGCAAGGGCACCGGCGGCAAGGGCTCCCCCAAGGGCGGCGACGCCGGGCGGATCTACCAACTCAAGCGTGAGGTACTGGAGTTCAAGCGCGCGGTGTCGCCGCTGCTGCGGCCGATGCAGCTGCTGAGCGAGCGTCCGATGCGGCTGGTCGACTCCGACATCCAGAAGTACTTCCGGGATGTCGCCGACCATTTGGCGCGGGTCAACGAGCAGGTGCTGTCCTTCGACGATCTGCTCAACTCCATCCTGCAGGCCAATCTCGCGCAGGCCGCCGTCGCCCAGAACGAGGACATGCGCAAGATCACGGCATGGGCGGCGATCTTCGCCGTGCCCACGATGATCGCCGGGATCTACGGCATGAACTTCGACTACATGCCGGAGCTGCACTGGAAGTTCGGCTATCCGGCCATGATGCTGGTGACGGTCGCCATCTGCTGTGGCATCCACCGCGGGTTCAAGCGCAACGGGTGGCTCTGAGGCCGGGGGCCTCCGGCCTCGGGGAGACAGCGGGAGTGCGCGCGGCATCGTGGGGCGAGCCGCACGGCGGGCGGGCGCCGCGCCCTGGGCGTCTCAGCGCCCGGGCGGCTCCGGGCGGGGGCGGCCGGGGCCATTAGGCTGAGTCGTATGACGGAGATCGTGTCGCAGGCCCTGCAGGATCGGGCGCTCATCGAAGAGGCCACGAAGAAGTCCGGCCTCATCTGGGTGCGGGGGCCGGCGGGGCCGGCCCGTGCGCTGTGGCATGTGTGGCACGACGGGGCCGCCTGCCTCGTCGGGGACGGACCCGGCGAGCAGCCGCTGACCGGCCTCGGACTGACCGACGGCGGTCTGGCGACGGTCACCGTACGCAGCAAGGACAAGGGCGGCCGGCTGATCGCCTGGGAAGCCAAGATCGTCGAGCCGGCGCCGGAGAGCGAGGCGTGGCAGGCCGCGGTCGACGAGCTCAAGGGCAAGCGGCTCAACGCGCCGGACGCGGACACCCTCACCGAGCGCTGGGCGCGCGAGTGCCGGGTGCTGCGGCTGGAGCCGACAGGCGAGGTACCGCAGCGTCCCGGCCGTATGCCCCAGGAGTCACATGCCGCGCCGCCGCTGGCGACGTCCGCGACCACCCGGCGGCCCGCCCCGGCCGCGCTGCCGAAGCTGCTGCGCCGGGGCCGTAAGGGCTGACCCCGGCGCCCGGTGACCGGCCTCAGCGCCCGCCGGAGATCCGCGTGCCGTAGTCCACGACCTGGTCCTTCGCCGGGGCCTTGAGGTCCACGCTCTTGTCCCAGGCGTCGAACCGCACCACCCCCGCACCGCCGGCGCGCTGCAACCGCAGCGGGTAGGGCGTGCCCTCCAGCGAGACGTCCAGGGTGCCGCCGGAGCCCGCGCCGGCGCTGATCCGGATGGTGCGGACGCCGTCGAGATCGCTGCGGTCACCGGTCGTCAGCTTGCCGTGCAGCCCGAGCAGGCCGGCCAGCAGCGTGTCCTTGTCGGTGAAGCCGCTGAAGCGCTTGTAGACCGGGTCGGCGGCGGGCACCTTGACGTATTTGCCGCCGAGCTTCTGCGCCGCCGCCTGATCGGGCGCACCGGACGAGCCGCTCTTCTCGCCGGCCCAGAAGGCCGCGTCCGCCTTCAGATAGAGCGCATTGCCGACCCGCAGCAGCTGGAAGGCGGCCGCCTTCGTGGTCAGCTCGCCCTTGGCACCGTCCTCCGCCAGGCTCATGTCGAGCTTGTAGGTACGGCCCTGGCTGACGACATTGCCGGAGAGGTGCACCGTATCGGCGTGCTCGGCCGCGGCCCGCGCCTTGGATTCGATCTTGGCGGCGGGCAGCTTTCCCACACCGTTGGTGCCGGCGTCCGGGTCCTCCTTCGCGCCGCAGCCCGCGAGCGCCGCGGCCAGTGCCGCGCAGGCCGCCCCCACGAGCGCGGCCCGTCCCGTACGACGGGTTCCGGCCAGGGGTCGGGGGCTCGTCCCCGGGGGGATTGCGCTCACGTCGGCTCTGCCTCCTGATGCGGGTGACCTCGACAGCAGTACGGCAGCGTACCTGGGCCGCGCACGGTCGTCGGCGGGGTGCGTGGCGGTCACCCTACGGCCTCTCTCACCCGGGCGGCGCGGACGCGGGCGCGTTAGCCTGAACCCGAATTGATGCCTTATTTCTGACGGATCGGGAGAAAGGGAGGCGCTCTGCATGGCAGTGGTGACTCCCCGGGTCTTCGTCTCCCATCTCGCCGGCATCGCCGTCTTCGACCCCAACGGCGATCAGGTCGGCCGGCTGCGGGATCTCGTCGCGCTGCTCCGGGTCGGCGCCCGCCCGCCGCGGCTGCTCGGTCTCGTCGTCGAGGTGATCAGCAGGCGCCGGATCTTTCTGCCCATGACGCGGGTGACCGGTATGGAGTCCGGCCAGATCATCACCACCGGCGTGATCAATATGCGGCGGTTCGAGCAGCGGGCGACCGAGACGCTGGTGTTCGGCGAACTGCTCGACCGGCGGGTGCGGCTGGTGGAGACCGACGAGGAGGTCGCCGTCCTCGACATCGGCATCACCCAGTTGCCGGCCCGCCGCGACTGGGAGATCGAGAAGGTCTTCGTACGCAAGGGCAAGGGCGGTGCGCTGCGCCGCAAGGGCGAGACGCTGACCGTGGAGTGGTCGGCGGTGACCGGCTTCTCACGGGAGGAGCACGGGCAGGGCGCGGAGAGTCTGCTGGCCACCCTCGAACAGCTGCGTCCGGCCGATCTCGCCGGCGTACTGCACCATCTCTCCCCCAAGCGGCGCGCCGAGGTCGCCGCGGCGCTCGACGACGACCGGCTCGCCGACGTCATGGAGGAGCTGCCCGGGGACGACCAGGTCGAGATCCTCGGCAAGCTGAAGGACGAACGGGCCGCCGACATCCTGGAGGCGATGGACCCGGACGACGCCGCCGACCTGCTCTCCGACCTGCCCGAGGAGGCGACGGAGCGGCTGCTGACCCTGATGCGGCCGGAGGAGGCCGCCGATGTGCGGCGGCTGATGTCGTACGAGGAGCGCACCGCGGGCGGTCTGATGACCACCGAGCCGATCGTGCTGCGCCCGGACGCGACGGTCGCGTACGCGCTGGCCCGGGTCCGCGACCCGGATCTCTCGCCCGCGCTGGCCGCCCAGGTCTATGTCTGCCGGCCGCCGGACGAGACCCCCACCGGCAAGTACCTGGGCCTGGTGCACTTCCAGCGGCTGCTGCGCGACCCGCCGTTCGCCCTGGTCAGCTCGATCGCCGACACCGATCTGCCGCCGCTGCCGCCGGGCACCCCGCTGTCCGAGGTGACCAGCTATCTGGCCGCGTACAACATGGTGGCCGCGCCGGTCGTGGACGAGAGCGGGGCTCTGCTGGGCGCGGTCACCGTCGACGATGTGCTGGACCATCTGCTGCCGGAGGACTGGCGGGAGGCCGAGCTGCACGGCCCGGAGGCGGCCGGCCTGACCGACACCGAGCCCCTCGGGAAGGCCGCGAATGGGCGCTGAGGAGCGGGAGAGCGGCCGGGAGCGGACGCGGCTGAACGGCGCCTCCGCGCTGCGGCGGGGCACGCCCGAGCGCCCGCGGGTGCGCCTGGACCAGCCGCGCACACCGCGTCGTACCTTCCTGCCGGAGTACGACCCGGAGGAGTTCGGGCGGCTGTCGGAGAAGATCGCCCGCTTCCTGGGCACCGGCCGCTTCATCGTCTGGATGACGGTCATCGTCATCGCGTGGATCAGCTGGAATTTCGCCGCGCCCACGAGCCTGAGGTTCGACGAGTACCCGTTCATCTTTCTGACGCTGGCGCTGTCGCTCCAGGCGTCGTACGCGGCGCCGCTGATCCTGCTGGCGCAGAACCGCCAGGACGACCGCGACCGGGTCACCCACGAGCAGGACCGTAAGCAGAACGAGCGGTCCATCGCCGACACCGAGTATCTGACCCGGGAGATCGCCGCACTGCGGCTCGGCCTGGGTGAGGTCGCCACCCGCGACTGGATCCGCTCCGAGCTAGAGGACATGCTGCGGGATCTGGAGCTACGGCAGATGGTCGAAGCAGAGAGTGATGAACGCGACCGCTGACGCCCTTTCCGGAGGCCGCCTCATGCGCCGTACCATCGGGTCATGGCTACCGAGACCCCCCAAGGCGCCGCACCCAGCGAGGACGCGATCCGCGCCGCGCTCGCGACGGTGAACGACCCCGAGATCCACCGCCCCATCACCGATCTGGGGATGGTCAAATCGGTGGACATCGCGGCGGACGGCGCGGTGGCGGTCGTGGTCTACCTCACCGTCTCCGGCTGCCCGATGCGCGAGACGATCACCAACAGTGTGCGCGATGCCGTCGCGAAGGTCGCCGGCGTCACCGGCGTCACCGTCGAGCTCGAAGTGATGAGCGACGCGCAGCGCAAGGAGCTGGCGACGTCGCTGCGCGGCGGCACCGCCGAGCGCGAGGTGCCGTTCGCCCAGCCCGGCTCGCTGACCCGGGTCTACGCAGTGGCGTCCGGCAAGGGCGGCGTCGGCAAGTCGTCGGTGACGGTCAACCTCGCCGCGGCGATGGCGGCCGACGGTCTGAAGGTCGGTGTCGTGGACGCCGACATCTACGGCCACTCCGTGCCGCGCATGCTCGGTGTCGACGGCCGGCCCACCCAGGTCGAGAACATGATCATGCCGCCGTCGGCGAACGGCGTGAAGGTCATCTCGATCGGCATGTTCACCCCGGGCAACGCGCCCGTCGTCTGGCGCGGCCCGATGCTGCACCGCGCGCTCCAGCAGTTCCTCGCCGATGTGTACTGGGGCGACCTGGACGTCCTGCTGCTGGACCTGCCCCCGGGCACCGGCGACATCGCGATCTCGGTGGCGCAGCTGGTGCCGAACGCCGAGATCCTGGTGGTCACCACCCCGCAGCAGGCCGCCGCCGAGGTCGCCGAGCGGGCCGGTTCGATCGCCGTGCAGACCCACCAGAAGATCGTCGGCGTGGTCGAGAACATGTCCGGGCTGCCCTGCCCGCACTGCGACGAGATGGTCGACGTCTTCGGCACCGGCGGTGGCGAGCAGGTCGCCGCGGGCCTGACCAGGACGACCGGCACGCAGGTGCCGGTGCTCGGTGCCATCCCGATCGACGTCCGCCTCCGCGAAGGCGGCGACGAGGGCAAGCCGGTCGTGCTGACCGACCCGGACTCGCCCGCCGGCTCGGCGATCCGCTCGATCGCGGGCAAGCTGGGCGGCCGGCAGCGCGGTCTGTCGGGCATGTCGCTGGGGATCACCCCGCGCAACAAGTTCTGACGTCCCCAGGAGCCGTCGACGGCTCCGGACGACGCCACAGGGGCGGACCCGCGCGGGTCCGCCCCTGTTCGTTGTGCGGCCGGCTGTCCGGCATGCGGCCGGTCAGCCCTGGTACGCCGCCAGGTCCTTGATCACCGAGAAGCCCAGCCCGTACGCGCTCATCCCACGCCCGTAGGCGCCGATGTGCACGCCCTCGGGGCTCTCGCTCGCCGAGCCCGCCAGCACCCAGCCGTACTCGGACTCGCGGTACGCGAACGAGGTCGGTGCACCGTCCACCGGCAGTATGAGCTCGCTCCAGCCCCCGCCGCCGAGATCGTCGGCCAGTTCCCAGGCGAGCATCGTCTGCTGGTCCAGCCAGTCCTGGCGCAGCGTCCGGTCCATCGTGGTCGGCCAGGTACGGGCGAGCAGCCCGGACCCGGCGAGCCAGGCTGCCGTCGAGACCGAGGTGGCCTCCAGTACGCCGGTGCCGTCGGCGCTGCGCCGTACGGGGCGGCTGGGGACCGTCACCACGACCGCGAACCGCTCGTCCTGCGGCGATTCCACCCTGATGGTGGGCTCCTCGCCATGCCCGGTGGCGCCGTGTTCGACGGTGCCGTCCGCGGCCGCGCCGACCTGCATCAGCCAGCGTGGGCCGGTGAACGCCTCATCGAGGCCGTACCACGGGAACTCGGCCAACAGATAGCCGTCGACCTTTCCGCCGACCGGTGCGGACGACTCTTCTTCCGCTGCCCGACTCGTCGTCTCCATCTGCGCGGAGCCTCCTTGTTGCCCTGCGTCGTGGGCGGCCCGCCCCCCTCAGGCGACCGAACCCCGGACACCCGGAGCATAGCCATAGGGGTCAACACAGCCCGGGCATACCGGAGTGTGTCAGGTGGCGTCGGCGTCGAACGGCGGACGCTCGTCCGGCACCGGGTCCCCGGTCCTCTTGACCATGTCCAGGCGGCCGGAGCCGGCCGGGGGCTCCTTGGTCAGGCTCGGGCCTGAGCCGTTCGAGGGCGTGGCGGAAGGGGCGCTGTCGCGGCCGTTGACGGCGTCGGTGACCTCGGCCATCTCCTTCTTCAGGTCGAAGCCGTTACGGATCTCCTGAAGGTCCTTGAGGCCGTACTCGTCCTTCTCCAGGACGTGTTTGCGCACGAAGTTCTTGGGCTTGAGGTCCTCGAACTCGAAGTCCTTGAAATCCGGGCCGAGCTCGCTGCGGATGTCTTCCTTGGCGCTGTCGGAGAACGCCCGCACCTTCCGGACGAAGGTCATGACGTCCTGGATGACCTTGGGGAGCTTGTCCGGGCCGAAGATGAGCACGGCAAGGATCACGAGCGCGACCAGCTCGAGGGGTCCTATGTCGAAGAACACCTTGCAGCTCCTTGGGTTATCCGCGGCCTTCGTAGGCCTATGGGCCAGGCCGACTATCACGGTACCTGGCCCCGTACGTCGGGTGGGAGTCACCCGCACCAACACCGTGCAAACGATCAGCCCGTGCTGGAGGATCCCAGTCTGAGCCGTACGGACTGATCCTTGCCGCCCCTTTGGAGGGTCAGCATCAGCGTGTCGCCCGGCCGGTGGCTGCGGATCTTGACGATCAGCTCCTCACCGCTGTGCACCGGGGCGCCGTCCACCTTGGTGATCACATCGCCGGCCTTGATCCCGGCCTTGGCGCCGGGGCCGCCCGGGGTGACCGGCTGCTTGCCGTCCTTGCTGCGCTCGCTGACCCGTGCGCCGTCCCCGGCGTACTCCATCTCCAAGGTGACGCCGATCACCGGGTGGGTCGCCCGGCCGGTGTTGATCAGCTCCTCGGCCACCCGCTTGGCCTGATTGATCGGTATGGCGAAGCCCAGCCCTATGCTGCCGCCCTGGCCGCCGCCGTCCGGTCCGCTGCCGCTGTCGGCGGCGCGGATGGCGCTGTTGATGCCGATCACCCGGGCCTTGGCGTCCACCAGCGGGCCGCCGGAGTTGCCCGGGTTGATGGGCGCGTCGGTCTGCAGCGCGTCCACGTACGAGATGTCGCTGCCGTCGCCCTTCTCGCCGCCCGCGGTGATCGGGCGCTGCTTGGCGCTGATGATCCCGGAGGTGACGGTGTTGGCGAGGTCGTACGGTGCGCCGATCGCCACGACCGGGTCGCCGACCTGCACCGAGTCGGAGTTGCCGAGGGTCAGCGGCCGCAGTCCGCTGACGCCCTCCACCTGGACGACGGCGAGGTCATAGCCGCCGTCCCGGCCGACGACCTTGGCCTTGGCTGTCTGGCCGCCGCTGAACGTCACCGATATCTCGCCACCGGTGCCGGCCGGTTCGACGACATGGTTGTTGGTGAGGATGTGCCCCTGCCGGTCGAGGACGAAGCCGGTGCCGGTGCCCTGTTCGGCGTTGCCCCGTACGTGGATGGTGACCACTCCGGGCAGCGCGGTCTGCGCGATACCGGCGACGCTGTCGGGCTTACGGCCGCCCTCGTCGCCGGCGGCCTGCGGCAGCTTGATGTCGTTGATCCCGCCGTAGCGCTCGACATACGCACCGATCCCGCCGCCGACACCGCCCGCGAGCAGCGCGAGCGCCACCGCACCGGCGACCAGCAGCCCGCGCCGGCTGCGCCGCACGCCGGGCGGCGGCGGAACCACCGGGCCGCCCTGCAGGGGCGCGCTCCAGGGGTCGTACTGCTGCCAGGCGCCGTGGGGGGTGTGGGGGGTGTGGGGCGGGGCCTGGGGATGTGGCTGGGGCTGTAGTTGCGGCTGGGGGTGAGGCTGGGGCTGTTGATGTTGCTGTTGCTGTTGCTGTTGCTGTGCGGGATACGGGGTGGCCGCGCCTGCCGGGCGGGGGCCGCCGTCGCCGGGGTGCGGGACGAACGCGGCGCCCGCACCGTCCGTGCCGTCATGCGCCGCGTGCGGAGCCGCGACCGGTCCGGACGCGACGGCCGGCTGCGAGGTGCCGGACTGCGGGATGGGAGCCTGCGGGGCTGCCGCTTGAGGGGTCGGGGCCGGCGAGCCGGTGGTCCGGGGGGTGGTGTCCTGCGAAGCGGGGGCGCCCGGAGCCGGGGCCGGGGCAGCCGGGGCCGGGGCAGCCGGGGCC
>NZ_QUAC01000429.1 GCF_003389455.1 Streptomyces inhibens | reverse complement strand
CGCGAGCCGCGAGCCGCGAGCCGCGAGCCGCGAGCCGCGAGCCGCGAGCCGCGAGCCGCGAGCCGCGAGCCGCGAGCCGCGAGTGCCTGCGCCTGTGCCTGTGCGTGTGGGCGCGCGTGTGCGTGTCCCGGTGCCGGTGCCCGCGACACCAGCCATGGGCTCATACCGCCGCTGCGCGTGCCCGTGGGCGAGGACCCCGAGCGCTGGCTGACGTTCGCGGGCGAGCGCACCGTCGTGGCCGTGGCGCGTACCGTCACCTCGACCGTCCGGGTCCTCGATGTCCTGCGCCCGGTCCTGCGCGACGACCCACGCGTCTCCCTCGTCTTCGTCTACGACCCCACCTCCGCCTTCAACGACGGCGTCCACGATCTGCTCCGCTCGGTCGGCGCCCGTGTACTGCCCTGGCACCAATTCGCCCGTATCACCCCCGACCTGATCATCACGGCCTCCGAAAACGCCGACCTCACGGAGTCGCACCACACCGCCCCGGTTCTGGTCCTCCCGCACGGCGTCGGCTTCCACAAGGTCGTCCCGGACTCGCGCAGCGACCAGGACCGGCTCGCCGGAGTCGTACCCGACGCCCTGCTGCGCAGCGGCCGCGCCCGGTTCGCCATCTCGCACCCGGACCAGGCCGCCCAGCTGGCCGCCGCCCACCCCGCCACCTCCGGCAGCACCCTCCTGGTCGGCGACCCCTGCTATGACGCACTGCGCGACGGACGGGATCTACGCGCCCGCTACCGCCAGGCCCTCGGAGTGCCGGACGACCGACGGCTGATCATGCTGAGCTCGACCTGGCGCGAGCACTCCCTCCTGGGCCGGGATCCCGCGCTCCCGGCCCGGCTGCTCGCCGAGCTGCCCATGGACGACTACGCCGTCGCCCTGGTCACCCACCCCAATATCGCCTCCGCCCACGGCCGCTACGCCGTCCGTTCGCTCCTCGACTCCGCCCATGCCGCCGGGCTGTTGTGCATCCCGCCGACGGCGGGCTGGCAGGCCACACTGCTCGCCGCCGACCTCCTCATGGGCGACCACGGGTCGGTCACCTTCTACGGGGCCGCGCTCGGTACGCCCCTGCTGCTCGGCGCGTTCGGCGAGGACGAGGCCGTGGCGGGCACACCCATGGCGGAGCTGGGCCGGATCGCGCCGCGGCTCACTCCCGACGCCCCGCTCCGGCCGCAGATCGAGCAGGCGCTCAACGCCCTGCCGCCGACCGGCGACGACACCATCGGCCGGCTCCGCAAACTCGGCGAGAGCGCCTTCGCCGCCCCGGGCCGCGCCCTGGACCTGCTGCGCACCGCCGTCTACGACCTTCTGGACCTGCCCGAACCGACCGGCCCGCCGCCCCCACGCCTGGCGCCGGCCCCTCCCGTACCGCAGGACCGTCCGGCAGATGTCACCGCGGCCTACGTGACCACGGTGCCCGGTACGGGGCCCGACGGCCTGCGGGTGTCGGTCGAGCGCACCCCGGCCGCCGTCGACTCCTTCTCCCTCCTGGAGCGGGCCGACGCTCCGGACGGCCCCTTCCGCCATCTCTCGTGCGCCGATGATGAAGAGGACCGGCAGCTGGCGGAGAGCGCGTCCGTCCTGGTCCGCCGCGCTCCGGTCCGTACCGCCGTCGCCGCCGACCGGTGGATCGATGACACCCTCGCCCGCTACCCGGGCTGTCTTCTCGCCGCCGCCTCGGTCGCCGACCGCGGCTGCCGGGTCGGGCTCCGCGACGGCCGTACGGTCGAAGTCTCCGCCACCGGCCTCCTGGACGACCCCGCCGTGCTGGCCGCCGTCGTCTACGCCTCGCTGCGCGCACACCGCCCGTTGGACGGCATCGTCGCCCTCACGCTCGGCAGCCGCACGGAGGACGCCGCACTGCGCCTCGCTCCGGACACCCGCCGCTCACCCGGCACCTACTGAGCAGCCGGCCGCTCGACCACGCCGAACAGGCCCGTTCCGGTCACCCGGCTACTCGGCCGCCTCTTCGGCCCCTTCGGCCCCTTCGGCCTCCGCCAGCATGCGGCGCAGCTCGACGGCGCGCGGGCCGCCGCCCGCCTCGTATATCTCCAGCGCCCGGGTGATATGCAGTCGCCATCGCTCGCGGTCGCCGGCCTCCTCGGCCATCTCGGCGAGCGCCTCGCACACCTCCGCCTCGTAATGGACGGCCCCGCGCTCACGCAACATCCCCGCGGCCTCCTCCAGGGCCGCGACCGCCTCGTCGATGCGCCCCAGCGTCCCCTGCGCGCGCCCCAGTGCGGCCAGTGCCCGCGCTCCCATCCGTCGGTCCTCGATCGCCATGAACCGGTCATAGGCGTCCCGCAGCGTGGCCAGCGCGTCCTCGGTGCGGCCGACGGCGTGCTGTGCGCAGCCCATGAAATGGAGCCCGATGGCGATACCTCGCTCGTCGCCCGCGGCCCGGTAGAGCGTCATCGCCTCCTCGTAGGTGGTGATGGCGCGGTCCGGATCACAGCGGTCCCAGTACCGCCCGTAGAACTCACGGACGGATGCCCGCAGCAGCGCATGGCCGGAGGTGTCGGCCCGTGCGATGGCCGTCTCCAGTTCCTTGCGTGCCCGGGCCAGTTCGTCGCGGTCCATCAACGGGCGCGAGAGCAGCGTACGCAGCCGGGCCTCGGCGGCGGGATTGCCGTCGGCCATGGCCTCCCTGGCGCCGAAGTCACCGGACTTGACCCAGTCGTTGAGGTATCTGCGGTTGAGGTAGAGCGCGGTCAGCGCCTCGGCCAGCTCCCAGGCCGGGCGGTGCCACCGGCGGTCGGCCGCGGCCCGCTGGGCGGACAGCAGCTCGTCGCGCCAGACGTCCAGCCACTCCAGCGCCTGCTGCCGGTCCCGGAAGCCGGCCCCTTGGTCCGCCTCCCCCAGACGTTCGACGTACCGGCCGATGCGCATCCGGTTTCCCATGACGGCCAGGTCGGCGTGCGCAGCGCGGGTGAGCAGATGGTCCACCACCCGCCGTACGACGGCGGTGCGCTCGGTCTCGCTCTCCTCCTGGGCCGCCTCCCGGGCGTGCAGTCGCACCAGGTCGTGGAAGTCGTACCGCCCGTCCGCCGCCACCGTGACCAGGCTCGCACTCTCCAGGACGTCGAGCTGCTCGGCCGCCTGCAGTTCCGTCGTCCCGGCGGCCGCCGCGGCCGTCCCCGCATCCCAACGACGTCCTGGATACAGCCCGAGCACCCGATACAGCCGTGCGGCCTCCTGCGACAGCGCCGCATACGCCACATCGAAAACAGCCGTCACGGCTCGCTCACCTCCCCTGCGCAGGGCATTCAACCGGCTCTGGTCATCGGCCAGTTCATCGGCAAATGCCTCGACCGACAACCGTGGGTGCATCACCAACCGGGCGGCGGCGACATGCAGTGCCACCGGGAGGCCACCGCAGCTCTCCACGATGCGCTCGGCGGCGGCCTCGCCGTCCCCCGCGATCCGCTCCTCCCCGCACAGGCGCTTGAGCAACTGCAGCCCGTGCTCGGCCTTCAGCGGCTCCAGTGGCATCAGCCGCGCTCCCACGTCCAGCAGCTCGCCGAGCATGCCCTGGCTCGTCGCCAGCACCACGCTCCCGGGCGCGCCCGGAATCAGCGCCCGTACCTGCGCCGGCTCGGTCACATCGTCCAGGACCATCAGCACCCGCTTGTCCGCCGTCCAGCTGCGGAACAGGCCGGTCAACTCGCCCAGCGTGCCCGGCAGATACCGGTCCTCGACACCCAGCGCCCGCAGACAGCGGCTGACGCCGGCCGAGACATCCCCGCCCACCTGGGCCCGCAGCTCGGCGAAGTCCACATAGAACTCGCCACCGGGAAACCGGCCGCGCTCCCCCTGCGCCCATCTGCGCGCGGTCGCGCTCTTGCCCACCCCGGGCAGTCCGCTGAGCACCGCCACCCCGCCGTGCTCGCCCACCCAGCCGCTGATGGCCTCGATCACCGGCTCGCGGTCGACGAATTGGGCCACCCCGGCCGGCACCTGCCGGGGCACCGGAACATCCGGGCGCTTCACCTCGAAGCGCACATCGCCATGGATCACCCCGGCCTGCACCACCGGCCCGTGCGCCGTCCCGCCGAACTCGTTCCGTACGCCTTCGTCGCCCACCCCGTGCTCCCCCACGTCGACGCCGTCCTTCCACCCCGCGACCGGTCGATCTGTTCGATCTGTCGGATCGACTCCGTACGCCAAAACGCTACTTGACGGTACTGACAATGCGGCGGCGGTGAAGGCGGGGTCCAGCGCGCCGGACCGCCACTCGATCACATTCGGTCGGCAAGGGCGAAAATCGGTCGCTGGGTGGTTCGGAGTCGATCACAGTGAGGGGGGCGGCGCGCTGGGCGGCGCCTGATGCTGTTGCAGGAACGGGGACGGGGATGTCGACGCTGCGCGTCACGGTCGAGGAACTGACGATTCATGAGCATCCGAACGCCGATGCGCTGGAGCTCGCGCAGGTGGGTCTGTATCGCGCGGTCGTCGCCAAGGGCGTCTACCGGACCGGCGACCTGGCCGTGTATGTGCCGGAGCAGGCCGTGCTTCCTGAGGAGTTGGTGGCCGAGCTGGGGCTGACGGGCAAGCTGGCGGGCTCGGCGGCCAATCGCGTCAAGGCGATACGGCTGCGTGGCGAGCTGTCGCAGGGCATCGTCTGCCGCCCGAAGGCGCTGGGCGGGGTGGACCTGGCGCGGGCGCGGGAGGACGGCACCGACTTCGCGGCGGAGCTGGGGATCGTGAAGTGGGTTCCGCCGGTGCCGATTTCGATGAGCGGCGATGTGGAGTCGGCTCCCGATCTGCTGCCGTGGATCGATATCGAGAACCTGAAGCGGTATCCGGCGGCGTTCACCGACGGCGAGCCGGTGGCGGTCACGGAGAAGGTGCACGGCACCGCCTGCTGCCTGACGTACAGCGCCCGGGACGGGCGCGTCCAGGTGACCTCGAAGGGGCTCGGTGCGCAGCGGCTCGCGCTGGCCGAGGACCCGAAGAACCTGTATTGGCGTGCGGTGCGCGGACATGACGTCGAGCGGGTCGCTGCGGAGATCGCCGGGGAGCTGGGGGCGTTGCGGGTCGGCGTCTACGGCGAGGTGTACGGCGACGGCGTCCAGGATCTGGGCTACGGCGCGGACAGCCGGCGCGGGGATCCGACGTACGCGGTCTTCGACATCGCGGTGGACGTCGGCGGGCAGCCGCGCTGGCTGGATCCGGAGGAGCTCGCGAAGGTGCTGGACGGTCGGCTTCCGGTGGTGCCGACGCTGTTCAGCGGCCCGTACGACGCGCGGCAGGTGATGGAGCTGGCCGAGGGGCGCGAGACGCTGTCGGGGCGTGCGGTGCACATCCGGGAGGGTGTGGTCGTCCGTCCGCTCCGGGACCGCTACAGCGCGGTGCTGGGCGGGCGGGCCATCGCCAAGGTGGTCAGCGGCGCGTATCTGACACGCAAGGGCGGCACGGAGTACGAGTAGCCGACCCGCCCACGCGCCGCGCCCGGTCCGGCGACGGGTCACACGTCGGCGGTCCGGAGGGCCTCCTGGGGTTCCGGTGCGAGCCCCAGGAGGCGGCGGGCGAGGGTGAGCGGGGCGTGCGGATTGCGGGTGGGGGCGGGGGCCTTGGTCCGGTGCGCGGGGAGGCGTTCGACGGTGGTGGTGCCGGTGTCGGATTCCAGGGTGGGTGCGTAGCCGGCGGCGCGCAGGGCGTCCAGGGTGGCGGCCGGCGGGCGGCCGCTGACCAGGACGGTCGGGGCGATGGCGCGCAGCGCGAGGTCGCGCAGCGCCCGGTGGGCGGCGAGTTCCTTGACGAGGGTTTCGTCGTCGGAGCGGATGCAGCAGGCGGCGGGCAGGACACGCATCCGGCCATGGGTGCGGGCGGCGTCCCGGACGAGATAGCCGAGTGGCTGCGGCAGGGTGCCGGTCGCCGAGGCACGGGTGAGGTCGTCGAGGAGGGTGTCGGCGGTGTGGCCGGTGTCCAGCGCACGGCGTACGGAGGCGGGGGTGAAGCGCCAGGTCACGGCGTGGCCCTCGGACTCGCGGTCGGCCGCGGAGGCGAGGAGTCCGGCGAGCGCGGCGGCGGGGCGGCCGGGGACGACGGCGGTCAGATCGGCCTGGAAGTGGGCCTGTTCGAGGAGCGGCGGGAGCAGTTCGCCGAGCGGCTCGTCGAGGGACTGCGGGTCGGCGAGCAGCGCGCGGCCGAGGGGTGTGAGGGTGCCGTGGGCGACCAGGCCCAGGTAGGCCGCCTCGTGGAGGGTGTGGGCGGCACGGTCCTCGGCCATCGGCTGGCGGGTGACGGCGAGGGGGCGGTGCCAGTCCGCCGCCCGCAGAAGCTGCTCCAACGGGGTGCGCGCGCCCTCCTGTTGGGCGAGTGATTCGGCGAGCGGCAGTGCGGGGAAGGGCGCTCCGGCACCGGGCGGGACGGTGGCCGAAGCGGCGAGGAGGGCGTGGCGGAGGGCAGGTGCATGCCGGTCGTGTCCGCGGACCAGTGCGGTCGGGGTCCCGCCGAACGGAGTGTGGGTGGGGATGGCCCACAGCGCGGACCAGGCGGCGAGGAGAGGCGCGAGGCGTTCGCCGGGCGGGCGGCCGAGCCAGTCGTCGTACGCGCTGGTGGGGAGCGCGGTGATACCGGCCGGGGTGCGGGTCAGCGCGATCAGGTCGGCGGCCAGGGTGAGGTCGAGGAGGAGGCAGGTGTGCGGTTCGGTGGCGCCGGCCGCCTTGGCCAGCCGTTTGATCTCCCGTACGGCCAGCCCGCCCGACTTGCGCAGCGCCGCGGGCTGCGTCGCCAGAGAGGCCAGCAGGCGGTCCACGGTGGCGGCCAGGGTGGCGGCAGCGGCCCGGGATTCGTCGTACGGCGAGGTCGGGGGGACCGATACGGCGGGCAGATTGGCGCCGCCCGGGGCGGGCAGTGGGGCGTCCGCGAGGAACGGGCCGAGGTCGTGGGCGGCGAGGAGTTGCGGGGCGCGCGGCGGGACGACGATCGTGCCGTCCTCGGTGGGGGCGGCGAGTCCGTCGTTGTGGAGGTCGCGCAGGGCTGCCTCGGCAGCGGTGCGCCCGGGGCCCGTGGTGGCGCCGAGGGCGGCGAAGACGTCCTCGGGCGGGACGGGTTCGGTGGCCAGATGCGCGAAGGAGAGCTGGTGCGCCATCAGGGACTGGTAGTCGGCGCCCGGAGCGGGGGCGGCGGGGCCGGGAGCGGCACGCCCGGCGCGCTCCTGGCTGATGCGGGCGGTGGTGGCGAGCACCTGCAGCCGGGGGTGGTCGAGGTGCAGCACCAGGTGGTGGAGGGTTTCGTACGACCACAACGCGCTTGCCAGACCGCGTAGTTCGGTGGGGGCGGGCCGACGGGCGAGCGGCTCGGCATGGCGGGCCAGGAGTGCGGCGAGCTGCTCGGGGGTGCGCCGGGCGAGGGATCGGGTGAGTGCGTCGAGACCTTCCACGGCCCTGAGGTTAGTCATCGCGCGAGCAGGGTGGTGAGCGCGCCCACGGGGTCGGGGTCCGCGGGGCCGGTGGGCCACCAGTCCTCGGCGCCGGGCTCGGATTCGTACGGATACCAGCGGTTGTCGCGGCCGAAGCGGAGCTGGATGCGGCCGCCCGGGTCGGTGAGGTGGTTGTGGCGCGGGCGCAGGGCCGGGAGGTCCGCGGCCAGGAGGGCGCTGCGGGCCCGGTCGAAGTCGCCGGCCGGTGGATTCCAGGTGGTGTCGAGGAGGGCGAGGCCTTCGGGACCGCCCTGCCGCCAGGCGGCGACGGAGCGGGCCACGTCCGTGGGCGTACGCCCGGTCGCCGTCGCGAGGTCGCGGTAGAGGGCGCGGGTGGTGGAGGTCAGGCCGGCGGTGGGGTGGGCGGTGGCCGCCAGGCGGATGGCGTCCTCCCACGGAGGCAGCGCCGGGAACGGGCTGTGGACGGCCGGGCGGCCGCTTCCGGGGCTCGCGGATCCGGCGGCGGATACGCAGGCGTGAGCGCGGGCCGCGGCGTCGGCGGCCAGGAATTCAAGGGTGGCCGGGTCGAAGGGGAGGCCGTCGCCGTCGGGCAGGGCCGGCGGGTGACCGGGCTGCGGTGGCGCCGGCAGGGGCGGTGGGAGCGGCGGGCGGGGGCGGTCGGCGAGGGCCTCGCGGGCGAGGACACCGGGAGGTGCGGGCGTCCCCTGCGCGAGGGGCTCCCCGGGGACGACGCCGGGAGCCACCGCGGCAGTTCGTTCGACGGCGTCTCGTGTCCTGCTTTCGCCCCCTGACGCTCGGCTGCTGTGGGGCGGCGTGGTGGCGGCAAGCGTATGGGCGCGGGCTTCGCGGGCGGTGAGCGCGGTGTTGCGGCGGGAGAGCTCGTCGAGGAGTTCGCGTTCGCCGCGGCCGCGCATCAGCAGCAGGACGAACGGGTCGGCGTCCAGCAGGCGGGCCACCTGGAAGCAGAGCGCGGCGGCGTGCTTGCAGGGCCTGCCGTTGTCGGGGCACGAGCATCGGGGGACAAGATCACCCGGCCCGGGGAGGAGACGCACCTCGCCCTCGGCCAGCGCACGGGGCAGCTTCTTGGCCAGCAGCGCGGTGAGCTGGCCGGGCTCCGCGGCGACGGCGTCCAGGAGGCCGTCCCATTCCTGGTCGCCAAGGGTCCTGAGGCGGATTTCGGCGCTGTACGGGCGGGGCCTGCTGCCCCGTACGGTGGCGACGATGCGGCCCGGGGTGACGTTGATGGTGTCGACATGGCCGTCGCGGGCGTACGTCCGCCCGCGGGCGAGCCGGGCACTGTCGAGGGCGGCGGTCTCCAGCGCGTCCAGCCAGGCGCTTCCCCACCAGGATTCGGCGAACAGCCCCCGGGCGCCGGTCCGGTCCGGCAGGGGCGGGAAGGTACGGGAGCGGTCCGCGCGGGCCAGCCGGTCCGCCGCGGCGGCGCGTCCTGAGGTGGGGCGAGGGTTCATCCGGGCCTCCTCAAGGAGACGAGGTCAGCCAGCTCGGCATCGGACAGCTCGGTGAGCGCGGTCTCACCACCGGAGAGCACCGCGTCGGCGAGCGCCCGTTTGGCGCTGAGGAGTTGGGCGATGTTGTCCTCGACCGTGCCCTCGGCGATCAGCCGGTGCACCTGGACGGGCTGGGTCTGCCCGATGCGGTAGGCACGGTCGGTGGCCTGCTCCTCCACCGCCGGATTCCACCAGCGGTCGTAGTGGATCACGTGTCCGGCGCGGGTGAGATTCAGACCCGTGCCCGCCGCCTTCAGGGACAGCAGGAAGACCGGGGCCTGTCCCGACTGGAAGCGGTCGACCATCTTCTCCCGTTCGGCGACGGGCGTGCCGCCGTGCAGGAACTGCGTCGGGATGCCGCGGGTGGCGAGGTGCCGTTCGAGCAGCCGCGCCATGCCCACGTACTGCGTGAAGATCAATGTGGCGCCGCCCTCGGCGAGGATGGTGTCCAGGAGCTCATCGAGGAGTTCGAGCTTCCCGGAGCGCGCGGCCAGGCCCGGGGCGGTCTCCTTGAGGTACTGCGCGGGGTGGTTGCAGATCTGTTTGAGGGCGGTGAGCAGCTTCATCACCAGGCCACGGCGCGCGATGCCCTCGGCGGCCTCGATCCGGGAGAGGGTCTCGCGGACGACGGCTTGATACAGCGCTGCCTGTTCGCGCCCCAGCGCCACCGGGTGGTCCGTTTCGGTCTTGGGCGGGAGTTCGGGTGCGATCCCGGGGTCGGACTTCTTGCGGCGCAGGATGAACGGACGCACCAGTCTGGCCAGCCGCTCGGCCGCCTCCGGGTCCTCGCCGCCCTCGACCTCACGGGCGTGCAGCGCACGGAACGTCTTGAGGGGGCCGAGGAGTCCGGGGGTCGTCCAGTCGAGGAGCGCCCACAACTCGGAGAGGTTGTTCTCGACGGGGGTGCCGGTGAGGGCGATCCGGGCCGGGGCCTTGATGCTGCGCAGCGCCTTGGCCGTCGAGGAGCGCGGGTTCTTCACATGCTGGGCCTCATCGGCGACGACCCAGGCCCAACGCCGGCCGGCCAGTTGGGTGGCGCTGCTGCGCATCGTCCCGTACGTCGTCAGGACGAAGCCGTCCTCCAGGTCGTCGAGGCTGCGGCCGGCGCCGTGGAAGCGGCGGACGGGCGTACCGGGGGCGAAGCGCTCGATCTCGCGCTGCCAGTTGCCGAGGAGGGAGGCGGGGCAGACGACGAGCACCGGCGCGCCGGGCCGTTGGTGCAGATGGAGCGCGATGACGGTGATGGTCTTGCCCAGGCCCATGTCGTCGGCGAGACAGCCGCCGAGCCCGATGGAGGTCATGGTGTCGAGCCAGGCCATGCCCCGTAGTTGATAGTCGCGCAGGGTCGCGCGCAGTCCGGGCGGCTGGGGCAGGGGGCGCGCCTCCGTGGTGAGACGGCCGCGCAGCGCGGCGAGGGCACCCAAGGGCACCACCTCAACCTCTTCGCCATCCACCTCCGTGGTGCCGTTGAGCGCCGCGGCGAGGGCGTCGACCGGCTCCAGATAGCCCAGCTCCCGCTTGCGGGCCTTGCGTACGAGCCCGGGGTCGACCAGGACCCACTGGTCGCGCAGCCGGACGACGGGGCGGTGCGCCTCGGCGAGGGCGTCCATTTCCGCCTCTGTCAGCGGCACCCCGTCCATCGCCACCTGCCAGCGGAATTGCAGCAGTTCACGCGTGTCGAAGAAGCCGAAGCCGTCCGCGGCCGAGCCCGGTGCCGGGCGCAGCACGGCCGCCGCCGTCAGGCCGCGGGCCAGTTCCTTGGGCCAGTGGACGGCCACCCCCGCGGCGCCCAGCCGTGGCGCGGCCTCGCCCAGCAGGTCGTACAACTCGTCCTCGCTGAGCGGCAGTACGTCGGGGACCGGCCGCTCCAGGAGGCGGGTGAGCGGGGCCCAGACGCGGGCGGCGCGGCGCAGCGCCAAGAGGGTGTCGACGCGGGAGCGCGGCCCGAAGTGGTCGGGGCCTTCGCCCTCCCACAGGCCGCGGGCGTCGGCGACCAGGGTCGGGTCGGTGAGGCTGTGCACCTGGAGGACGGCGGCCGCCGCACTGCGCTCCTCGGCGCCGCCCGCGCTGTCCTGGTCCGCCGTGTCGAAGAGCTTGTGCGACGCGAGGTCGAGGCGCAGGGAGAGCCGTACCCCCGCATCCACGCCGGCCGCGACCTCGGCCGCCCATTCCCGGGCGCCGGGAAGGTGCTGCGGCGCGGTCGCGGCGAACGGGGCACCGGCCACCAGCCCGGCGGCAGGGGTACGCGGCAGCGCGTCGACGACCGCGTCCACATAGAGCCGTACCAGGGCCACGGGGTCGTGCAGCTGGAGCGGGCGGCTGCCGGGGAGCGGCACGGCGTAGGCCTCGGCGGGCATGGCGGCGGCGATGGCCCGGAGGTGTGCGATGTCTTCGGGGTCGAGCGGGCCGGCGCGCCAGGCGTCGGTGTCCTCGATGGTCAGCCCCGGCAGCAGTCTGCCGCGCGCGGCGAGGTGCAGCGCGTGCAAGGTGGCCGCGCCCCAGCCGGCGGCGGCCGGATCGGCGCTCTGGTCGTACCGGGCCCGGATCAGCAGCGGGACGGCCTCGGCCAGCGGGAGCAGCACGGCCGGGACGGTGCGGCTGCGGGCGCCGTTCCCATGCCGCCGGGCGACGGTCAGCTGCGTCGGCTCCGCGCCCCCGTCCTTGCCCGCTGCCGCTCCATCGCGCCCCCCGGTTCCGATGTCCGGGAGCGGACCGTCATCGGGACGCCAGAACGCGATCTTCCCCGCGCGCGGCGGCCGGGCGGGCAGAAAGACCGCGGCGCAGCGGGCCATGGCGGCGCCGGTCCCGTCCCCCGCGCCGCCGGGCACGGCTGTGGGCGGGGCGTCCGCCGAACGGTTCTCCGCCGCCGCCTCCCACCGCCTCGTCATGCCATGCCTTACTGCTCGGTCCTGCACTGCTTGGTCCTGCCGTGAGGGCTCCGGCGCACACCGGGCCTGCCGCACCCGGCCTCCTCCTCCGCCCCCGACCTGCGAGTCTACGGTCGTACGCACTGCGTCCCCCCATGCCCCGCTGCCCGCCGGCGTCGGTCCCGCCGCGGCAGCCCTGCACGAGTTCGATGGAAGCAGACGGCACTGACAATGCGTCCGGGCCGGCGCTTCCCACCCACGAACCGGAGTTATCCACAGGCCTTGGAACGCCTCTCCCCCGCACCCCCGAAATCGGTTACAGTCAGTGACGTAATCACTCTCAGTGATCAACTGATGTCGGCGAGGAGCCCCCATGTACACACCCATGCACACCCCCACACTCGAGCAGAACGCCGCGGCACAGGCCTTTCCGACCGGCTCGCATCTGGTGATCCAGGCCGGTGCCGGGACAGGCAAGACCACGACCCTCGCGATGCTCGCGCACACCGCACGGAAACACGGCCGGACCGGCCGCTATATCGCCTTCAACAGAGCTGTCGCACGCCACGCCGCCCAGGCGTTCCCCACCGAGGTGGCCTGCGGCACCGCCCACGCCCTCGCGTACACCGCCGTGGGCAGAAGCTACCAAGCGCGCATGAACGCCCCACGGCAAGCGGGCTGGCGCACGGGCGCGGCCCTCGGCATCGACGACGGCCTGTCCTTACGCATCGGCGCACGCAAGGTCAACAACAAGGCGCTTTCCTACACGGTCCTGCGCACGGTCACCCGCTTCTGCCAGTCAGCGGACAGCGAGATCGCACCCCACCACGTCCCGCCTCTGCGCGGAGCCGAATCCCCGCCGCTGCACGCACAACTCGCCGACCTCGTCCTGCCCTACGCACGCAAGGCCTGGGCCGACCTGCAACATCCGGACCACGGCGTGGTCCGCTTCGAGCACGACCACTACCTCAAGATGTGGGCGCTGAGCGAGCCCGTCATCCCCGCGGATTTCCTGCTCCTGGACGAGGCGCAGGACACCAATCCCGTGGTCGAGCAGGTTTTCACGGCCCAGCGCGACCATGCACAGCTGGTACTGGTCGGGGACTCCGCTCAAGCCATCTACGGCTGGCGCGGTGCGCGCGACGTCATGACCGGCTTCGACGGCAGACAGCTCAGCCTCTCCCGCTCCTTCCGCTTCGGACCGGCACTGGCGGCCGAGGCCAACCGCTGGCTCAGGATCGTCGGCGCGCCGATCCGGCTCACGGGTTCACCGTCCCTGGAGACGGAGTTGCGTACGGTCCACGCGCCGGAGGCGATCCTGTGCCGGACGAATGTGGGGGCGATGGTGGAGGTGATACGGCAGCTGGAGGCCGAGCGCCGGGTCGCACTCGCGGGCGGCGGCGAGGCACTGAGCGCCCTCGCACGCGCCGTGCACGACCTTGAGGCCGGGCGACGCACCGCCCATCCCGAGCTGATGCTCTTCGAGACCTGGGCGGAACTGCGCGAGTACGCCGAGTTTGATCCGGCCGGACGGGATCTGCTGCCACTGGTGGAGCTCGTCGACGAGCACGGCACGGAAGCCGTACTGCGCGCGTTGGACCGGCTCTCACCCGAGGATTCCGCCGAGGTGACGGTGTCCACGGCCCACCGGGCCAAGGGACGGGAGTGGGCAAGCGTACGCATCGCGGACGATTTCACGGGCCCCGATGACCTGGACGAGCGCGGCGAGGACGGAGCGCCGCTTCCCGGGCCGGTCGATGTCGACGAAGCGCGCTTGGCGTACGTCGCCGTGACCCGCGCCCGGTCGCTGCTCGACATCGGCGGGCTGTCGTGGATCAACAGCCACCCCGCCGGCGATCCACCCGTTGGCGAGGAGCAGCCCGAAGGACAGCGGAAACCCGGAGCACAAACCGTTGAAAGGGGTGACGGAGACAGGTGACTGGCTCGTCGATCGGGAGGATCCTGGAGGTGGGAGATGGGTGCCGATGCGTACGGGAAATGAGCCCCTTCACGCACGCAGCCCGCTGAAGATTCGCTGTGGGCTGGCGCTGTGGGGGCTGCTGTGGGCGATCGCCGGGGCTGTGGTCTTCGTCAGTGCCGGCCGACCGGAATGGGCTGCCGCGTGTGCCGTCCTGGCCATGGTGGCAGCGACGGACCTGGCCATGGTGATCCGCCACATCCGCCAGGGACCGCACTACCAGCCGGGCAAGGACATACCGCCCTACGAGCCTGATCGAGGCCGGAACGAGGCGTTCGGCATACGCAAGAACACCGGCGGCAGGCACGGCACCAGACCGTAGGGACGGCTGGGCGGCAGCGCTCGGGCGGCCGGACGGCAGCGCCTGGGCGGCTGGGCGGCTGGGCGGCTGGGCGGCTGGGCGGCTGGGCGGCTGGGCGGCTGG
>NZ_QUAC01000428.1 GCF_003389455.1 Streptomyces inhibens | reverse complement strand
GGGGGCCGCTCCGCGGCGCCGCTCACCGCCCGCCGTCCCGCCCGGCGCCTTCGGACCGCGGCACCGGCTCCACGACCGGGCGCTCCGCACCGCTGCCGGGCCCTTCCGGCCCCTGAGGCGTGACGTTTCCTCTACGGCCCCGCACCACCCCCGGCTCCGCATCCGCGGCCGTCACCAGCTCCGGATGCCAGCCGTACCGGTCGAGCGACGCCGCCAGCGCCCGGACCATTCGCGGATCGAACTGCGCGCCGGCGCACTTGCGCAGCTCCGCGACCGCCACCGGCACCGGCCGGGCCCGGCTGTAGGAGCGCGTCGAGGTCATCGCGTCGAAGGCATCGGCGACCGCGACCACCCGGGCGAACTCCGGGATGTGATGTCCCGCGAGTCCGTAGGGGTAGCCGCGGCCGTCCAGCCGTTCGTGGTGGTGCAGGATCGCCGCCCGTGCCTCCCCCAGGAAGCCGATGCCGCGCACGATCTCGTGGCCGTACTCGGGGTGCAGCTCGATGACCCGGCGCTCCTGTGGCGTCAGCG
Organism: Streptomyces inhibens; assembly: GCF_003389455.1. Classification (GTDB taxonomy): domain Bacteria; phylum Actinomycetota; class Actinomycetes; order Streptomycetales; family Streptomycetaceae; genus Streptomyces; species Streptomyces inhibens. Next base: position 13,630 of record NZ_QUAC01000428.1, on the reverse strand, counting down.
GCCCGTCCTTGCGCAACAGCCGGGTGGGCACGCCGAGTTTGCCGACGTCGTGCAGGATGCCGGCGAACCGGAGCACCTCCATCCGGTCCTCCGCCATGCCCAGCTCCCGGGCGATCATCACCGAGGCCCGCCCGACCCGTTCGCTGTGCCCGCGGGTGTAGCGGTCCTTGATGTCCACGGCCTGGACGAGGGCGCGGATGGTGGCCTGATGGGCGGCGCGTTCGCGGTGGTACCGGTCGAAGACCCAGCAGGAGAGGTACATCGGCAGCAGCACCAGCAGCGCCGCCGGCGGTCCGTACGAGCTGCGCCACAGGACCGCCATCATCAGCCCGGCGAGTCCGTGCACGAGGTGTGGTGCCAGCGAGCGGGTCACCAGCCCGCGCCAGGCGGTGCGTACGGGGTGCCGCTCGGCGGCGACCAGCACCCCGCCCTCCAGTGCCGCGAGCACCGCGCAGAAGGTGCCGGCGGCGGCCGCGGCCGGCAGCAGCAGAACGGGGAACTGCGGCGCGGACAGCGGGTGGTGGCCGAGGGCCCGGAAGATCTCGGCGGCGGCCCGGCAGGCCAGCGCCAGCTCGGCGGCGTGCCAGAGCCTGCGGGCGCCGGCCGAGCGCGCCCGGGCCGGTGCGATCAGCGCTCCGGGGACGGCGGCCAGCGCGGCCAGCGACGGCGGGAGCAGAAAGGCCCCGGCGAGCAGCACGGGGCTGGCCCATCCGGCCGGGAATCCGGGCGCTCCGTCGGCGCCCGTACCGGCCGTACCGCCGGTGTACGGTGCCCGGCTGCCCGGCGGCGGACAGCGGCGGACCTGTTCGCACAGTCCGTAGAGGGTGGCCAGGGCCAGGGTGCCGGTCCACGGGGCGCCGGCGCCGAGCCGTAAGGCGGGGGCGGCGCACAGCGCAGCGGCCAGGGCGGCGCAGCCGATATACCCTCGCGCGGCCGCCGGAAGTCCCCGCATCGCGCCCTCCTCACCATGCCCACCGCTCTCCCCCGGGCCCTGAAGGAGCAGGGGGATGCCCAGGGCGCCGCATCCGCAATGCGCCTGGGTCCGGTGAGAATAGAGGGGCCGCGGCGCCGGGGTGGGCGCATCAGCGGATCGGGCGGGACGAACCGCCCCGCCCCTCACCCCTTAGGGTGATCTGCCGCCTTATTCGGTCCGCGCGGCCTTGGCGCGTGCATCGGCGGAGCCGGTCGTCTCGGACGGGCCGGCCGCCGCCTCGGAAGGGCCGGTCGCCTCCTGGGAGCCGGCCGCGGCGGCGTCCGACTGCTCCCGCTGTGCCTGTTCCTGCTTGGCCTGTTCGAGCACGCTCACCTCGGGCACGGTCTCCCCGGCCCGGATGAGGTCGATCCGGCCCATGACCTTGGAGCGCAGATCGGTGGGGACGTCGTCATGGCCGCAGCAGCGCTTGACGAGCTTCTTGACGGCCTGCTCCAGGCCGTACTTCTCCAGGCACGGCGAGCATTCGTCGAGATGCACCTGGAACTCTGCGCACTCCCCGGCGGGCATCTCCCGGTCGAGATACTCATAGAGGTGATCAAGGACCTCTGAGCAGTCCTTCTCGTGCGGCTCTCCGCAGCTCATGATCCTGAGCCTTTCCGGTCGTGCGACTCCGACGTGCGCGCGGCCTGCGGGTCCGCGGCCGCTGCCCCCGCCGGGACCAGCCCGCGCTCACGGGCGTAATCCTCCAGCATGCCGCGCAGTTGGCGCCGGCCGCGGTGCAGACGGGACATCACCGTGCCGATGGGTGTCCCCATGATGTCCGCGATCTCCTTGTACGCAAAGCCCTCGACATCCGCCAGGTAGACCGCGATACGGAATTCCTCGGGGATCGCCTGGAGCGCGGCCTTCACGTCCGAGTCGGGGAGGTGGTCGAGTGCCTGCGACTCGGCGGAGCGCAGCCCCGTCGACATGTGCGACTCGGCGCGCGCCAGCTGCCAGTCCTCGATCTCCTCCGCGGCACTGCGCTGGGGTTCGCGCTGCTTCTTGCGGTAGGAGTTGATGAAGGTGTTCGTGAGGATGCGGTACAGCCACGCCTTGAGGTTGGTGCCTTCCCGGAACTGATGGAAGGACGCATACGCCTTTGCGTACATCTCCTGCACCAGGTCCTCCGCGTCGGCCGGATTGCGCGTCATGCGCAGCGCGGCGGAGTACATCTGGTCCAGGAAGGTGAGCGCGTCCCGCTCGAAGCGCGCATTGCGCTCGGCCGCACTCTCCTGCCGGCCCGCGGACATCTCCTCAGCCGTGCCGTCGGTCCCTGCGTCGGTACCGGTGACCGGACCCACCTCCTCCAACAGCGTCACGGATCCGGAAACGGACCCACTCGAATCGGAGAATAGACGACGATCCGGTGCCGCCGCCGCTCCAGCCAGGGCGGGCTGCGTCACCTGCATCTGCGACCACGGCAGGTCAGCGGCCGGGCGGGCCATGCAAGCGATTCCCATGCGGCGGACTCCCATTCCTCATGCTTCGCTGGACGTACTCGACTACCTACGACAGCCTCAACAGCCTCACCCGCCGCGTCATTCCCGGGCCGACCCCCGAATTTCTCTGTCGCATTCTCCGGCGGACGGCTTGACAAACCCGGTTGCCGCTTCGGCAATAGAGGGGTGAACGACAACGCGTACGCACGGGTACTCGCGGAGGTGGGCCCGCGGCTGCGGAGGCTGCGCCAGGAGCGCGGGGTGACGCTCACCGCACTGTCCGGGGCGACCGGTATCTCGGTGAGCACGCTGTCGCGGCTGGAGTCCGGCGGCCGCAAGGCCACCCTCGAACTGCTGCTGCCGCTGGCGCATGCCCATCAGGTGCCGCTGGACGAGCTGGTGGGGGCGCCGGAGGTCGGTGATCCACGGGTGCGCACGGTGCCGGTGCGCAACGGGCCCATGACCGTGCTGCCGCTGACCCGCCAGCCGGCCGCGCTCCAGGCGTTCAAGCTGGTCCTGGACCCGGTCGGCGGCCCGCCGGAGCAGCGTACGCACGAGGGCTACGAGTGGCTGTACGTCCTGTCCGGGCGGCTGCGGCTGCTGCTCGCCGACCGCGATGTGGAGCTGCGGGCCGGGGAGGCGGCGGAGTTCGACACCCGGCTGCCGCACTGGTTCGGGCCCGCGGGCGACGAGCCGGTGGAGGTGCTGAGCCTCTTCGGCCGGCAGGGCGAACGGATGCATGTGCGCGCCCGTCCGCGCGGGCAGGCCGGCTGACCGTGCCGGCCGGTGCCGCGGCCCGGTCGGCGCTCAGCCGAACATCTCGTCCAGCCACGCCACCACCGCGTCCGTGATCACGGCCATCGACTCCGGCTCGCCGACGCCCGCCTTCTTCGGCACCGCGAAGCCGTGGTCACCGTGTGCCACCTCGGCGATCCGGGTCCCCTGCGGAAACTCCGCGGGCCGCCCGAACGGGTCCCGGCCGCCCTGGACGACCAGCGTCGGCACCCCGGCGCCGGTCAGCTCGTCCACCCGGGACTTCTCCGGCCTGCCCGGCGGGTGCAGCGGGAAACTGAGCGCAAGTACGGCATGTGCGCCCAGTTCGCGCGCCGTACGGCAGGCCACCCGGGCGCCCGCGCTGCGGCCGCCGGCGACCACCGGCAGCCCCGGCTTCTCCAGCGCCGGCCACAGCGCGGTCCATCCGGAATCCAGGGTTTTCGGCGCGGGCGCCAGCTTCTTGCCCGCCACCCGCCACGGCTGCTCGACCAGCGCCACGGTGTAGCCGCGGGCCGGCAGCGCGGCCGCCAGGGCCCGCAGATCGCGCGCCTCGATGCCACCACCGGCGCCATGGCTCACGGCCACCACGGCCCGCGCCGGCTTCGCGTCGCGGTACCAGGTGATCCGGGCGTCGCCCGCCGGCGTCCCGACCGTCTCCGTCTCCATCGCCCCTGTGCTCATGCCGAAACCTCGCTTCACTCGGCCTCGCATTCGCAAGGCGCGCACCTTTCCATGACTCTCTCGCTGCGCTCGCTCATGCCGAAACCCCGCTTCACTCGGTCGCAAGGCGCGCTGCGCTCGCTCATGCGCCCATCCTGCCCGCGCGGGGCCAGGAAGGGCACCGCAGCACGCCAGAGCCCGGGGTACGCCGTGACCGCCGGGCCGGATCAGAACAGCGTGCCGACCTCGGGGCCGTCGAGCTCGGCGATCAGCTCGGGCCCGTTGTTGCGGACGTTGCTGACGTCGGTCGGAACGGGATAGGCGCGCATCAGCCCGGCCGGCGGCGGCGCCAGCAGCGCGGTCAGCTCGTCGGGGTCGTTGCGGGCCGGGTCGAGCCAGGCGTCCCAGCGGTCCGGCGTCAGCACCAGCGGCATCCGGGGGTGGATGTCGGCCAGCGACTGCGGGCCCTCGCCGCCGGTGGCCCCGGCCAGCGGTGTGGTCTCGGCCTCGGTGGTCACGACCGTGCAGGTCACCCACCAGGCCAGGGGGTGGTCGCCGGGCAGCGTCCGGTCCCGCCAGAACTCGTACAGCCCGGCCATCGCCATCACGGAGCCGTCCGCGGGCGTCACGAAGTACGGCTGCTTGCGGGGCCGCTTCTTCCTGCCCTGCTCCTCCAGCTGCCGTTCCGCGGCGTCGGTGACCCACTCGAAGTAGCCGTCGCCGGGGAGCAGACAGCGGCGGGCCGCGAAGGCCTGCCGGAAGGACGGCTTCTCATGCACCGTCTCGGCCCGCGCATTGATCATCTTCGCCGCGGCCTCGGGTGATTTCGACCACGACGGGACCAGGCCCCACTTCAGCGTCCGCAGCTGGCGCACCGGGCCCGGCGGGAAACCGGCCGCCGCCTCGCCCTTGAGGGGACGTTCGAGCACCGCGTGCACGGTGTCCGTCGGAGCGACGTTCCAACTGGGCGCCAAGGTCTCCTTCGGCTCCCACTGCTCAACGCCGAACAGCCCCACCAGGTCCTCGGGGCGTCGGCTCGCTGCATACCTACCGCACATGCATGCCACACTGCCATGCCACACGAAGGGGAGACATGGACACCGACCACCTCACCGACATATGGGGCCGAGTCTTCGGGACCCAGCCCGCCCCGTCGATCTGGCTGGTGATCGTCACAGCGGTGCTCGCGCTGGGCGCCATCGTCCCGCACACCGCCTGGCGGCTGTCGCGGAACGCCGTCACCATCGCGCACGAGGGCGGGCACGGGCTGATCGCACTGCTCACCGGCCGCCGTCTGGACGGCATCCGGCTGCACTCGGACACCTCGGGCCTGACCGTTTCGCGTGGCAAGCCGACCGGTCTCGGCATGGTCCTGACCGCCGCGGCCGGCTATATCGCACCGTCCCTGCTGGGTCTGGCGGGCGCCGCGCTGCTCGCCGCGGGGCACATCACGGCGCTGCTGTGGGGCGCCACCGCGCTGCTCCTGGCGATGCTGATCATGATCCGTAACGCCTATGGCGTACTCACCGTCGTGCTGTCCGGCGCCGCGTTCCTGCTGGTCTCCTGGCTGACGACGGCGGATGTGCAGGCGGCGTTCGCGTATGCGGTGGTGTGGTTCCTGCTGCTGGGCGGGGTACGGCCGCCGTTCGAGGTGCAGGGCAAGCGGCGCCGGGGCGGAGCGGTGGATTCCGATCCGGACCAGCTGGCCCGCCTGACCCATGTCCCGGCGGCCGTCTGGCTCGGCCTCTTCCATGTGGTGACGCTGTGCTCCCTGATAGGCGGCGGACGCTGGATGCTCGGCCTCTGACGTCAACCGCGTCCGGTTCCGATACTCCAGCGCCCGGTATTTCCGCCGGATTTGCGCTACTAGCACGCGAGCGCGTTATCAGTGCCGTGTTTCGCATAGGTTGCGCCACTTTTGATCAAGATCGGCACCCTTGCCCAGCCATTAAAGTAAGGGCATGACCGAGAGCCCCGCACACCCCGCCCTGTGGCCCGCCCCCCTCGCCTCCGGGGCGGTCGACGCAACCGTCACCGTGCCCGGCTCCAAATCGGTCACCAACCGCGGCCTCGTACTGGCCGCCCTGTCCTCCGAGCCCGGCTGGCTGCGCCGCCCGCTGCGCTCCCGCGACACGCTCCTGATGGCCGAGGCCCTGCGCACCATGGGCGTCGGCATCGAGGAGACCGCCTCCTCCAGCTCCGCCGGCTCCGCGGACGCCGCCGATCAGCCCGGTGGCGGTGAGGCCTGGCGGATCATCCCGGCAGGGCTGCACGGCCCGGCCACCATCGACGTCGGCAATGCCGGAACGGTCATGCGCTTCCTGCCGCCGGTCGCCGCGCTCGCCGACGGCCCGATCCGCTTCGACGGCGACCCGCGCTCCTACGAGCGCCCGCTCGGCGGCGTCATCGACGCGCTGCGCACCCTGGGCGCCCGGATCGACGACGACAACCGCGGTGCGCTGCCGATGACGGTCTTCGGCGGCGGCGCCCTGGACGGCGGCCCGGTCGAGATCGACGCGTCCTCGTCCTCCCAGTTCGTCAGCGCCCTGCTGCTGTCCGCGCCGCGCTTCAACCAGGGCGTCGAGGTCCGGCACGTCGGCGCGGCGCTGCCCTCCATGCCGCACATCCGGATGACCGTCGACATGCTGCGCAGCGTCGGCGCGCAGGTGGACACCCCGGAGGCGGGCGGCGAGCCGAATGTCTGGCGGGTCACGCCGGGCGCGCTGCTCGGCCGCGATCTGGTCGTCGAGCCGGATCTGTCCAACGCCCAGCCGTTCCTGGCCGCCGCGCTGGTCACCGGCGGCCGGGTCACCATCCCGGACTGGCCCGAGCACACCACCCAGCCCGGTGACGCACTGCGCGAGATCTTCACCACCATGGGCGGCTCCTGCGAGCTGACCGACCACGGCCTGACCTTCACCGGCAGCGGCCGCATCCACGGCATCGACGTCGACCTGAGCGAGGTCGGCGAGCTGACCCCGGGCATCGCCGCGGTCGCCGCGCTGGCCGACTCCCCCTCCACACTGCGCGGGGTGGCGCACCTGCGGCTGCACGAAACCGACCGGCTGGCCGCGCTCACCAAGGAGCTCAACGAGCTCGGCGGCGATGTCACCGAGACCGCGGACGGTCTGCACATCCGGCCGCGCCCCCTGCACGGCGGGATCTTCCACACGTACGAGGACCACCGGCTGGCCACCGCGGCGGCCATCATCGGCCTGGCCGTCGAGGGCGTGGAGGTGGAGAACGTCGCCACCACCGCCAAGACCCTGCCCGACTTCCCCGCGATGTGGACGGACATGCTCGATCCCGCGGCCGTCCCCGCCCGGAGAGTCTGAGGGGTATCGCCGCCATGCGCCGCTACGGCAAGAACCCCGATGAGGACGACATCCGTGTCCGCCCCAACCCCAAGGGCAACCGCCCCCGTACGAACATCCGCCCCAAGCACGAGGACGCCGGCGAGGGCCTGGTCCTGACCGTCGACCGCGGCCGGCTGACCTGCCTCATCGAGGGCCGTACGGTCACCGCGATGAAGGCCCGCGAACTGGGCCGCAAGAGCGCGGTGGTCGGTGACCGGGTCGCCGTCGTCGGCGATCTGACCGGCACCAAGGACACCCTCGCCCGGATCGTCCGGGTCGAGCCGCGCAGCTCGACACTGCGCCGTACGGCCGATGACGACGACCCGTACGAGCGGGTCGTGGTCGCCAACGCCGACCAGCTCGCGATCGTCACCGCACTCGCCGACCCCGAACCGCGCCCCCGGCTCATCGACCGCTGTCTGGTCGCCGCCTACGACGCGGGCCTCGACCCGCTGCTGGTGCTGACCAAGTCCGATCTGGCGTCCGCGGACGCCCTGTTGGAGTCCTACGGCGCGCTCGGTGTCCCCTACCTCGTCACCAACCGCGACGAACTCACCGACGGCAGCGCCGCCGAGCGGGTCAGGGCGACGCTGACGGGCCGTATGACGGCGTTCGTCGGGCACTCCGGCGTGGGAAAGACGACCCTGGTCAACGCGCTGGTCCCGGAGCGCCGTCGGGCCACCGGACATGTCAATGCGGTCACCGGCCGCGGCCGGCACACCACCACCTCCGCGCTGGCGCTGCCGCTGCCCGGCGACTCGGGCTGGGTGATCGACACCCCGGGAGTCCGCTCCTTCGGGCTGCACCACGTCGACCCGTCCCGGGTCATCCTCGCCTTCCCCGACCTCGTCCCGGGCACCGCCGAATGCCCGCGCGCCTGCAGCCACGACGAACCGGACTGTGCGCTGGACGCATGGGTCACCGACGGCCACGCCGATCCGGCCCGCCTCTATTCGCTGCGCCGTCTGCTGGCCACCCGCGAACGACGCGAGGGCGACTGACCGCCGACGTTTGCCGCCGCCCGTCCGAGGTAAATGCATAATCACACCAAGGCCGGCGAACTGGTCACCAGGCCCTGATCGCCCGGACGGGGCCCCAGATGAGCGAGACGAAGTCCCGTCGTCACTCATCCAGCTGACGGAGGCAATGGGTCATGGCGTGGCTGCTGGTCGTGGTGGCGGGGATCCTGGAGACCGGCTTCGCGGTCTGCCTCAAGCTCTCGCACGGCTTCACCCGCCTCTTCCCGACCATCGCCTTCGCGGCCTTCGCCCTCGGCAGCTTCGGCCTGCTGACGCTGGCGCTGCGCAAGCTCGACGTCGGCCCGGCGTACGCGGTGTGGACCGGCATCGGCGCGGCCGGTACGGCGATCTACGGCATGGTCTTCCTCGGTGACCTGGTCTCCACCCTGAAGATCGTCTCCATCACGATGGTCATCGTGGGCGTGATCGGGCTGCAACTGTCCGGCTCGGCGCACTGAGGACCGGCCCCGTCCTCCTCTGCCTCCGTACGGCCTTTGCCACCATGACGGTCCGTCAGCCCCCGTCGCCCGGCTCCGTACCGCCCGGCAGCTGGGCGAAGGCACCCCGTACGAGCCGGGACACCGCCTCCGTCTCCGCCTCCGGGCGGGTGCGCCGTGCCGGTACGCGTCCCGGTTCCGGCGCCGCCGCCGCCGCCACCGGGGCGACCACACAGGACAGCGTCAACCGCGCCGCGGTCTCGCAGACGCTGCCCAGCGCCGGCAGCTCTTCCTTGGGCCAGCCGGGCTCCAGCGCGGCGACCGCCTGATCACAGAACCGGCCGACGAGTTCGGCGGGCCCCGGCAGCGGCCCCTCACCCGACGACGCGGCACGCTGCGCGGGTACCCCGGCCCGGGCGGCCCGTAGGGGCGCGGGGTCCGGCGACGCCCCCGACGGGGTCGGCAGCCGGTCGCCCCAGCAGCCGGTCAGCGCGGCCCTGACCAGGGGGTTGGCGCGTGCGGTACGCAGTGTCCAGGCGGCCGCCGCCACCACCCGGGCCGCCGCATCGCCCCGCGTCCCGGCGGCCGGGGCGCCGCCCCGGGCCAGCGCCCTGGCGACCCCGGCGAGGTAGTTGTCGGTCTCCCGGCGGACCAGGGCCCGGGCCAGCCCCTCCTTGCTGCCGAACTCGTTGTAGAGCGTCTGCCGGGAGACCCCGGCCGCCGCCGCGACATCGACCATCCGTACGGCCGCCCAGGCCCGGTTCGCGAGCGCCGTATAAGCGGCATCCAGCAAGGATTCACGCGCTGCGGGCATCCATCGCCTCCCCTGCCGCCGGCCCAGGTGGCCGGTGTGCGCACAGAATTGACGCGGTATCAGGCACTGTCAAGGGTCGTCGCAGCAAGCGCTCACCCGCCGGACGGGGGTGCCACACGCCGGGCCGGGCATGGCCATGTGGCTCCTGCGTATACCAATGGATACTGTTCGCACATGCCCGACTATCACGATGATCTTCGCCTCGGCCATGTACTCGCGGACGCCGCGGACGCCGCCACCATGGAGCGGTTCAAGGCGCTCGACCTCAAGGTCGAGACCAAACCGGACATGACTCCGGTGAGCGAGGCGGACAAGGCCGCCGAGGAGCTGATCCGCGGCCAGCTCCAGCGGGCCCGGCCACGTGACGCGGTGCTCGGCGAGGAGTTCGGCAGCGAGGGGGCGGGGCCGCGCCGCTGGATCATCGACCCGATCGACGGCACGAAGAACTATGTCCGCGGGGTGCCGGTCTGGGCGACGCTGATCGCGCTGATGGAGCGCGGCGAGGGCGGCGACCGCCCGGTGGTGGGCATCGTCTCCGCACCGGCGCTCAACCGGCGCTGGTGGGCCGCGGAGGGCCTGGGGGCCTTCACCGGCCGCAGTCTGACCTCCGCTAGCCGGCTACAGGTCTCGAAGGTCGGCCGTATCCAGGACGCCTCGTTCGCGTACTCCTCGCTGACCGGCTGGGAGGAGCGCGGCAAGCTGCCCGGCTTCCTCGATCTGTCCCGGGACTGCTGGCGCACCCGGGCCTACGGCGACTTCTGGCCGTACATGCTGGTCGCCGAGGGCGCGGTCGACATCTGCGCGGAGCCGGAGCTCTCGCTGTGGGACATGGCGGCCTGTGCGGTGGTCGTGAAGGAGGCCGGCGGGCAGTTCTCCGGCCTGGACGGCAAGCCGGGCCCGCACAGCGGTAATGCGGCGGCCTCCAACGGTCTGCTGCACGAGGATCTGCTGAGCTATCTCGGCGACGCCAAGCACTGACCTGCGACGGGGCGGGTATTCGGACAACCGTCCAACACTTGCCCCTTGTTGCATCCACGGAGGCATGTGAACATGAGAACCCCCCACTTTGTGAACTTGTGAATTCCTTCGCAAGGCACATTCACCAAGGAGGTGGCTCCACTCCATGCCCATGCACGTCAAAGACGCCATGAGCACGGTGGTCCTCACCATCGGGCCCGCTCACACCCTCCGCCAGGCGGCACAGCTGATGGCGGCCCGCCGCATCGGCGCGGCCGTGGTCCTCGACAACGACAACAGCGGCATCGGCATCCTCACCGAGCGCGACATCCTCAATTCGCTCGGCGCGGGCGAGGACCCCGACCGGGAGACCGCCCAGACCCACACCACCTCGGACGTGGTTTTCGCCGCTCCGGACTGGACCCTGGACGATGCCGCGGACGCCATGGTGCGCGGCGGTTTCCGCCATCTGATCGTGCTGAACGACCACGAACCGGTCGGCGTCGTGTCCGTACGCGACATCATCCGCTGCTGGTCGACCGCCGCGGAGCGGGCTCGCGCCGTACCCGCCTGAGCCGCGAACGCCCCAGAGACCGGACGCACGAAGAGGCCGGAGCCCCATGGCATCCGGCCTCTTCGGTTTGTACGGCAAGCAGCGCTTGAGCAACCCCCACGGCGAGCAACCACTTCCGCGAAAGCGGCGGCGGCTTAGCCGCAAAGGGGTGTCAGCCGCGCAGGGCCTGGACCGCGGCTTCCAGCCGCTTGCCGTAGTCCGCATCCGCCTTGCGGAAGTTCTCGATCGCCCGCTGGGCGATGTCGTCGCGGGAGACCTGGGAGATGAAGCCCGCCAGGTTGTTGATCAGGCGCTCCTTCTCGTCCTCCGACATCAGGCGGTAGAGGTTGCCGGCCTGCACGAAGTCGTCGTCCTCGGCGTGTGAGGGCGCCACGTGATCGCCGGTCGCGCCGGTCACGGGGGCCGGCTGCCACAGCGGCCGGCCGGTCTCGATCGGGCCGCCGAAGCTGTTGGGCTCGTAGTTCTTCTGCCCGCCGTGGCGGCCGTCGTAGAGCGCGCCGTCCCGGCCGTGGCTGCGCGCCTCGGTGGCGTGCGGGCGGTTGACCGGCAGGTGGTCGGCGTTGATGCCGACGCGGTAGCGGTGCGCGTCACCGTAGGCGAAGAGGCGGCCCTGGAGCATCTTGTCAGGGGACGGCCCGATGCCCGGCACGAAGTGGTGCGGGGAGAAGATCGACTGCTCGACCTCCGCGAAGATGTTCTGCGGGTTGCGGTTGAGCTCCAGCTTGCCGATCTCGATCGGCGGGTAGTCCTCGTGCGGCCAGACCTTGGTCAGGTCGAACGGGTTGAAGCGGTAGTTCGCCGCCTCCTGCGCAGGCATGATCTGCACCTGCACGGTCCAGGTCGGGAAGTCGCCCCGCTCGATGGCCGTACGCAGGTCACGCTGGTGGCTGTCCGGGTCCTGGCCGGCAAGGACCGCGGCCTCTTCCGAGGTCAGATTCTCGATGCCCTGGTCGGTCTTGAAGTGGTACTTGACCCAGAAGACCTCGCCGGCGTCGTTGTTCCACTGGAAGGTGTGCGAGCCGTAGCCGTTGAGGTGGCGGTACGAGGCGGGTATGCCGCGGTCGCCGAACAGCCAGGTGACCTGGTGGGTCGACTCGGGCGAGAGGCCCCAGAAGTCCCAGACGTTGTCCGCCTCCTGCGAGCCGGTGTACGGGTCGCGCTTCTGGGTGTGGATGAAGTCGGGGAACTTGATGGCGTCCTTGATGAAGAACACCGGGGTGTTGTTGCCGACGAGGTCGTAATTGCCCTCTTCGGTGTAGAACTTCAGCGCAAAGCCGCGGGGGTCACGCACCGCGTCGGCCGCACCGAGGTTGCCCGCGACGGTGGAGAAGCGCAGGAAGGTCTCGGTCTGCTTGCCGACCTCGGAGAGGAACTTGGCGCGGGTGTACTTGGTCACGTCCGCGGTCACCGTGAACGTGCCGTACGCGCCGGCGCCGCGGGCGTGCACGATGCGCTCCGGGATGCGCTCACGGTTGAAGTGCGCGAGCTTCTCGATCAGGAGCTGGTCCTGGATGAGGCCGGGGCCGCCGATGCCGGCCGTCTCGCTGTTCTGGTTGTCCCCGACCGGAGCCCCGGACTCCGTGGTCAGCGGTCCGGTGGTGCTCTCTACCGACACGTGCGCCTCCTGAAAGTCTTCTACACCTGCCCTTGGCTTGCGCCGATCACGATCCTACATTGGACAATGTCTAAGTCAAGAAGCGCCCGAAACTCGTACACAATCCGGTGATGGACCGGCCACTGCTACCCTGGCTCTATCTGACTGATAGGTGATTGGCATGAGTGACCTGCTGGAACGGCTCCGGGGACGCGGCTGGCGGCTGACCGCGCAGCGACGCGTTGTCGCCGAGGTCCTCGACGGGGACCACGTCCACTACACCGCCGATGAAGTGCACGCGCTGGCGTCCGACCGGCTTCCCGAGATCTCCCGCGCCACGGTCTACAACACCCTGGGTGAGCTGGTCTCGCTCGGCGAGGTGATCGAGGTGAGCACGGACGGCCGGGCCAAGCGCTACGACCCCAACGCCCACCACGACCACCAGCACCTCGTCTGCTCGCAGTGCGGCACGATCCGCGATGTGCACGTCCAGGGCGACCCGCTCTCCGCCCTGCCCGAGCCGGAGCGCTACGGCTTCCAGGTCTCCGAGGTCACCGTGACCTACCGGGGCATCTGCCCCCACTGCAACTCCACCTCCTGACGCACCCGGGCACCGGGGCCCCCGTCCGGGCCACCCCCCACAACGCCACCCGCCCGGCCCCGCACTCCGCACACCACCCCAGCCCGCGCCCACCCGGCCGCGGGCTTTTCCGTGCGCCCTGAGAGCACCGAAGGCCGACGCCCTCGCGGCGACCGGCTCCCTCTCGCGCCCGTACGGCACCCGCATCCCCCGCCCGTACGGCACCCGCGCCTCCTGCCCGTACGGCCAACCGCACCTCCCGCCGGTACGGCACCCGCACCTCCCGCCCGTACGACCACCCGCACCTCCCGCCCGTACGACCACCCACAGCTCCCGCCGGTACGGCACCCGCAGCTCCCGCCCGTACGACCACCCACGCACGCCCGGACCATCACCCTTCGGCGCCTCCCCCAAGCGCTCCCCACCCCTCCCGGCGCTCTCCCCCGCCCC
>NZ_QUAC01000427.1 GCF_003389455.1 Streptomyces inhibens | reverse complement strand
TCGCCATGCCCCGCGCCCCAGGGGCGGCCGGGCCGGTGGCGCGCGGCTGCGTGCCGCGGCGCTGTCCACGGTCGGCCCGGCGGGGCTGTCCCCGGACCGGCGTCCCGAGGTGCTCCCGGCGCATGCCGAGCTGCTGGCGGCGTACGCCGAGAGCGCGGTCGCCTGCGGCGGCCTGCTGCTCGACGCTACGGCGGGGGCGCGGTCCGGCCCCGCACCTCGTGGGTGATCCAGACACACGGTTCCCAGTACGCGCCCCGGTCGCGTTCCCGGTCGATGAGCACGGTGTCCAGGCCGCCAGGGAAGACATACGCCCCGTCATCGGGGAACGCCATCTTGGTCCAGGACTCCCATTCGGCCACCGTGCCGGTGATCCGTGACGACTGTGTGACGGATGCGGCGATGGTGCCGCCGAGCCGTACCTGGGTGCGGATCCAGGGGTCGAAGGGCGCACCGTCGGCGCGGGTCCAGGCCGCGTACCGCTCGATGGGGACCAGCGGATAGCGGTCCTTCCAGGTGGGGCGCACCGGCACGATCACATGGGAGAGACCGTCGGCGCGGGCCATCTGCGTCATGTGCCGCAGGAGGGCGCCGGACAGCCCCTTTCCCTGGTGGGCGTGCGGGATCTCGATGCCCAGGGCGCACAGGGCGTCCGGCGCGGCCCCGGCGTCGTGGTCGGCGAAGGCCGCCGCGATGGAGGCGTCGAGGCCGTTGCCCAGGCCTTCGGGGGTGCCGTCCCAGGTGCGCGGGAGGGTGCGTCCGGCGCCCAGGATGGTGTCGCTCTCCGCGTCGTAGAGCACGCATTGATGGTCCGGGAAATCGGAGAACAGCCGGGTCCAGAAGTCCGCGTTGATATCGCCGTGGAGGTTGTATTCGGGGACCACATCGGCGAATTCTTCGGGGATACGGTCCCAGAGTTCGGGGCGTTCGGAGTGGCGGACGATCTCCATGGTCATGCACCGCTCACTTTGCTCGTTGCGCCCTGCCGGCTCTTCACCGCTTCCCAGATGATGACGAGCGGAATTCCCTCCCAGGCGGCGCGGGCGGCGTCGGCGATGGATTCCTCGTAACCGCCGGGTGCCAGACGGCCGTTGAAGACCGGTTCATGGCAGCTCCGTACGCTCAGTCCGGCCTTGGTGAAGGCGGTCAAATAGCTGCTGGGGAGGTGTACGTGGTTGCGTACGAAGGCCAGTTCGCCGGCGCCCTTGACAAACAGACACTGGCCCTGGAGCGAGATGACGAAGGGGTGCATGTCGGAGAGGACGATCCGGCCGCCGGGGCGGACGACCCGGGCCAGTTCGGCGACGGCCGTGGTGAGGTCCGGCAGGTGCGTCATGGCCAGGGAGCAGACGGCGAGGTCGACGGAGTCGTCGTCCAGCGGCAGCTCTTCGAGACGGCCGCGGCGGTACTCGGCGTCCGGGGCGTTGTGGCGGGCCCGGGCGAGCATCTCCGGGGACTGGTCGACGCCGATGGTGCGGTAGCCGCGGGCCGTCAGGGCCGCCGTCTGCCGCCCGGTGCCGCAGGCCGCGTCCAGGGCGGTGCCCACCGGACCGCGGTCCAGCAGGTCATGGACCACCGGCTCCTCGACCTCGATGGAGGCGCTCGGCAGGGAGTCGTAGACGGTGGACCAGGCGGCATAGCCGGCCGCGGCGTCGAGTTCGCTGACCGCCGCACCGCCGTCCGGCAAAGGGGCGCCCCGTCCCGAGGCGAAGGCGAGTATTTCCGCCACCCGTTCCTCAAGGAACTTCTCGTCACCGTCCATCGCATGGCGCAGCAGAGCCAGCCCCTCAATGCCCAGTACGAGTTCGCGCACCCGGAATTCACTGTCCATCTCATGCCTCCGTTGTCCTGAATTCGACGGTGTCCTGAATTCGACCCAGGAGGGCCGGATCCCGGCATTTACCCTGTGGTGCGGTGGCGTCTAGCATGACGCGCGTGATCGAAGGTTATGTGGACCGGGAAAGTGTGATAGCCGGCCGGAATCTGACGCTTCATATCTCGACGGACGCCGATGAATTCCGCGTCCGTTTCTACCGCCTGGGCAGAGAGCTCGCCTTCATGGCGGAGTCCGGCCCGTTCCCCGGGGTGTACGCGCCCCCGCCGCCGCACCCCGACGGCGTCGCGGATCATGCGTCGCCCGCCGTCGCCTGGGACTGGCCGCGGTACGGCATTCCCGTACCGGACGACTGGCCGCCGGGCGTCTACCTCGCCCATTTCATCGAGGGCGACGACCGCCGCGCGCGGGCCGTACCGCTGCTGGACGATGCCGGAATCGAGGGCCACGAGCGGGAGTTCTTCCTCGTCCGGCCCCGGCACCCCGGCAAGAACGCCCGCATCCTGTACAAGAAGTCGACCTTCACCCGGCACGCCTACAACCGCTCGGACCGGGCGGATGCGCAGCGCGCCAGCAGCCTCTACGACAACCCCGTCCACCAGGAGGGCGGCCCCGGCATGCCCCGCGGGCACCGGCTCAGCCTGCACCGGCCCGGCGGCGTCATCGATCTCGCCTACTGGGACGCGCCGTTCATCGCCTGGCTGGAGCGCAGCGGCTATGACGTCGAGTACTGCACCGACCTCGATCTGCACGAGGACCCCGAACTCCTCACGCCCTACCGGTTGTTGCTCAGCGTCGGGCACGACGAATACTGGAGCGCGGACATGCGCGCGCGGGTGTCGGCGTTCGTGCGCGGGGGCGGGAATGTGGCGTTCTTCAGCGCGAACACCTGCTGGTGGCGGGTGCATCCGGTGGACGGGAACACCGCGTTCGTATCGGACACCGATCACCGTGTCGGGGAGGTCTACCCGCACCTTCCGGCGACGGATCTGTGGTGGCCGGCGCCGCCCGACGGGGTCGGCGAGCCGGAGAACGCGCTGACCGGGGTCAGCTTCCGTAACGGCGGCATGTGGCCGGGGGAGTGGCCGGGCGACCGGCCCCGGGCGGGATACCGGGTGCAGCACGCCGATCACTGGGTGTACGAGGGGACCGGGCTGCGCGACGGCTCGGACGGCGGCCCCCCGGACGCGCTGGGTGCCGGGACCGCGCTGATCGGGTACGAGTGCGACGGTGCCGCCTTCGTCCGCGACGAGGACGGTATCGCCCGCGCCAGTGGGGTGGACGGCACCCCCGAGTCCTTTCTCATTCTGGGCATCTACCTCCTGGATCCGGTCCATGACGACTTCCACCACCTGAAGTGGGGGCACTGGAACTGCCCCGAGAGGGAGCCGGAGATCACCGGCCCGCGCGCGGCGACCATGGGGCTCTACACCGCCGGCGGCACGGTGTTCACGGCCGGTACCACCGACTGGCCGGTGGTCTGCGGCCGCGAACTGGACGCCGGAGTCGTACGGGTGACCCGTAATGTGCTGGACCGGCTGGCCGGCCCGGCTACAGCAGATCGGTGAGCGCAGACAACGAGGTGATCCGCGCGGCCCCGTCCGGCACCGGCGGGGCCACCCCCTCGACGGCGCGGTCCGGACGCCACAGATGCGCGGCCCGCATCCCGGCCGCCAACGGGCCCACCACATCCGTTTTCCACATGTCCCCGACGAACAGCGCCTGTTCGGGGCGCAGTCCGCAGCTCTCCAGCACCGCCTGATAGATCCGCGGATGCGGTTTGCGCGCCCCGGCGCGGGCCGAGGTGACCGCCACATCCACCAGCCCGGCGAGGCCGACGCCCTCGATGGCCCGGTCCAGATCCCAGAACCAGTTGGAACAGACCGCCACCACCAGGCCCCGCGCCCGTAGTTGGGCGAGCACCTCGGGCACATCGTCGAAGAGCGCCAGCCGGAGATCCTTCATCGCCCGGTCGAGCTCGGCGGCGAGCACGTCCAGCTCGCTCTCCGGGACGCCACAGGCGCGCGCCCGCCGGCGCAGCCGGTCCAGCTCCCAGGCCCGGTAGGTCTCCTCGTCGACGGAGTGGGCCGCATGCTGCTCACCGTCCCGCGGCCCGACCGTCCACTGATCGCCCCACCGCACGGCGGCCTCGGTCAGGCCCCGGCGGACGAAGAGGGAGTGGTGGCTGGGCGGCAGCGGCGGCACCATCCGCACCAGCGTGCCGTAGAAGTCGAAGATCACTCCCTGGACGGCAGGCGGACCGGACGGGGGACCGGGCGGCGGCGGACCGGACGGCATCCGCCTCAGAACCGTCCGTACCGGCGCGGGAAGTAGTCCTCCAGCTCCCCGTCGCGTTCGATGTCGAAGGTCGCGCAGTGCAGACCACCGCCGAACGGGCCCACCGCGCGGAACGGCACCGGCACCACCTCGAAGCCGTACGACGAGAGCTGGTCGGCCAGCGCCACTTCCTTCTCCTCGATGCACAGGGTGTTCTGGTCGAGGTTGAGCATGTTCCCCGCCAGCCAGGGGCTGCAATAGGACAGCTTCGGCGGATGGTCCCAACTGGCGGGCTGTACCGCCTCGATGATCTCCCAGTCGTTGCGCTGGAAGAACTCCATCAGCTCGGCGTCCGCGAGCCGCTCACCGCAGTGCAGCACCAGGCCGGGGCGCAGCGGCACCCAGGTGGCGTCGATATGCAGCGGATGGGTGTTGGTCGAGGTCACCGCGTGCACCCGGTAGTCGGGGAAGTGGCGTTTGAGCCACTGGTAGCCGCTGCGGTTGGTGACGAACGACAGCTGTACGAAGAGGTCCTTGCCGAAGCGCGCCACATCGGCCGCGTCGAACAGCGGCTCGGCCTCGGTCAGTACGAGGTCGTAGTCGCGCACCCGGGCGAGCTGCTCCTCGGTTTCCAGGGTGTTGTAGGTGTCCCAGAAGCCGGGGTGGTACGAGGCGTCGGTCAGCCGTGGCTTGGGTGCGGCTTCCCAGCGCATGTTCTCGTCGGCGTCGAAGAGGTTTTGCAGGATGGGCCGGTAGCAGAGGTACTCGAACCACCGGCTGCGGTAGGACATGGTGGCTTCGAGGATCTCGTTTCCCACGGTCAGGAGCAGATCTCGGGGCGGCATACAGCCGGACATCGAGTCCTGGGTCCAGTCCGGCGTGGCGACCTGCCGGCTGAAGTCGACGGGGGTGGGGCGGTCGACGCGGATGCCGCGGCGGCGCAGCATCTCGGCGAAGTTGTCCAGCTGCTCGTTGGCCTCGGCGGTCATCTCGGCCGGCATCGGGCCGTACGTACCCAGCGGGAAACCGTCGTCCGGGAAGTCCCGCCGTACGGCCGGCTCGGGCGCCTGCACCACCGCGTTGTCGGCCCGTCCGACGACGACGTGCCGCAGCGGATCCCAGCCGTTCCACGAGTTGACCCTCACCGGCCGGGTGGCCGAATCCGCGGGCGTCGTGCCGTTCTCAGTCACGTGCAAACCCTTCGATAGGGGACGTGGGAGACACCCGAGCAAAACTGAGGCAGCGGGTGCGGCAGCGTCAAGGGCGGATCTGCTGCGCACCGCCGTGTTTGCGTCAATCCATCGCTTCCATTTTTGTCGGGTGCGGGAGTTCGGAACGCTGTCCGGCCTGCCGTACGGGTGTGGTGCGTTTCCCCGCCTGATCATTTTCGGGCGCCGGTTTATCTGGCCGGAAAAACCCCCTGGGGTGATTGGCCGTGTGCGCGGGGTAGATAGGCAGCCGGTTCCGACTACCCCGACGGAGGAGACCATGGCCGAGCGCATCTCCCGTTTCGCCGCGGGTGTGGGGACTTTGGTGTTGCTGGCATCGATGGCCGGCTGTGGCTCCGGTGACGACAAGCCGGTTCCGGCGGCCGAGCGCTCGGGAGATCTGACCGTCTGGCTCACCGTGGACGCCCAGGAGAGCTGGCCGGATCTGGTGTCCGAGGTCAACGCCCGCTTCCGTAAGGCATACCCCAAGATCAATGTGCGGGTGCAGTACCAGCAATGGACCAGCAAGAACCAGAAAATCGATGCCGCGCTGGCCGGTCAGCAGGTTCCCGATGTGGTCGAGATGGGAAACAGCGAGACCACGAATTATCTCGTCAACGGCGCCTTCGCGCCCGTGGATCCGGCAAAGTTCGACCATTCCGAGGAATGGCTCGGCGCGCTCAAGGACGCCTGCCGGATGGACGGCCGGACCTACTGCGTTCCCTATTATGCGGGCGCCCGGGTCGGTATCTACCGCACCGATCTGCTCAAGAAGGTGGGCGTTGCGCATGCCCCGCGCAGCTATCCGGAGTTACTCGCGGATCTCGACAAACTGAAGCGGAAGTTCGGCACCAAGGACAAGAATTTCTCCGCGTTCTACATGCCCGGCCGCTACTGGTACGCGGCGATGGCGTTCGTGAAGGACGCGGGCGGCGAGATGGCGGTGAAGAAGGACGGCCGCTGGCACGGCGCGCTGTCCTCCGCCCGCTCGGTCGCCGGACTCACGGCGTGGAAGGACCTCCTGGAGGCGTACTACGTGGGCGACCGGTCCAAGGACAACGGCGATGAGCCGGCGGTCGTCGGCCAGGGCCGGGTCGGCATGTTCTACGGCAACACCTGGGAGGCCAAGGCCGCCACGGACAGCAGATCCGGCGGTGATCCGGCGCTCCGCGGCCGGTTCGCCACCTTCGCCTTCCCCGGCCCCTCGGGCGAGCTGCTGCCGCCGTTCCTGGGTGGCTCCACCCTGGCGATCCCCGCCAAGTCCGAAAACCAGGACCTGGCCGGCGACTGGATCCGGATGTTCACCGACCGCACCGCACAGCGCCGGCTGATCGCCGCCGACACCCTGCCGAACAACACCGCGCAACTGCGCGAGGTGGCCGCCGGCGGCGTCAACGGCCCGGCCGCGCGGGCCGCCGAACGCGGCTGGGTCACCCCGCTCGCGCCCGGCTGGGGAGCGGTCGAGAAGTCCAACATCCTGCAGGAGATGTTGCAGGACGTCGCGACCGGGAAGCAGTCGGTGGCGGACGCCGCGAAGGCCGCGGACCACCGGATCGACGCCGTGATCAACGAGAACTGACGGCTGAGCCCAGCGCGGAGTGCGCAGGCATCGAGGAGTTCGCAGCCATGGAGACCGCAGATCCGCCGCGCCCACCGGAAACGCCGGAAACGCCGGAAACGCCGGGAACACCGGGATCACCGAGAGTGCGGAGAACGCCGGGAGCGCCGCGGCGCCCTCGCACACCCGGCAGCCGCCGCCAGGGTGCGCACGCCCCCGGGGCCCGGCGCGCACTGCGTTCGGCGCGGCGCCTCGCGCTTCCCTATGTGCTGATCGCGCCGACCGTACTCGCCCTCGCCGCCGTCCTCGGCTACCCGCTCGTCGATCTGCTGCTGCTGTCCTTCCAGGACATGACCCGCCGGCAGCTGTTCTCCGGGACCGCACCGCCCTGGGCGGGTCTCGACCACTACCGGACGATCCTCTCCGACGGCTTCTTCTGGACCGTCGTCGGCCGCACCGCGCTGTTCACGGTCGTCTGCGTCGGCGCGACGATGCTACTGGCGATGGTCGTCGCGCTGCTGATGCGGCGGGTGGCGCCCTGGGTGCGGATGACGATGGTCGGCGTGCTGGTCGCCGTATGGGCCATGCCGATCATGGTCGCCGCCTCGATCTTCCGCTGGCTGTCCGATGCGGACTACGGAGTCGTCAATTGGCTGCTCGGGCTCGTCCCGGGGCTGGATTTCAGCAAACACAACTGGTTCGACAATCCCTGGCAGGGATTCGCCGTCATCGCCGGTGTCGTCGTCTGGGGCGCCGTGCCCTTTGCCGCGATCACCCTTCAGGCCGCACTTGGCCAGGTCCCCGCGGAACTCGAAGAAGCGGCCATGGTAGACGGCGCCCGCGGGCTCCAGCTTTTCCGGCATGTCACCTTCCCGGTGATCAAACCGGCCGTCGTTCTGGTCACTTCGCTCTCCGCGATCTGGGATTTCGGGGTCTTCAACCAGATCTGGCTGATGCGCGGCGGCCAGCCGGAGAAGGACTACTACCTCCTCGGCGTCTACTCCTTCATCGAATCCTTCGCCGTCAACCGCTACAGCGTCGGCGCCGCCATCGCCGTCATCACCGTACTGATGCTGCTGGGCGGCGCCGTCGTCTACGTACGCCAGATCATCCGGCTGGGAGGCGCCGAATGAACCCTTCTTCTGCCCGGCGCTCCCGGCACGGCCGTTTTACGGCCAATGCGCTGGGACTGCTCTTCAGCGCGGTGATGGCATTCCCGATCTACTGGATGCTGCTCACCGCATTCCGGCCGGCCGAAGAGATCCACCACAGCCCGCCGCAATTCTGGCCGGGCCACCTCACCCTGGAACACTTCCGCCGGGCCGTCGACACCCCGACCTTCTGGGCCAATGTGCGCGCCAGCGTCCTCATCGGCATCGGCACCGTGGTGGTCTCCCTGCTGATCGGAACGCTCGCCGCATTCGCCCTCGCGCGCTTCTCCTTCGCCGGCCGCAAGGCCTTTGTCCTCGTCATCCTGGGCGTCCAGATGATCCCCCTGGCCGGGCTGATCATCCCGGTCTATTTGCTGCTCAGCGATGCCGGACTGACCGACAGCCTGCTCGGCGTGGTTCTCACCTATCTGGTGTTCATGCTGCCGTTCACGGTCTGGCTGCTGCGCGGCTTCATCGTCGGTATCCCCGTGGAGCTGGAAGAGGCCGCGATGGTCGACGGCTGCACCCGCCTCGGCGCCTTCCGCCGGGTCGTGCTCCCGCTGCTCGCCCCGGGGCTGGTGGCCACCTCGATCTACGCCCTGGTCCAGGCATGGAACGAGTACGTGCTCGCCTACGTACTGCTCTCCAGCAACGACAAACAGACGCTCAGCATCTGGCTGGTGTCGTTCCAGACCAGCTTCGGCACCGACTACGGCGGGCTGATGGCCGGCGCCACCCTCACCGCGCTCCCCGTGGCGGTCTTCTTCGCGATCGTTCAGCGCCGGGTCGCCACAGGGCTGGCGACCGGGGCCGTCAAGGGATGACCTCTGTACCCGACCTCGCAGGAGAACACGTGACGTTCGACCGTCTCGACCTGGTGTCCAAGCTGTACCAGCCGTCGGGCTGGCCACGGATCCTCGAAGCCGCCTCCGGAGCCCCCTCCAGCGGCCCGCTGGTCGTGGACCTCGACCCCACGACCTTCTGCGATCTGGCCTGCCCCGAATGCATCAGCGGGAAGCTGCTCAACCAAGGGCGCTTCACGCCCGAGCGGCTGGCCGAACTCGCCGAGGAACTGGTGGAGATGTCGGTGCGGGCGGTGGTGCTCATAGGCGGCGGGGAGCCGCTCGCGCACCGTGGAACCCGCGCGGTGCTGCGTGTCCTCGGCGAGGCCGGCATCGCCATCGGGGTCGTCACCAACGGCACCTTGATCAAGCAGAACCTGACCGAGCTGGCCGCGTACGCCTCATGGGTACGGGTGTCCATCGACGCCGGCACCAGCGAGACGTACCGGCTCTTCCGGCCCGACCGCAAGGGCCGCAGCGTCTTCGACAAGGTCATCGGCAATATGCGGCTGCTGGCCGAGGCCAAACAGGGCGCCCTCGGCTACTCCTTCCTCGTCATGACGCGGCAGGAGCCGGACGGCAGCGTCGTGAGCAACCACCACGAGGTGTTACGGGCGGCGGAACTCGCCCATGACATCGGGTGCGACTACTTCGAGACCAAGGCGATGTTCGACGACGGACACCATGTCGTCCAGGTGCCGGCGGAGGTCCTCGGCTCCGTCGAGGACCAGCTGCACCAGGCCGCGAAGTGGGAGGACGACACCTTCGAGATCGTCAACTCCTCGACCCTGACCTCCCTGCGGGCCCGGGTCGGCCCCGTACAGGAGAAGGACTACCACCGCTGCCGGGTCGCCGAGCTGCGCACCCTGGTGACCCCGTCCGGGGTGTACGTCTGCTCCTACCACCGGGGGAACGCCGGAGCCAGGATCGGTGACGCGGTGACCGACAGCCTGGCGGAGATCTGGCGCAGCTCCGACCGCGGCGTGGTGGACCCGAGCCGGGACTGCCGCTTCCACTGCGCGCGCCACCGCTCCAACCTCGAACTCGACAAGATCGGGGCGGGAACGGTGGCGGCACCGGAGCCCGGCAGCGACTACGACCCGTTCATCTAGGGCCGGCCCCTAGGGCATTGGCCGTCCGGCGATCTCCGGGGCGAGGCCTGTGGCCGCCCGGGTGGGGATCACTCGGGCCCGCGGATGCGTACCGTGCAGCGCCTGCCGCAGGCGTGCCACGATCTGCTCCTGTTCCGCCGCCGGGCAGACGCCGACCAGCGCGCCGCCTCCGCCGGCCCCGCTCAGCTTCAGCGGCAGGCCGGCGGAGCGCAGGGCCAGCGCCCGCAGCTCCTCCAGCAGGGGCGTCGACATCCTCTGCAGGTCGCGCATCGCGTCGTGCGCCGCGCTCATCGCCGTACCGAGCGCGGTGAGATCGTGGCGGTGCACGGCGTCCCACACCGCTGCCGACGCCGCATCGGACCGCTCCATGTACGCCGCGAGCCGGGCGTCGCCGGTCGCGAGTTGATCGCGTACGACACGGATATGGTCGCTGGTGTCCTTCTTGGTGGCCGAGTCGACGACCACTACGGCCCAGTCACGAGGGAACTCCGCGCGGCCTCGGATCTCCGGAAGGCCGGTCGTCCGCCCGTCGAGCAGCAGCGCACCGCCCGCGATGACGGCGAGATGATCCATCCCGCCACCGTTGAAGACCGCGAACTCGAACTCGTACGCCCACTGCGCCAGCGTCCGCGCGCAGACGCCGCCGGCCGGCGCGCAGGCGTCGGTGAACGCCCGGAACAGCGCCACGATCAGCGCGGTGGACGACGACAGTCCGCTCGCCGCCGGTGCCTGGCTGCGTACCGTCACCGCGGGGGGCCGCGGGCCCAGCCCGGACAGCCGTTGGCGCAGGAACGCCCATACCTCGTCCGCCCAGCTCCCGGCCCCGCCGTCGCCCTCCGCCGCGCCCGGGGGACGGGCGGCGGGCGGCCGTAACGCGACCGAGGTCGTCAGATCCAGCGCCAGGCTGACGGACCGGCCGCCCAGCCAGTCCAGATCCTCCCCGGACAGACACGCCCGGCACGGCACCACCGCCGCTCCCGCTGTCACTGCTCGCTCCGCTTTCGCCGGTCTCACCGCTTGCCCCGCTCTCTTCGCGTTCATCGGGCCTGGAACCTTCCGGTCGAGCTGAACTCCCGGAACATCTCCAGGACCACAGCGGTGGGCGGATGCAGCGGGCCGGGCGGATCCGTGAGCGCACAAAACCGCATTTGGGTCACCTCGTCCCGGCCCGGGGACGGCTCGCCCGACCAGCGGCGGGCCACGAAGCACAGCGCGAAACAGTGGGTGACATCCCCGTTCGGGTAGGTGAGCGTGTGGACGTCCGGGTCGGAGAGCGAGCCGAAGGCCTCCAGATCCGCGCGCTCGACCCGTAGTCCGGTCTCCTCCGCCAGCTCGCGTACGGCCGTGCCGGCGAAGTCGCTGCCTTCCTCGCACGCCCCCGCCGGCAGCTCCCATACGCCGTTGTCGACGCGCTGCTGGAACAGACCGTGGCCGGCGTCGTTCAGCAGCAGTACCTGGGCGCCCGGTACGAGCAGCCGCCGGGTGCCCACCTTCTGCCGCAGGGACCAGAGGTACGAGCCGACATAACTCATCTGTGTGTCACCTTTCGTGGTGCCCTGTCCGGATTCCGGGAGCAGGCTGTCATGCGGCCGGTTCGGCGGCCAGCCAGCCGGGCACCGCGTGCGGGGTGGCGGTCAGCCAGCGCACGTAGCGCTCCACACCCGCGCGTACATCGATCCGCGGCTTCCAGCGCAGCAGCTCACGGGAGTGGTCCGTCGCGGCGTAACCGCCCAGGGGATCACCCTCGGGCATCGGGGTGGTGATGAACCGGGAGCGGGGAAAGTGTGGTGCGATCAGCTCGCCCACCTCGCGCACCGAAGTGGGCACCCCGGTCCCCACGTTGACGGTCTGTCCGGCCATCCGCTCCTCGATCAGCGCCAGTGCGGTGGCCGCGGCCACATCCTCGACATGCACCAGGTCCCGCACCTGTACGCCGCCCCCGTTGAGCCGCATCGGCCGGCCGAGCCGGGCCTGCATCGACAGCCACGCCACCATCCACGAATGGCTGCCGGGCTTGGGGATCTGCGGATCGCCGTAGACGGAGAAGTAGCGCAGCACCGCGTACTCCGGACCGTCCGGACCGCCGAGCAGCAGCCGGGTCTGATGCTCGGCCCAGAGCTTGGAGTTGGCATACACGGACACCGGGAGCAGCCGCTGGTCCTCGTGGAACACCTGCGGCCCCCGGATCGCGGGATCACCGTCGCCGTACACCGCGGCCGACGACACCAGCACCAGCCGCCG
This sequence comes from Streptomyces inhibens, assembly GCF_003389455.1. Lineage (GTDB taxonomy): Bacteria > Actinomycetota > Actinomycetes > Streptomycetales > Streptomycetaceae > Streptomyces > Streptomyces inhibens. The sequence goes on along the minus strand of NZ_QUAC01000427.1, from coordinate 1,699 downwards.
GGCCTTGGAGGCGGCGGTCTCCTCCAGCACCACCTGGGTGCCCTGGACGTTCGCCCGGAAGGCGATGTCGGGCCGTCTGGTGCACGCGGCGACATCGGCGTACGCGGCGGCATGCACCACAAAGTCGGCGTCGGCGATCACCCGGCGCACCGCCTCGCGGTCGCAGATATCCCCGACGACCACCCGCACCCCGAGATTCTCCACACCGAACAATGCGGTGTGCGCCGATTCCGGATATGCGTCCAGGCGGTCCAGCACCGTTACCTCGGCGTCGGCCTGACGTAATAATGCGACCAGCCGGCTGCCCACCAGACCGGCGCCACCGGTGACCACCACACGCGCATCCCGCAGTTTTTCCAGCCGGGCCGCAACCGTTTCCTCCGGGGCGTTGCGTGGCGCACTTACCGCGCCATTTCCGTTCACCGTCTGAGACATGGAATCCTCTCACCGCACATGAGATCGCCGGATCGTTGCCAGCGGTCAGCATGTCGGGCGCCGAATGCCGCTACCAGAGCGCCATTTCGGCAGTCTTGCGGCGCCGAGTGCGACGGCCGTACTGTCCGGAATCACCTGTGCCGGATTGCCCGGGGCTGCGGAATGTTGCGGAGGAATTAATGACGCGTTATCGGTTGAGCGGCGCCGTGATGACCCACCCCAAACGCCGTGCGGCGGCCGAGAGCCTGGCGCAGGCCGCGCCGCCGGGGGCGTTACGGGTCGTCATGGACCCGGATCCGGCGGGCCGGCCGTCCGTGCTGCGTACGGCGTTGTGCGCATGGTCGGCCATCGAGGACGGCGCCACCCATCAGCTCGTCGTCCAGGACGACATGATCCTTTCCGATACGTTCTTCGAGCGCGCCCGGGCGGCGATCGAAGAGATGCCGGACGCGGCGCTCGCGCTTTTCGCCCTGTGGGACTCAAGAAACGGCGCCGCGGTACGTTTTGGGGCCATGGCGGGGGCGCGGTGGGTGGGCGCCGTCAACGAGTACTTTCCGTGTGTGGCCATCATTCTGCCGAGGCGCGTCGCCGATGGATTCGTGGCTTTTGGCCGACGCCATCTTGACAGTTGGCCCGACGACATACTGATGTACAGGTACTTACGCGCCAATGGAATCCCTTCGTACGTATCCGTGCCCAGCCTCGCCGAACACGAGGACCACGGCAGCATCTCCGGCAACGCCTTCCGTGGACCACGCCGTTCGGTGTGCTTTCTCCCGTCGGACATGCCCGGTCGTGAAGAAACCCGGCTGACCGGCCTGAAAGTCCTGCCGTTCTTCAAACACGGCGTGGCGCAATGCGCGGTACGCCTCGACGGACCCGATCCCGGGCGCTGGCTCCACCTCGACTGCGCGCAGTACCTCGAAGGCTGCGGCGTGCGTATCGAAAGGCTGCAATCAGCCATCGCGGGAATGGCCGAAGCCGCCACCCCCGCCGCCGCGAAGGGGACTTGGCTGACCGCCTTCACGATGGGATTCGTACAGCGGCGGGAGGGGCTCGGCCGCGCCGGGGAGCCCGACCCCGAGGTGCTCGCCGAGGCGCTGGCCACCGTGGGTCCCGGCGGCATCAGCTACGCACAGCCCGAGGAGCGGATCGCGGAGCTGCGCGACGAGCTGGCGCGGATCGCCCGGGCCGGCGTCGAGGCGGGCGGCGAGGCCGCCGGGCGGCCACGGACGAGGCGGGCCGCCGCCGGACCGTGCCGGGT
>NZ_QUAC01000425.1 GCF_003389455.1 Streptomyces inhibens | reverse complement strand
CGCGCTCGCCCGCCCGCCGCGGGATCCACACCAGCCGGGCGCCGGTGGCGGTGGCGGCGCGGAGCGCGGCGGTCAGCGCGCCGGGCACCGACGCCAGCCGCTCACCGACGATGATCACCGAGCCGTCCGCCCGCAGCGCCTCGGCCGCGGCGAGCCCCTCGCCCTCCAGGCCGACGCCGCCCGCGAGCGCGTCGAGCCATTCGGTCTCGGTGCCGGGCGCGGCCGGCAGCAGTGTGCCGCCGGCCTTGATCAGCCCGCGGGAGGCGTAACCGGCCAGCCCGTACGTGCGCTGCCCGCCCTTACGGTGCGCCTTGCGCAGCCGCAGGAAGACCCCGGGGGCCTCCTCCTCGGCCTCGATACCGGCCAGCAGAACGGCCGGCGCCTTCTCCAGCGCGGTGTACGTGATGCCGCTGCCGTCCAGGTCCCGGCCGCGGCCGGCGACCCGGGCCGCCAGGAAGTCGGCCTCCTCGGCGCTGTGCACCCGCGCCCGGAAATCGATGTCATTGGTGTTCAGGGCGATCCGGGCGAACTTGGCGTACGCGTAGGAGTCCTCGACGGTCAGCCGGCCGCCGGTCAGCACGCCGGTGCGGCCCTTGGCCGCGGCCAGTCCGCGGGCCGCCGCCTCCAGGGCCGCGGGCCAGCTCGCCGGCTCCAGTTCACCGGACTCCCGGTTGCGTACCAGGGGGTGCTCCAGCCGGTCGCGCTGCTGCGCGTAGCGGAAGGCGAACCGCCCCTTGTCGCAGATCCACTCCTCGTTGACCTCGGGGTCGTTGGCGGCCAGCCGCCGCATGACCTTGCCGCGCCGGTGGTCCGTACGGGTCGCGCAGCCGCCCGCGCAGTGCTCGCACACCGACGGCGAGGAGACCAGGTCGAAGGGGCGGGAGCGGAAGCGGTACGCGGCGGAGGTGAGCGCGCCGACCGGGCAGATCTGGATGGTGTTGCCGGAGAAGTACGACTGGAAGGGGTCGCCCTCTCCGGTGCCGACCTGCTGGAGGGCGCCGCGCTCGACCAGCTCGATCATCGGGTCGCCGGCGATCTGGTTGCTGAAGCGGGTGCAGCGCGCGCACAGCACGCACCGCTCGCGGTCCAGCAGCACCTGGGTGGAGATCGGCACCGGCTTGGCGAAGGTGCGCTTCTTGCCCTCGAAGCGCGACTCCGGGTCGCCGACCTGCATCGCCTGGTTCTGCAGCGGGCACTCGCCGCCCTTGTCGCAGACCGGGCAGTCCAGCGGGTGGTTGATCAGCAGCAGCTCCATCACCCCGCGCTGGGCCTTCTCGGCCACCGGGGAGGTGAGCTGCGACTTGACGACCATGCCGTCGGTGCAGGTGATGGTGCAGGAGGCCATCGGCTTGCGCTGGCCCTCGACCTCGACGATGCACTGCCGGCAGGCGCCCGCCGGGTCCAGCAGCGGGTGGTCGCAGAAGCGCGGGATCTCGATGCCGAGGAGTTCGGCGGCGCGGATGACCAGCGTCCCCTTGGGGACGGAGATCTCGATGCCGTCGATCGTCAGGGTGACGAGGTCCTCCGGCGGGATCACCGCATCGCCGCCCCCCGAGGGAGCGTTCGTGGCGACGGTCATGCGTTCACCCCCAGGTGAGCGTCGTTGTCGGCCCAGAGGGTCGACTTGGCGGGGTCGAAGGGGCAGCCCTTGCCGGTGATGTGCTGCTCGTACTCCTCGCGGAAGTACTTGAGCGAGGAGAAGATCGGCGAGGCGGCGCCGTCGCCGAGGGCGCAGAAGGACTTGCCGTTGATGTTGTCGGCGATGTCGTCGATCTTGTCGAGGTCGTCCATCCGCCCCTTGCCGGCCTCGATGTCGCGCAGCAACTGCACCAGCCAGTAGGTCCCTTCGCGGCAGGGCGTGCACTTGCCGCAGGACTCGTGCGCATAGAACTCGGTCCAGCGGGTGACCGCCCGTACGACGCAGGTGGTCTCGTCGAAGCACTGCAGCGCCTTGGTGCCGAGCATCGAGCCGGCCGCGCCGACGCCCTCGTAGTCGAGGGGGACGTCGAGGTGCTCGTCGGTGAACATCGGCGTCGAGGAGCCGCCGGGCGTCCAGAACTTCAGCCGGTGGCCGCGGCGGATACCGCCGCTCATGTCGAGCAGCTGGCGCAGGGTGATGCCCAACGGGGCTTCGTACTGGCCGGGGTTGGTGACATGGCCGCTGAGCGAGTAGAGCGTGAAGCCCGGGGACTTCTCGCTGCCCATCGACCTGAACCAGTCCTTGCCCTTGTTCATGATCGCGGGAACCGACGCGATGGATTCGACGTTGTTCACGACAGTGGGGCAGGCGTAGAGGCCGGCCACCGCCGGGAAGGGGGGACGCAGCCGGGGCTGTCCGCGACGGCCCTCCAGGGAATCGAGCAGCGCGGTTTCCTCACCGCAGATGTACGCGCCGGCGCCCGCGTGCACGATCACATCCAGGTCGAGTCCCGAGCCGAGGATGTTCTTGCCGAGGTAGCCCGCCGCGTACGCCTCGCGTACGGCTTCGTGCAGCCGCCGCAGGACGGGCACGACCTCACCGCGCAGATAGATGAAGGCGTGGTTCGAGCGGATCGCATGACAGGCGATCACGATCCCCTCGATGAGGGAGTGCGGGTTCGCGAAGAGAAGGGGGATGTCCTTGCAGGTCCCGGGCTCGGATTCGTCGGCGTTGACCACGAGATAGTGCGGTTTGCCGTCGCCCTGCGGGATGAACTGCCACTTCATGCCGGTCGGGAAGCCCGCGCCGCCGCGGCCGCGCAGCCCGGCGTCCTTGACGTAGGCGATGACGTCGTCGGGGGGCATCGCGAGCGCCTTGCGCAGGCCCTCGTAGCCCTCGTGCCGGCGGTAGGTCTCCAGCGTCCAGGATTCGGGCTGGTCCCAGAAGGCGGACAGGACGGGCACGAGGAGCTTTTCGGGGCTCGACTCTCCACCGGTCTCCGGCCGGGGGGCGCCCCCATATTCGGCTGCCACGGTCATCACTCCCCCTCCTCTGCGCTCGGGCCGGCCGGGTGCTGCTTGTCGGAGGCCGAGGTTTCGTGCGGTGCGTCGTGTGAGCTCGGGTGACCCGGGGGTGCCTGGCCGGAGGGGTGGCCGGAGGGGGGTTCTTCGGTCGGGCCGTCGGCGGTGGTGCGCGGCGCGATGACATGGTCGGCGCCGCGGCCGGGGGCGCCCTCGCCCCTGGCGAGCCGCAGCCCGATCAGCGAGGCGGGCCCGGCGCCTCCGGTGGCCTCGACGGCGCCCGGCCGCTCGTCCGGGAATCCGGCGAGCATCCGCGCGGTCTCCTTGAAGGTGCACAGCGGTGCGCCGCGGGTGGGCTCAACGGTCCGGCCGGCCCGCAGGTCGTCGACGAGCTGCCTGGCGGACCGGGGCGTCTGGTTGTCGAAGAACTCCCAGTTGACCATCACGACGGGGGCGAAGTCGCAGGCGGCGTTGCACTCGATGTGTTCGAGGGTGACGGTGCCGTCCTCGGTGGTCTCGCCGTTGCCGACGCCGAGATGCTCCTTGAGCTCCTCGAAGATGGCGTCGCCGCCCATCACCGCGCACAGCGTGTTGGTGCAGACCCCGACCTGATAGTCGCCGCCGGCCTTGCGTCGGTACATGGAGTAGAAGGTCGAGACGGCGGTGACCTCGGCGGTGGTGAGGTCGAGCAGCTCGGCGCAGAAGCGGATGCCGGTGCGGGTGACATGCCCTTCCTCGGCCTGGACGAGGTGCAGCAGCGGCAGCAGCGCCGAGCGCGAGTCGGGGTAGCGGGCGATCACCTCCTTGGCGTCCGCTGCCAGCCGGGCCCGTACGTCCGCCGGGTAGTCCGGGGCGGGGAGTGCGGGCATCCCCAGCTGCACGTCGTGGTTTGCCGGAGTGGCGTTCACCGGTCGACGCCTCCCATCACGGGGTCGATGGACGCGACGGCGACGATGACGTCGGCGACCTGGCCGCCTTCACACATCGCCGCCATGGCCTGCAGGTTGGTGAAGGACGGGTCGCGGAAGTGCACCCGGTAGGGGCGGGTGCCGCCGTCGCTGACCGCATGCACGCCCAGCTCGCCCTTGGGTGACTCGACGGCGGCGTAGGTCTGTCCCGGCGGGACCCGGAAGCCCTCGGTCACCAGCTTGAAGTGGTGGATCAGGGCCTCCATCGAGGTGCCCATGATCTTCTTGATGTGGTCGAGGGAGTTGCCCAGGCCGTCCGGGCCGAGGGCCAGCTGCGCGGGCCAGGCGATCTTCTTGTCCGCGACCATCACCGGGCCGGGCTCCAGCCGGTCCAGGCACTGTTCGACGATCCGCAGCGACTGGCGCATCTCCTCCAGCCGGATCAGGAACCGGCCGTAGGAGTCGCAGGTGTCGGCGGTCGGCACCTCGAAGTCGTAGTTCTCGTAGCCGCAGTACGGCTGCGTCTTGCGCAGGTCGTGCGGCAGTCCGGCGGCGCGCACGATCGGCCCGGTGGCGCCGGTGGCCATACAGCCGGCCAGGTCGAGATAGCCGATGCCCTCCATGCGGCCCTTGAAGACGGGGTTGCCGGTGGCGAGCTTGTCGTACTCGGGGAGGTTCTTGCGCATCTTCTTGATGAAGGCGCGCACCTGGTCGACGGCGCCCGGGGGCAGGTCCTGGGCGAGGCCGCCGGGCCGGATGTAGGCGTGGTTCATCCGCAGGCCGGTGATCAGCTCGTAGATGTCGAGGATGAGCTCACGGTCACGGAAGCCGTAGATCATGATCGTGGTGGCGCCCAGCTCCATACCGCCGGTGGCGATGGCCACGAGGTGGGAGGACATCCGGTTGAGCTCCATCAGCATCACGCGGATGACCGTGGCCCGGTCGGGGATGTCGTCGGTGATGCCGAGCAGCTTCTCCACGGCCAGGCAGTAGGCCGTCTCGTTGAAGAACGGCGTGAGGTAGTCCATCCGCGTCACGAAGGTGGTGCCCTGCGTCCAGGTCCGGTATTCGAGGTTCTTCTCGATGCCGGTGTGCAGATAGCCGATGCCGCAGCGGGCCTCGGTGACGGTCTCGCCGTCGATCTCCAGGATCAGCCGGAGCACGCCGTGCGTGGAGGGGTGCTGCGGCCCCATGTTGACGATGATCCGCTCGTCGTCGGACTTGACGGCGGCGGCCGCGATCTCGTCCCAGTCACCACCGGAGACGTTGTAGACGGTGCCCTCGGTGGTCTCGCGGGCGAGGGACTCCTGCGTGTCGAAGTCGCTCGACGTGCGGTGGCCGTTCGAGGAGTGGGAGTGCGGTGCAGTAGTCATCAGCTGTACGACCTCCGCTGGTCGGGAGCCGGAATCTGGGCGCCCTTGTACTCGACGGGGATGCCGCCGAGCGGGTAGTCCTTGCGCTGCGGGAAGCCCTGCCAGTCGTCCGGCATCATGATCCGGGTCAGCGCCGGGTGGCCGTCGAAAACGATTCCGAAGAAGTCGTAGGTCTCGCGCTCGTGCCAGTCGTTGGTCGGATAGACGTCGACGAGCGAGGGGATGTGCGGGTCGGCGTCCGGGGCGGAGACCTCCAGCCGGATGAGCCGGTTATGGGTGATCGAGCGCAGGTGGTAGACGGCGTGCAGCTCGCGGCCCTGGTCGCCGGGGAAGTGCACCCCGCTGACGCCCGTACACAGTTCGAAGCGCAGCGCGGGGTCGTCGCGCAGCGTCTTGGCGACGGTCGGCAGATACTCGCGCTCGATGTGGAAGGTCAGCTCGTCGCGGTCGACGACGGTCTTGGTGATGACGTTCTCGGGGATCAGGCCCTGTTCGTCGAGGGCGCCCTCCAGCTCGTCGGCGATCTCGTCGAACTCTCCGTAGGCTCCCTCGGCGCGTGGCCCGCCGTACGGGCGCAGGCTCGCGCCGGGCAGCCGGACGGTCCGTACGAGGCCGCCGTAGCCGGTGGTGTCGCCGCCGTTGTTGGCGCCGAACATGCCGCGGCGGGTGCCGATCACCTCGCCGGTGTCGTCGCGCTGCGCCGGAACGGCCTCCTCCTGGCCGTTCGGCTCGCCGGGACGCTCGGGGTTCTTCTGCTCACTCACCGCAGCAGCCCTTTCTTCCCGGACGAGAGGGGCATCTCGATCAGCGGGAGCGCCTTGAGCGCCGCTTCCTCCGCCTCGCGGGCGGCCTGCTGCTGATTGACCCCGAGCTTGGTGTTCTGGATCTTCTGGTGAAGCTTGAGAATCGCGTCCATCAGCATCTCGGGACGCGGCGGGCAGCCCGGCAAATAGATGTCGACGGGGACGATGTGGTCGACGCCCTGGACAATCGCGTAGTTATTGAACATTCCGCCTGATGAGGCGCAAACCCCCATGGAAATCACCCACTTCGGGTTCGGCATCTGGTCGTAGACCTGCCGCAGAACGGGCGCCATCTTCTGGCTCACCCGGCCGGCCACGATCATCAGGTCCGCCTGCCGCGGTGAGCCGCGGAAGACCTCCATGCCGAAGCGGGCCAGGTCGTAGCGCCCGGCGCCGGTCGTCATCATCTCGATGGCGCAGCAGGCCAGCCCGAAGGTCGCCGGGAAGACCGATGATTTGCGCACCCAGCCCGCGGCCTGCTCGACAGTGGTCAGCAAAAAGCCGCTCGGCAGCTTCTCTTCAAGTCCCATGTGTGACCCCTAGTCCCATTCCAGGCCGCCACGACGCCATACATAGGCGTAGGCGACGAAGACGGTGAGCGCGAAGAGGAGCATCTCGACGAGCCCGAAAAGCCCCAGGGCGTCGAAGGTGACGGCCCAGGGATAGAGGAAGACGATCTCGATGTCGAAGACGATGAAGAGCATCGCCGTCAGGTAGTACTTGATCGGGAAGCGACCGCCACCGGCAGGGTGTGGCGTCGGCTCGATTCCGCACTCGTACGCCTCGAGCTTGGCCCGGTTGTAGCGCCTGGGTCCGACGAGGGTGGCCATGACGACGGAGAAGATCGCAAAGCCTGCCCCGAGGGCTCCCAGTACGAGGATGGGCGCGTAAGCGTTCACCGTCCTCGCTCCCTTCAGTCGACGATGACTGGATGGCGGTCCGCTCGGGCCCTCTGGCTGCCCCGTGGAGATCGTGCATATGTGAGGCAGTTCACAAGCCCGAACCGCCTGCATCTTATGCCCGCTGGTCTGTGATCTGCGACACGGGGTCGAACAACGCCTTTGTGATCTCCACCACCCGGCGAAGGATCATGAAGTCGGATGAGCGGTGATCTTCATACGCGAAGCGCGCGAGTGATCACGAGAGGTGACATTCACATGGGTTACCGCTGGTCAGGGCGGGGTTGCCAATATCAAGTGGTAGCCGCTACAGGCAAATTGGTGCTGGACGCGCCCAACTGCTATATGAGGCGCACACCGTGGACACGATCCGCCCGTGACCCGACCGTGATCGTCGGCGCGTGCCCCGATTCACGAGCGGCCGGCCCGCGCCGGGTCACGGGAACATAACGGACACTCAAGAGTGACCTATCCCACGCGATTTCATGCACTAGGTCCTTGACGCCCGGGAAGCCTTGGCGTGGCGGATGCGGAAGTGATAGGCCCCCGCCGAGGTCGCATGGAGCGCCAAATGCCATGCGTAGGAACATGATCGCGAAATTCGGACATCGCGCCGCTGGCTCGCCGGGCGGACAAAAGTCCGTTTTGTTCGTCGCGTACGCGTCAAGTGTGGCGCACTGCACCTTTCTTGGCAGCAACCTCCGGCTCCTGATAGCCGTTATTGCCATGTCCACGAACGCACTCATACCCAGCCACCGGAAGCCCCGCCGTTCCGCGTCCTCGCGGGCCCTGCGTGCGGGCGTGACCGGTGGCTTCCTCACCCTCGCGGTGACCGGCGCGACCGTGCCGGCCAACGCCGCGGAAAAGCCCGTCGCCGAGACCCAGGAGATGCCGACGATCACGACGGCGCTGGCAACCAGCGCCGCCCGGAGCGCCGACACCGCCGAGCAGGTCGCGTTCAACTACGAGCGTCAGGCGCTCCAGGAGAGTGCATTCACCAAGGCCGCCAAGGCCGCGGAGAAGCACAAGGCCGAGGCCGTGAAGAAGGCCAAGGCCGAGGCCAAGAAGAAGGCCGAGGAGGCCCGCAAGGCCAAGGAGGCCAAGGAGGCCGCGCAGGCCCGTGCCTCGCGCTCCTCCGAGCGGTCGACCCTGTCCGCCCCGGCGTCCGCCTCCACCGGCACCGGCAGCACCGCCACGCTCGTCGCCTTCCTCAAGGCGCAGCTGGGCAAGGCCTACGTGCTCGGCGCCAGCGGCCCCTCGTCGTACGACTGCTCCGGCCTGACCCAGGCCGCGTTCAGCCAGATCGGTATCGACCTGCCGCGTGTGTCGCAGGACCAGTCCACCGCCGGCACCCAGGTCGGTCTGGACAACCTCCAGGTCGGCGACATCCTGTACTGGGGCAGCGCGGGCAGCGCCTACCACGTCGGTGTCTACGTCGGTAACGGCAACTTCATCGGCGCCCAGAACCCGAGCACCGGCATCGTCGAGCGCCCGCTCAGCTACGACATGCCGACCGGCGCGGTGCGCGTCCTCTGAGACCGCCGCGCATCCGGTACCCCTGAAGGACCGCCCCTCCCGCCGCCCGGGAGAGGCGGTCCTTCGCCGTAGTGGGCGGTCTCTCCGGCGGCCGATTCGCGCCGTCCAGCGCCACGATCAAGCCAGGTACGGGCCGAAGGCCGCCCGTGGAGCCACCGATGACCGGTGCGCACCGTTGCATCTCTCGCCATATGCCGCACATCTGCCCGTTGGGCCCCGTGCGGCGCCCGCAGAGAGAGGGACTCCGCGCTCCGATGAACACCCATCGCACCGCCCACCGGATCGTCACCCGGGCCGCGACGGCCGCCGCCCTGGCCACCGCACTCGGCCTGGGCGCGGTCCATACGGCGACGGCATCGGCTCCGTCCGCCGCCCCGCTCGCCGCCCCGTTCGCCGACACCGACCCCGACGGCGGCTGGCACCAGGACGGGCTGGCGCTGAACGCCGCGGACAACAAGAAGGTGGACGCGTTCGTCGCCCGCGCCCGGCGGGCCGAGCGCTCCATCACTCCGCAGATCCGCGCGGCCGCCCGGCTCAGCCACGCCGATCTGATCGGCTTCGACCAGCGGCTGAAGTCCCCGGACTCGCTCAAGCGCAAGGTCGCCACCTCGATGCAGGAGTCGCCGGGGCAGACCGTGGACACCTCGCTCGGCAAGATCAATGACGCGGTCCGCTTCACCCTCCAGTGGCCCGCCGGGAGGTACAGCCAGGGCGTCGACTCCGCGGCCGGGCTGCTGTCCTCCTGGGGCAACGACAGCACCCGCTGGTCCAACACCTGGAACCGGACCGCCGGCTACAAGGCGGTCAACTCCGCCTGGCGCGCACCCCGCTCCCACCAGCTCTTCGAGGTCCAGTTCCACACCCCCGAGAGCAAGGCGGCGCAGCTGGAGACGCACAAGCTGTACGAGGAGCAGCGGCTGCCCGGCACTCCGCCGGAGAGGGTGCGGGAGCTCCAGGAGCAGCAGAACGCGATCTTCGCGGCGGTGCCGGTCCCGCCGGGCGCCGACCGGCTGACCGCCCCGGCCCGCCACCTCCCGGCACCGGACCCGGCCCGCCGCCTCCCCGCTCCGGCCCGCGTCTGAGTGGGCTGACGGACACGGGACACCCGCCGGCCGCGGCTCACGCCTTGATGAACTCCAGCAGATCGGCGTTGAGCTGAGCGTGATGGCTGGCGTAGATGCCGTGGCCGGCCGTCGGGTACTCCTTGTACGTGGTGCCCGGGATCAGCTCGGCGGTGCGGCGGCCGGTGACCTCGACCGGTGCGGAGAAGTCGGCCGCGCCGTGGACGACAAGGGTCGGGATGCCGATCTCGCGCAGCCCGGCCCGGTGGTCGGTGTGCAGCACCTCCCGCTGCGCCTGCAACGTCGCCCACGGCGAGGCCGACAGACACTGCGCCATGGTGTGATCGATCAGGGCCGGCGAGACCTCGTTGCCGAGGTGGGTGGCGAAGAACGCCTGCGCCTGGCGGGCCAGCCACTTGGGCCGGTCGGCCCGCATCTGCGCCATCGACGCCGCCATGGCGGCCTCCGGCAGGCCGTGCGGATTGTCGTCCGTCTGCTTCAGGAACGGCAGCATCGCCGCGATGAACACCGCACGGGTGACCCGCTCCGAGCCGTGCCGCGCCAGGTAGCGCGCGATCTCGGCGCCGCCCAGGGAGTGCCCGACGAGGGTGACGTCCCGCAGATCGAGGTGCGCCAACAGGGCGGCAAGATCGTCGGCGGTCGAGTCGACGTCGTATCCGGCCGAGGGGCGGTCCGAGCGGCCGTGGCCCCGCCGGTCGAAGGCGACACAGCGGAAGCCGCGCTCCGCGAAGAACGGGATCTGGTACTCCCACATGTCGGTGTTGAGCATGGCGCTGGCCACGAACACGATCGTCTCGCCCTGGCCGTAGTCCTCGTAGAACAGCCGCGTCCCGTCATGCGTCTCGAAGAACATGCCGAATCCTCCCGTTTACGGTCGTGTGCCACGCGGTGTCCGTGACGTTCACAAGATTCGCGGCGGGCGGAGGAGGACTCAATTACCTCTCGGGTCATGGCCGGCGAGTGGCGTCTGCCTCGGTTACCAGCCCGCGCCCGCCAGCTGCTTGGTGGTGACGTTGAGCCGGTTGAAGAGGTTGGTGAGGCCGATCGTCAGGATGATCGCCGACAGCTGCTTCTCGTCGAAGTGGTCGGCCGCCTCGTCCCAGATGTCGTCCGGCACCGGGTCGGAGCGGTCGGCGAGCCGGGTGACCGCCTCGGTGAGCGCGAGGGCGGCACGTTCGGCGTCCGAGAAGTACGGCGCCTCGCGCCAGGCCGCGACCGCGAACAGCTGCTCATCGCTCACGCCGTTCTTCCGGGCGCTCTTGACGCCCCCGTCGACGCAGAAGCTGCAGCCGTTGATCTGGCTGGCGCGCTGATGCACCAGCTCCAGCGTCGACTCCGGCACCCCGCCCTTCCGCGTCGCCTTGGCCACGTCGAGGAGGGGCTGCATGGCCTCGGGGATGACCACCGCGGGGTTCTTCATGCGTGCTTCCATCGCTGCGCTCCTTGGGAGATCTCGTCGTCACTGCACTGACGGATCCCGGCCGGAGGATGTGACAGGAGCGGCCAAGAATTTCTTCGCCCGCGGTTCTACGCCTTCGGGGCGACCTTGCTCAGACCGTTGATGATGCGGTCCATCGCATCGCCGCCCGTGGGGTCGGTGAGGTTGGCGAGCATCTTGAGGGTGAAGCGCATCAGCAGCGGGTGGGTCAGACCGCGCTGGGTGGCGATCTTCATGACCTTGGGGTTGCCGATGAGCTTCACAAAGGCGCGGCCGAGCGAGTAGTAGCCGCCGTAGGTGTCCTTGAGGATCTTCGGGTAGCGCTGCAGCGCCAGCTCGCGCTGGGCGTAGGTGGCGCGGGCCTGCGCCTGCACGATGACCTCGGCGGCGATGGCGCCGGACTCCATGGCGTACGCGATGCCCTCACCGTTGAACGGGTTGACCAGGCCGCCCGCGTCACCCACCAGCAGCAGGCCCTTGGTGTAGTGCGGCTGCCGGTTGAAGGCCATCGGGAGGGCGGCACCGCGGATCGGGCCGGTCATGTTCTCCGGCGTGTAGCCCCAGTCGGCGGGCATCGAGGCGCACCACGCCTTGAGGATCTCGCGCCAGTCCAGCTCCCGGAACGCCGAACTGGAGTTGAGGATGCCGAGGCCGACATTGCTCGTACCGTCGCCCATGCCGAAGATCCAGCCGTAGCCGGGCAGCAGCCGGTCCTGGGCGCCGCGCCGGTCCCACAGCTCCAGCCAGGATTCCAGGTAGTCGTCGTCGTGCCGGGGCGAGGTGAAGTACGTCCGCACGGCCACGCCCATGGGGCGGTCCTCGCGCCGGTGCAGGCCCATGGCCAGCGAGAGCCGGGTGGAGTTGCCGTCGGCGGCGACGACGAGCGGGGCGTGGAAGGTGACCGGGGTGGTGTCCTTGGAATCGGATCCGGGCTCGCCGAGCTTGGCGTGGACGCCGGTGATGTGGCCGGTCAGCTCGTTGATGATCGGCGCGCCCACATTGCAGCGCTCGTAGAGCCGCGCGCCGGCCTTCTGCGCCTGCCGGGCCAGCTGCTCGTCGAAGTCGTCGCGCTTACGGACCAGTCCGTAGTCCGGGTACGAGGCCAGCTCCGGCCAGTCGAGCTGGAGCCGGGAGCCGCCGCCGATGATCCGCAGGCCCTTGTTGCGCAGCCAGCCCGCTTCCTCGGAGATGTCGATGCCCATCGCGACCAGCTGCTTGGTGGCGCGCGGGGTCAGCCCGTCGCCGCAGACCTTCTCGCGGGGGAACGCGGTCTTCTCCAACAGGAGGACATCCAGACCGGACTTGGCGAGGTGGTAGGCGGTGGCCGAGCCGGCGGGCCCGGCACCGACGACGATCACATCCGCGCTGTACTCCGAGCGGGCTGTGGTCACGGAATCGGTCACGGACGCGGACTCGGTCACGGCGGTGTCTCCCGGAAGTCGATATCTGGATATCTGGGTGCCGACCGGCACTGGGCATGTGCAGTCTATGGGGGCCTTGGTGATCAGAACCTGAAGGGTTGTCCCATGAAGCCTGTGACCACACCGCCCCCCGCCGTCGAGCTGCGCGTGCCCACCGACGAGGACGCACTGAACTGGCACCGGGTCTTCAACGACCCGGATGTCATGGAATTCCACGGCGGCGCCCCCGCCGAACTCTCGGTGTACGACGAGCTCACCGCGCGCCAGCGCAGGCACCACGCGGAGCTGGGCTTCTGCCTCTACACACTGCTGGATCCGGCGGACGGCGCGGTCATGGGGTTCACCGGCGCACAGCCGTGGCCGTGGGAGTGGGGCCCGGCCGGTGAGATCGAGATCGGCTGGAGGCTCGGCCGCGCGTACTGGGGCAAGGGGTATGCGACGGCGGCGGCGCAGGCCGCACTGGATTCCGTACGGGCGGCCGGCGTCCGGCAGGTCGTCGCGATGGTGGACGCACGCAATGAGCGGTCGCTCGCGGTGACCCGGCGGCTGGGGATGCGGCGGGAGGAGACGGTGATCACGCCGACGAGGCAGCGGGAGGCGTACTGCCACCGTCTGGAGGTATGAGGCGTCGGGCCCTCGTGCGCGGCACGAGGGCCCGGCCATCACCCATCGGACAGGCCCTAGTCCACGTCCACGTCGCTGACCGACCAGCTGCTCAGCGCCGTGCTGAACACCTTGTCGTTCTCCGGGTCGTAGAGGGCTTCCAGGCACTCGTAATAGATGCTGTATTCGGTGCCGTCGGCGGCGACATACGCCTGGTCGATGGCGTGCACGGTGTTCCCCGTGTCATTGACGTAGGTGAACTCCCAGCGGGCGCCCGCGCTGTTCTGGAAGGTGTTCTTCCGCAGCTCCGTCCGCTGGTAGTTCGTCCGCTTCTCGGCGCCCTTCTCCATGCTCAGGAAGTTGTCGTACGAGGACTGCGGGGCGTTGGCGATGACGCCGATGCGCAGGTAGGACTTGCCGACCGGCGCCTTGTAGTCGGTCTGGGTGCCCTTGGTCGAACGCTTCCAGTCGTGCTGCACGGCGAGTGAGAACCCGTAGGGGTCGTGCTTCTGGACGAAGCCGTCGGGGAGGCCCGCGGTGGGCTCACCCGTAGGGGTGGCGGTCGGCCCGCCGCTCGGGGTCACCGTGGGGGACGGGGTCACGGACGGGGTGGGGCCGTGGGTGGGCTGTCCGCTCTTGACCGCGGCCGGCTTGTCGGCCTTGGTGTCGCTGCCGCCCCGGTGGTTCTTGAAATACAGCGCACCGGCCGTCGCACCGCCGCCGACCAGGAACGCGGCCAGCGCCAGCGCCAGCCACTTCACCGCACGACGGCGCGGCGCGGGCGGCGCTTCGGACAGCGCCTCGGGCGGGGCGGCGCCCGCCTGCGGCGGCGGTACCGGATGCTGACCGAGCTGCACGGGCGGCAGGTCGGCCGCGGTGGGGGTGGGGGTGG
>NZ_QUAC01000426.1 GCF_003389455.1 Streptomyces inhibens | reverse complement strand
GCCGCGGCGACGGCGGCGGTCCGGCCGGTGCCCGCGCCGGCTTCCCGGAGGCGGGCCGCGGCGCTCTCCTCCAGGAGCCGGCCCACTTCGGCCGCGCCGTCCGGCGCCCCGGCCGCCGCCATCCGCTCGGTCAGCTCCCGTACCCGGTGCGCGGGCCACAGGTCCGCCAACGGGACCCGCCGGTCGCGCAGTTCATGGGCCGGTACGCCGAAGACGGACGGGCCCTGGCCCGGCGCGAAGCGCAGCCCGACGATGGGGGCGCCTCCCCTGCCCTCGGGGCTGGTGCCGGGCGGCGGAGCGTCGGGGAAGTGCGGCCCGGTGTCCGGGCCCGCCACCAGCAGCCGGCCCCGGCTCCAGATCAGATCCGTACAGCCGTCGGGCAGCACAGGCCGCGTCGAGGACGGCGTGCGGCGGGTCCACAGCACCGCGCCGGCCAGCAGGGACGCCCGCTCCCGGTACCCGCCGGATACGCCGAATGACTCACCTGTGTCGCGCACTTCGCCCACATCCCCCACCCTGGCACGGGAACCCCACGGCCGTCCGCGCCGTTGATCCCTTACGACACGGAGCTCACGGAGGTCGCACATGTCAGGGTTTCTCGACCGCGCGAAGGAGCAGGCGCAGAGTGCGCTCAACCAAGGCAAGCAGAAGGTCGACGAGGTGCAGCAGCACCGGGCCGGCAATGAACTGCTGAAGAAGCTGGGCGCCGCGTACTTCGCCGAGCGGCGGGGCAGCGGTTCGGCCGCGGCGACGCAGGACGCGCTCAACGCACTGGAGGCACACGTCAACGCGCACGGCGACGCCTTCCTGCGCGGGTGACGCGGACGGACCGCGGGTAGCGCGCACGGACACCGGGCCGGGCTCCGGGGGCGGCCGAAAGCACTCGTACAGCCCCCGAACGGCCGATCCGTTTAATGGCATTCCCGTCCCCCGGTGCGGGCATGTCCCGTACAAGCGTGAGCGGAGGCGGTGCGCGGTGGGCGGCCGCCGCGCACGCATCGGAGTGGGCCATGTCCGTACCGCTGTCCGCCACCCGGTTCCTCGACGCGCTCACATCCGAAGGGTTACGGGTGGTGCAGGTCGACGGCTGGAAGACGCACAACCGCGACGCCCAGGGGCTGTGGGGGCCGGTGCACGGCGTGATGGTGCACCACACCGGCACCTCCGGCGCCGAGCGCACCGTCCGGCTCTGCTACGACGGCCGCCCCGACCTGCCGGGTCCGCTGTGCCATGGCGTGATCACCAAGGACGGCACGGTGCATCTGGTGGGCTGCGGCCGCGCCAATCACGCGGGCCGCGGTGACGGCGACGTGCTGCGCGCGGTGATCGCCGAAAAGCGGCTGCCGCCGGACAACGAGGCCGACACCGACGGCAACCGCGTCTTCTACGGCTTCGAGTGCGAGAACCTCGGCGACGGGCACGACCCGTGGCCCGAGGCGCAGCTGGAGGCCCTGGAGAAGGCCACGGCGGCGCTGTGCCGGGCGCACGGCTGGACCGAACGCTCGGTGATCGGGCATCTGGAGTGGCAGCCGGGCAAGGTCGATCCGCGCGGCTTCACGATGGACCAGCTGCGCCGGCGGATCGGCGAGCGGCTGAAGTAACCAGGCGGTGGTGAGCGCGGCGGCGCGGCACCCGGCGGGACGAGCCGGTCCGCCGCCGCGCCAAGGCGCGCGCGACAATGGACGGCGTGACCCGCACCGCCCCCGATCCGCTCCCCGACCCCCGCGCCCTGCGCCCCCGCCTGCCCTCCCCCCTCCAGGAGATCGACGACGAGCCGTTCGCGCGCCGCGGCATACGGCTGCTGCTCAAGCGGGACGATCTGATCCACCCGGATCTGCCCGGCAACAAGTGGCGCAAGCTGGAGCCGAATCTGCGGGCCGCGGCCGCGGCGGGCGAGCGGGCGCTGCTGACCTTCGGCGGCGCGTACTCCAACCATCTGCGGGCCACGGCCGCGGCCGGCCGGCTGCTCGGCTTCGCCACCATCGGCGTGGTCCGCGGCGACGAACTGGCCGGCGCACCGCTCAATCCGTCGCTGGCCCGCTGCGCCGCCGACGGGATGCACCTGCACTTCATCGACCGGTCCCGCTACCGCCGCAAGTCCGACCCGGACGTGCTCGCCGCTCTGCACGACCGCTTCGGCGCGTACCGCGTCATACCGGAGGGCGGCAGCAACTCCCTTGCCGCACAAGGCTGTACGGAGCTGGGCCGGGAGCTCCGCGAGACCCCGGACACGCTGGTGGACACGGTCGCGGTGGCCTGCGGCACCGGCGGCACCCTGGCCGGTCTCGCCGCGGGACTGGGGCCGCGGCAGCGCGCGCTGGGCCTGCCCGTCCTGAAGGGCGGCTGCCCGCACTTCCTCCAGGAGACGGTCGAAGAGCTGCAGCGCGCGGCGTTCGGCGGACCGCGCGGCGACTGGCGGCTGGACGACCGCTTCCACTGCGGCGGGTATGCCCGCCGCACCCCGGAACTGGACGCGTTCGCGGACGCCTTCGAGGACCGGCACGGTCTGCCGCTGGAGCGGATCTATGTCGCCAAGCTGCTCTACGGGCTGACGACGCTGGCCGAGGAGGGCGCCTTCGCCCCCGGCAGCACCGTCGCCGCCGTGATCACCGGCACGCCCTGAGCCGCGGCCCCGCGCCGCCGGTCTACGAGGCGCCCTCCCGGTAGGCCGTCGCCTCCTCCAGGTCCAGCCGGCGCAGCAGCGTCCGCAGCATCTCGTCGTCGATCCGCCGGGCGTCCCGCAGCTGGACGAACACCCGCCGCTCGGCGTCGATCATCTCCCTCGCCAGCCGCCGGTAGGTCTCGTCGGCGGACTCCCCGGTCACCTCGTTGACCGCGCCGAGCCGCTCCCACACGGCGTTGCGGCGCCGCTCCATGACGGTGCGCAGCCGGTCGGAGAGGGGCCCCGGCAGCGCGTTCCGCTCGTCCTGGAGCAACTCGTCCAGATACTCCTCGGCGGCCCGCGAGGCCTCGTTCTGCGCCTGCGCCTCGGCGAGCGTCTCGGCCTGGGCGTCCCGGCCGGGCAGCGGCAGGGCGCGGATCAGTACCGGCAGCGTCAGGCCCTGGATGACGAGGGTGGCGATGACGGTGGTGAAGGTCAGGAAGAGCACGAGGTTGCGGGCCGGGAAGGGGCCGCCGCCGTGCACGGTGGCCGGGATGGAGAACGCGATGGCCAGCGACACCACCCCGCGCATCCCGGCCCAGCCGACGATGACCGGCGCGGTCCAGTTCGTATCGGGCTCGCGGGTACGGATCCGGGCCGACAGGAAGCGCGGCAGAAAGGTCGCGGGAAAGACCCACACGAAGCGCGCCAGCACCACCACGGCGAACACCACGGCCGCGTACCCCAGGACCTGCGGTCCGGTGAACTCCCCCAGGCCGCTCAGCACGACCGGCAGCTGCAGTCCGATCAGCGCGAAGACCGCCGACTCCAGGAGGAAGGAGATCACCTTCCAGACGGCGTCCTCCTGGAGCCGGGTCTCGAAGTCGACCTGCCAGGAGCGGTGCCCCAGGTAGAGGCCGACCACGACGACGGCGAGCACCCCGGAGGCCCCGACCTGCTCGGCCGCCGCGTACGCGACGAACGGGATGAGCAGCGAGAGGGTGTTCTCCAGCAGCGCCGACTCCCGCAGCCGCACCCGCAGCCAGTGCAGCGGCACCATCAGGACGACACCGATGCCGATGCCGCCGATGGACGCGAGGGCGAACTCCTTGAGCCCCTCGCCCCAGGTGGCGGCGGTGCCGACGGCCGCGGCCAGCGCCACCTTGTAGGCGGTGATCGCGGTGGCGTCGTTGACCAGCGATTCGCCCTGCAGGATCGTCGTGATCCGGTGCGGCAGTCCGAGCCTGCGGGCGATGGCGGTGGCCGCGACGGCGTCCGGCGGGGCGACCACGGCGCCCAGCACGAGCGCGGCGGTCAGCGGCAGGTCCGGGATGACGAGGTAGGCCGCGTAGCCGACCACGAGCGTCGCGAACAGGACATAGCCCACCGACAGCATCGCCACCGGCCGCAGATTGGCCCGCAGGTCCAGATACGAGCTGTCCAGGGCCGCGGTGTGCAGCAGAGGAGGCAGCACCAGCGGCAGCACGATGTGCGGATCGAGGGTGTAGTCCGGAACGCCGGGGACGGCGGACGCCGCGAGCCCGGCGGCGACCAGGAGCAGCGGCGCGGGGACGGGCGTACGGCGCGCCACCCCGGCGACCGCCGCACTCCCGGCGACCAGCAAAAACAGCGGCATCACAGCCATCGGCCCGTCCCGTCCCCGTACCCTTCGCCGGCCGTCCCGGCGATCTAACCTGGCCATCATGAGCGAGTGCACACACGTTGCCGAACTGCCGCGCGCCGAACCGGCCCCGCTGAGCACCACCTGTCTGGAGTGCCTGGCCGTCGGCAGCCATCCCGTACAGCTGCGGCTGTGTCTGGTCTGCGGCCATGTCGGCTGCTGTGATTCCTCGCCGTTCAGGCATGCGACCGGGCACTTCGAGGAGACCGGCCACGCCGTGATGCGGACGTTCGAACCGGGCGACTCCTGGCGCTGGTGCTTCGTCGATCAAATACTGGTGTGAATCGATCACAGGTGTCCGTTTAGCCTTCAGGAATGATCCGCGAAGCGACCCCCGACGATGTCCCCGTCATCCTGGCCATGATCGGCGAGCTGGCCGCGTACGAACGCGCCCCCGAGGCCGCGCAGGCCACCGAGCCGCAGCTGAAGGAGGCCCTCTTCGGCCCGCAGCCGGCCGCCTTCGCGCTGATCGCCGAGGCGGACGGCGCCCCGGTGGGCTTTGCCCTGTGGTTCCGGAACTTCTCGACATGGACGGGCACGCACGGTGTCTACCTGGAAGACCTGTACGTCCGCCCCGAGGCGCGCGGCGGCGGCCACGGCAAGGCGCTGCTCGCGGCCCTCGCGGAGATCTGCGTGGCCCGCGGCTACGAGCGTTTCGAGTGGTCGGTCCTGGATTGGAATGAACCGTCCATCGGTTTTTACCGGTCGATCGGCGCCCGGCCCATGGACGAATGGACGGTCTTCCGGCTCACTGGAGAGGCGCTGCACAACCTTGCGGGCACCACGCGCGTCAACGGAGCGTAATCAGCCTCGATTTGGCGGTGCAGACCCCTAGCCACTGTCCGTACCCGTGGCTTTACAATCAGTGACAGTGATGACGCCCGGGGACCCCGGGCCGGATCGCCGTCCGGACGACGATCGTGCTCCTTCCGGGCGACATCGGCCCGCAGATCGCGATAGCGTCACAGCCGAACCATGTGTCGCGCCGAATCGTTCTCCTTTCATCGGAGGGGAGAAAGGACCGGCGCGAATATCCCGTACCACGCGAATATCGCGCGTTTCCAGCTCAACCAGCTTGTGCCACCTTGGAGGTGAGGGTGTCCCAGATCGCAGGCGAGCCCGGGACTCAGGACTTCGTGGAAGTCCGTCTGCCCGCTGCGGGTGCCTACCTGTCCGTGCTGCGTACGGCCACGGCCGGGCTCGCAGCCCGCTTGGACTTCACCCTCGACGAGATCGAGGATCTGCGCATCGCGGTCGACGAGGCCTGCGCGATCCTGTTGCAACAGGCCGTCCCCGGCAGTGTGCTGAGCTGCGTCTTCCGCCTGATCGACGACGCACTGCAGGTCACGGTGTCGGCCCCGACGACCGACGGCCGCGCCCCGGAGCGCGACACCTTCGCCTGGACGGTGCTCTCCGCACTTGCCGGCAAGGTCGACTCCACCGTTGCCGAGGACCGTACGGTCACCATCAGTCTGTACAAGGAGCGCGGCGCCGGTCCCGGACCGTCATGACCGAACAGGGGGCCCCGTGAAGGATCTCGAACGCGGCGGGCGGATGGCGTCCAGTGCGACCATCCCCGAGCAGCAGGCCCGGCCGCATCCGGTGGGCGTAGATGACCACGGCGGCCGGTTGGATGCGGCGGAGCAGGTAGAGCGGGCGGACCAGATGGACCAGAGCGAGCAGCAGGGGCAGCAGGCGCAGCAGCACGATGCGCCGGAGCCCGAGCACAAGCTGCGTGAACAACAGCATTCCCAGGAGCCGCAGGACCGCAGCGGCGCCCGGGCGATGTTCTATGAGCTGCGCAAGCTGCCCGACGGCTCCCCGGAGCGCGCGGAGCTGCGCAACACCCTCGTCCGTATGCACCTGCCGCTCGTCGAGCATCTGGCCCGCCGGTTCCGCAACCGCGGTGAGCCGCTGGACGACCTCACCCAGGTCGCCACCATCGGCCTGATCAAGTCGGTGGACCGCTTCGACCCGGAGCGCGGCGTGGAGTTCTCCACGTACGCCACCCCCACCGTCGTCGGCGAGATCAAGCGGCACTTCCGCGACAAGGGCTGGGCGGTCCGCGTCCCGCGTCGCCTCCAGGAGCTGCGGCTGTCGCTGACCACGGCGACCGCCGAGCTCTCCCAGCGGCACGGCCGTGCCCCCACGGTCCATGAGCTGGCCGAGCATCTGGCGATCTCCGAGGAGGAGGTCCTGGAGGGCCTGGAGTCCGCCAACGCCTACAGCACGCTCTCCCTGGACGTCCCCGACACGGACGACGAGTCCCCGGCCGTCGCCGACACCCTCGGCGCCGAGGACGAGGCCCTGGAGGGCGTGGAGTACCGCGAGTCCCTCAAGCCGCTGCTGGAGGACCTCCCGCCGCGCGAGAAGAAGATCCTGCTGCTGCGCTTCTTCGGCAACATGACCCAGTCACAGATCGCCCAGGAGGTCGGCATCTCCCAGATGCATGTCTCGCGCCTGCTGGCCCGCACCCTCGCCCAGCTGCGCGACAAGCTGCTCGTCGAGGAGTGAGGAACGGCGGATGACCGAGGTGGGCGGTGCTCTTACGGGCGCCGCCCCCTACGCGTTCCGGGGGCGGTCCCCTACGTTTTCCGAGGTCCGCCCCTACGCGTTCCAGGGTCGGTCCACCACGCATCCGGGGCCTGTCCGCCCGTGATCGTCCGCCTCCGACCCGCCGGAGCGCCCCTGACCGGGCAGTCCCTAAGGGGTCTCCCGCGGCCCGATCCCCAGCGCTTCGGTGGCCGTCGGATTGACCAGCAGGACGAGCACGACCAGCGCGGCCACGGCCAGCCCGACGCCGGCCGCGATCAGCGCACCGCCGCCGTTGACCAGCGTCCAGGCCACCGGCAGCGCCACGATCTGCGTGATCAGCGAGGGGCCGCGGCTCCAGCGGCGGCGCAGCCACAGCCCCCGCGCGGCCACCAGCGGCAGCACCGCGAGCGCGAGAACGGTCAGCCCGCCCATCTCCGCCTGCTGCGCGCTGTCCGGCGACCCGGCCAGCCCCATGATCAGCATGTACGCACCGAGGGCGGCCAGCGCGAGCCCTTCGACCGCGGTGAGCGCCGCCGCGGCGCTCAGCCGGGCGGGCCGCGGGCCGGTCGGCTCGGGCACGGCGGGGGTGCCGGCGGCTCGGGTCGCGGACTGCTTCTGCTGGCTGCTCACCCCAGCAGGGTAGCGCCGGCGCTCCGGGACCTCAGGGATGCCCCGGAGCCGGACTGGGCGTGAGACCGGTACCCGCAGGTAGGTACGCTGCTGCATATGCGCGCACTTCTCGTGGTCAATCCTGCAGCAACCACCACCAGTGCCCGCACCCGTGAAGTGCTCACCCACGCACTCGCCAGCGACCTCAAGCTGGAGGTCGCGGAGACGCAGTACCGCGGGCACGCCCGTGACCTGGCCCGGCAGGCCACCGAGGGCGGGGAGACCGAGCTGGTCGTGGCGCTCGGCGGCGACGGCACCGTCAACGAGGTCGTCAACGGCCTGCTGGCCAACGGCCCCGATCCCGAGTCGCACCCCCGGCTGGCCGTCGTCCCCGGGGGCTCCACCAATGTCTTCGCCCGCGCGCTCGGGCTGCCCAATGACGTCGTGGAGGCGACCGGCGCCCTGCTGGACGCGCTGCGCGACGG
This sequence comes from Streptomyces inhibens, assembly GCF_003389455.1. GTDB lineage: Bacteria > Actinomycetota > Actinomycetes > Streptomycetales > Streptomycetaceae > Streptomyces > Streptomyces inhibens. The sequence goes on along the minus strand of NZ_QUAC01000426.1, from coordinate 5,912 downwards.
CAGCGAGCGCACCATCGGCCTGGGCCTCGCCTCGGGCACACCGGGCAGCGAGGACGAGGGCGTACCGGGGCGCTGGTTCACCTTCTGTGCGGGCTTCGGCTTCGACGCCGGCGTCGTCGGCCGGGTCGAGCAGCAGCGCGAACGCGGCAAGCGTTCGACCCACGCCCTGTACGTGCGACAGGTCGTACGCCAGTTCCTGGGCGAGGCGAACCGCGGGCGGGGCGTCATCACCCTCGAACGCCCGGGCGGGACCGAGGGCACCACGGAGCGCGTCGAGAACCTCGCGCTGGCCATAATCTGCAACACCGCCCCGTGGTCCTACCTGGGCAATCGGCCGATCTACCCGTCACCGGACGCCTCGTTCGACACGGCCCTCGATCTGTTCGCACTGAGCAAGCTCTCGTCCGGCGCGGTGGCCCGGTACGCCACTCAGCTGCTGGCGTCAACACCGCAGCGCGGGCCCCATGGCCGGCACGCACTCTCACTTCACGACCTCACGAACTTCACCTTGCATTCGCAGGTTCCACTGCCGTTCCAGATGGACGGCGACCACCTGGGACTGCGTACGAGTGTGACGTTCACAGGCGTTCGCCGTGCACTGCGTGTGATTGTGTGAGTGGTAGGGCCCAAAGTCCTTTCACTCGAACGTTTAGACTGGTTTCCACCCCCTGGAATGACGGCTGTGAGCTAGGCGACACCAAGGAATCAAAAAAAAGTTTCCGGAAGGGGTTGTATCCGTCGCCGAGGTTTGCGAGTCTCTTCATGGCGATCGGGACGGCCGCTTTACCGGCCCCCTTGAGAGCCCGAATCCTCCTCCTCATTCCACAGGACCGCACCAGTTCACAGCTGGAGATCGGGCCTTCCCTTGTGGAGGGATTCGTGAAAGCGTTCACATTCACAAGCAACGATCCCGTCACACGAGGAGATGGAGCAGCCATGGACTGGCGTCACCGCGCCGTTTGCCGCGAGGAAGACCCCGAGCTCTTCTTCCCTATCGGCAACACCGGTCCTGCGCTGCTGCAGATCGAGGAAGCCAAGGCCGTCTGCCGCCGCTGCCCCGTCATGGAGCAGTGCCTGCAGTGGGCGCTTGAGTCCGGCCAGGACTCCGGCGTCTGGGGTGGTCTGAGCGAGGACGAGCGCCGCGCGATGAAGCGCCGTGCAGCTCGCAACCGGGCGCGCAACGCCAGCGCCTGAGCCAGTAGCCCCGTGGCCCCCGAGCCGCAGCGCGCAGTACCCCCGATGCACCCTCGGCGCTGAAAAGCCCGGTTGTTATCGCATCGCAATAGCTTTGAGCCCCGGACCGATTCGGTCCGGGGCTTGCTGCTGTTTCGGGGGGTTGCCGCTGTTCGGGGCCGGGACCGGACCGGCGGGTTTCCCTCCGGCGGCCCGGGGCGCGGCGCCGGCCCGGTCCCGGTCCCGCGCCCCGGCCTGGTCTCGGCCCTGTCTCGGCCCGGCCTCGATGCGGTTTCAGTGCTGTTTCTCGGGTCGCACGGGGACGTCGAGGATGACCTGCGTGCCGCGCCCGGGCGCGCGCACCATGTCGAACTTTCCGCCCAACTCCCCTTCCACCAGGGTCCGTACGATCTGCAGTCCCAGGTTTCCGGCGCGCTGCGGATCGAAGTCCTCCGGCAGGCCGCGGCCGTCGTCCTGGACGGTGACCAGCAGCCGCGGCTCCTTACGGCTGCCGCCGCGCACCGCGCCGACCTCGACCGTGCCCTGCTCCCCCTGGTCGAAGGCGTGCTCCAGGGCGTTCTGCAGCACCTCGGTGAGTACCATCGACAGCGGCGTGGCCACCTCGGCGTCCAGGATGCCGAAGCGCCCGGTGCGGCGGGTGGTCACCCGGCCCGGGGAGATCTCCGCGACCATGGCCAGCACCCGGTCCGCGATCTCGTCGAATTCGACCCGTTCGTCGAGGTTCTGGGACAGCGTCTCGTGCACGATCGCGATCGAACCGACCCTGCGTACGGCCTCGTTGAGCGCCTCGCGGCCCTGTTCGGAATCCATCCGGCGGGACTGCAACCGCAGCAGCGCGGCGACCGTCTGCAAATTGTTCTTCACCCGGTGGTGGATTTCCCGGATGGTGGCGTCCTTGGTGATCAGTTCACGCTCGCGACGTCGCAGTTCGGTCACATCGCGCAGCAGCACCAGCGAACCGATATGCGTGCCCTTGGGCTTGAGCGGAATGGCGCGCAATTGGATCACGCCTTCGTCGCCCTCGACCTCGAATTCCCTGGGGGCCCAGCCGCTGGCCAGCTTGACCAGCGCCTCGTCCACCGGGCCGCGGGCGGGCGCCAGTTCGGCGGTGGCCTGGCCCAGGTGGTGGCCCACCAGGTCGGCGGCGAGACCGAGCCGGTGGTAGGCGGAGAGCGCATTGGGGCTGGCGTACTGGACGACACCGTCCGCGTCGAGCCGGATCAGCCCGTCGCCGGCGCGCGGCGAGGCGTCCATGTCGACCTGCTGGCCGGGGAAGGGAAACGTTCCGGCAGCGATCATCTGGGCGAGGTCGGAGGCGCTCTGGAGGTAGGTGAGCTCCAGCCGGCTGGGGGTGCGTACGGTCAGCAGATTGGTGTTGCGGGCGATCACCCCGAGCACCCGGCCCTCGCGGCGTACCGGGATGGACTCGACGCGGACCGGAACTTCCTCTCGCCACTCCGGGTCGCCCTCGCGTACGATGCGGCCCTCGTCCAGGGCGGAGTCCAGCATCGGGCGGCGGCCTCGGGGAACGAGATGGCCGACCATGTCGTCCTGGTAGGAGGTGGGGCCCGTATTGGGCCGCATCTGGGCGACCGAGACATAGCGGGTGCCGTCGAGGGTAGGCACCCACAGCACAAGATCGGCGAAGGACAGGTCGGAGAGCAGCTGCCACTCCGAGACCAGCAGATGGAGCCACTCGAGGTCGGAGTCGCTCAGAGCGGTGTGCTGGCGTACGAGATCGTTCATGGAGGGCACGCTTTGGAGCCTACCGGCGTACGGTGTATGTGTTGTGCCTGCACGGGCATGGACAAGTGAGAATGGTCTAGTCCACAATTCCACACAAGCCTCCGTTCTCCCCGCACAGGAGAGCGGAACGAGGCCGAAGGCGCTCTCTGCCCTGACTGCGCCGAGGCCTCCGATCGACCGGTCCCAGGACGGGACCGTGCCCCTACCGCACACGGGGACACATCTCCCGCCCGCAAGGCGGGACCGGCCGATGTCAGCTCCGGGCTGCGGTGCCGGACAGGTTGAGGGTCCTGTCCCGGCGCCGCGGCCCGCGGGTGTTTTCCGGGGGTGTTACGAGGCGGGGCGTTACGAGGCGGGGCGTGCGGCCGTGCCGGCCTCCGGCTCCGTCGCCTGCCGCGGCCAGGCCCGCATCGCCAGCTCGGCGATCGCCTCCAGGGCCGTTTGCTCCGCACCGTCCCGCGCCTGCTGGGACATGCCCTGGACGACCGCCCCCACATAAGCGGCCAGCGCACCGGCGTCCGTATCGGCGGGGAGCTCGCCGGCCGCGATGTCCGCGCGGATGGCGCTCTCGATCTCCCGGACGTTCGACAGCCGCATCTCCCGCAGGGAGTCGGCGACTTCGGCGGACGCGGGCGAGATGTTCAGGGCGGCGCTGATGACCAGGCAGCCGCGGGGGCGGCCGGGCAGGGTGTATTCGGCCGCGGCCTCGCGCAGCGCGCGTTCGACGCCGCGGCGGGCGGTCGGCTCCTCCGCCACGGCGCGGGAGAGGAATCCTCCGTAGAGCCGCCCGTACTCGGCCACGACCTCGTTGAACAGCGCCCGCTTGTCGCCGAAGGCGGCGTAGAGGCTGGGGGCGCTGATACCCATGGCGCGGGTGAGGTCGGAGATGGACGTGGCCTCGTAGCCCTGCTCCCAGAAGGACCGAACCGCCTGCTCCAGGGCCGTCTCCCGGTCGAAGGACCGGGGCCGGCCGCGCTGCTTCGTCTCCTTGGTCGCCATGTCAGGAATTCTATAGCGGTCGGTACGGAACGCATGCTACGGTTTTTCTGTAGTGAGCGATACAGAAAGCGCTCGGTGCAGCGACGTGTCTGCAGACGAATCAGGGAGGGGCACTGCCATGGGTGCGCTCAGCGGCAAGACGGCACTGGTGACGGGCGGCAGCAGGGGGATCGGGCGGGCGATCTCACAGCGGCTGGGGAGGGACGGCGCGCGGGTCGGCGTGCATTACGGGCGCGACGAGGCGGCAGCCAAGGAGACGGTCTCGGAGATCGAGGCCGCGGGAGGCCATGCCTTCGCGGTCCGGGCCGAGCTCGGGGTCCCGGGAGACGCCGAAGCGCTGTGGTCCGCGTTCGACGAGCAGTCCGAGGGGCTGGACATCCTGGTCAACAACGCCGGGATCAACAAGGCGCTCGACGGGACGCTCAAGCCGATCGGCGAGGTGACGGTGGAGGACTTCGACCACCTCTTCGCGGTCAACACCAAAGCGCCGTTCTTCATCGTCCAGCAGGGGCTCACCCGTCTGCGGGACGGCGGGCGGATCATCAACACCTCGACGGGGCTGACGCGTGGCGCGGCCAAGCCCGAGTTGATCACCTACGCCATGACCAAGGGCGCGATCGATGTCTTCACCTCGACGCTCGCCAAGGACCTGGGCCGGCGCGGGATCACGGTGAATGCGGTGGCACCCGGGCCGGTGGACACGGATATGAACGCCGGGTGGCTGCGGGGCGAGACCAATACCGAGGCACAGCAGCGGGTCAGGGCGATATCCCCGCTGGGCCGGATCGCGGACGCCACCGACATCGGCGACATCGTGGCCTTCCTGGCCTCGGACGACAGCCGCTGGGTGACGGGCCAGTGGATCGATGCGACGGGAGGCGCACTGCTCTGACGAGGCGTCGGGCGCCCGTCGAGCCGGTGGCCCCTTGGTCGCCGAACCGTCGGGAAAACGTGCCCCTCCGTTCGGAAGCGCCACCGGGACCGGAGGCCCGCCCTCTGATAGATTGGTCTATACCACATGAGACCTTTCTCCAGAACGGCAGGCCAAGCGTGGAAGTTGTCATCGTTCCGGATGCCACGGCAGGCGGCGAACTGATCGCGGAGGCCATCGCCACCCTGGTGCGCCGTAAGCCCGACGCGCTGCTCGGTGTGGCCACCGGCTCTACCCCGTTGCCCATTTACGAGGCGCTGGCGGCAAAGGTCCGGGCGGGCGCGGTGGATGCCTCGCGGGCGCGAATCTGCCAGCTCGACGAGTATGTCGGCCTGCCGGCCGGGCACCCCGAGTCCTACCGTTCAGTGGTCCTGCGCGAGGTGGTCGAGCCGCTCGGTCTCAGCGAGGACTCCTTCATGGGGCCCGATGGTTCGGCCGAGGATGTCCAGGCCGCCTGCGAGGCGTACGACCGTGCGCTGAGCGAGGCCGGCGGGGTGGACCTCCAGCTGCTCGGCATCGGCACCGACGGGCACATCGGCTTCAACGAGCCCTGCTCGTCGCTCGCCTCCCGTACCCGTATCAAGACGCTGACCCAGCAGACCCGGGAGGACAACGCCCGGTTCTTCGACAGTCCCGACGAGGTTCCGCACCACGTCATCACCCAGGGCATCGGCACGATCCTGGAGGCGCGCCACCTGGTGCTGCTCGCCACCGGCGAGGGCAAGGCCGACGCCGTGGCCCATGCCGTCGAGGGCCCGGTCGCCGCGCTGATCCCGGCCTCGGCGCTGCAGCTCCATCCGCACGCGACGGTCGTCGTCGACGAGGCCGCGGCCGCCAAGCTGAAGCTCGCCGACTACTTCCGCGCCACCTACGCCGCGAAGCCGGACTGGCAGGGCATCTAGTCAGCCTCCGGCGGGGCGTCCCGCCGGCGTGCGGCCGGGGTGGTCCTGCGGGAGGCCCCGGCCGCGTCGTACCGGGGCATCCCGCGTCGGGACCGGGCGGCCGGCCGGGCGTGCGGGCCGTCCCGGCACGGGCCCAGGGC
>NZ_QUAC01000424.1 GCF_003389455.1 Streptomyces inhibens | reverse complement strand
GCGCCGCCCGCGGCTTCCGGCTCCGCCATGTCGGCCGACGGGGCGCGGCGCTGTGCGGGCGGCCGCGGCGGCCCGTCCTGGCGCGGCGCAGCGGGTGCCTCGTAGCGGGGCTGCTCGGCGTAGGGGACCTGCTCGTACGGCGACTGCTGGGCCTGCTGCGGGATCCACTCCTGCTGGTGGGGCTGTTGCTGCGGGGACGGGTGCTGCTGGGGCTGGGCGTACGGGTCGTACTGCTGGGGGTAGCCGGGCTGGGCCTGCACCTGCTGGCGCCCGTACGGGTCATAGCCGTACTCCGTCCGGCCCTGCTGCCCCTGGTACGACTGCGGGCCCTGGCCGCCGCCCTGTTGGCCGCCGTACGGGTCGTAGCCCTCGTAGCCGGACGGTGCGGTCTGCTGCCCGTACGGGTCGTGGTGCTGCTCGTACGACGGCTGTGCGGCGTCGCGGTACACCGGCTGCCCGTAGGCGTCGTAGGTGTAGCCCGGCTGCCCCTGCTGCTCCTGGGCATACGGGTCGTGGGCATACGGGTCCTGCGGCCCGTACGGATCCTGTCGGTCGCTCACCGGTGCCCCTTTCCGTCAGCCCCGTATCAGCGGTCGTTGCGGTACAGCTGTTTTTTGTCGATGTAGCGCACCACACCGTCCGGCACCAAGTACCAGACCGGATCCCCCTGGGCGACGCGCGCCCGGCAGTCGGTCGAGGAGATGGCCAGCGCCGGCACCTCGACCAGGGACACCGCCCCCTCGGGCAGCCCGGGGTCCGCGAGGACATGGCCGGGCCTGGTCACCCCGATGAAGTGGGCGAGCGAGACCAGCTCCGCGGCATCGTGCCAGGTCAGAATCTGGCTGAGCGCGTCGGCGCCGGTGATGAAGAACAGATCCGCGTCACGGTGCTCCGCGCGCAGATCACGCAGCGTGTCTATCGTGTACGTCTTGCCGCCGCGGTCGATGTCGATACGGCTGACGGAGAACTGCGGGTTCGATGCCGTCGCGATGACCGTCATCAGATACCGGTCCTCGGCCGGGGACACCGTCCTGTGGCTCTTCTGCCACGGCTGCCCCGTCGGCACGAAGATGACCTCGTCGAGGTGGAACTGGCTGGCCACCTCGCTGGCGGCGACCAGGTGTCCGTGATGGATCGGGTCGAACGTGCCGCCCATCACTCCGAGTCGCCGCTTCACGGGCCCTGTGTGCTCTCCCATGCGTGCAGACCCTACTGGGCGACGCGCGATGCCGGGGGCCGGGTGCCGGGGCTCAGCGGTCCCGGTTGAAGCGGGTGGTGATCCAGAGCAGGAGGAGCAGGATAAAAAGGGCGCCGCCGCCGGTCAGGTACGGGCTGAGGCTGGCGTGACCGCCCTCGTGTCCGGGTTCGGCGGCGAGGGTGGCCAGGGACTGTGCGGTGGTGTGCAGGCTCATCGTCGGCAGGACCAATCCGGGCTGGGGTCGGGCAGAGACTTCCGCCACATCGTAAGCGTCGGCTCACCGCGGGCCCACGGCGACTCCACCCGTACACGTACGGAGGGGGCCGTCGGGGGTCGTCAGTGTGTCAGTCCTGGCCGTAGCCGCGCAGCAGGAACCAGGCGAGCAGGACGGCACCCACGACGCCGACGACGATCACGGTGCGCAGAATCCAGCCGGGCCCGTCGGCCCTGGAGCCCTCCTGGACTGCGGCGAGCAGCACGCTCGGATGCGGCATGACGATGCGCTCCCTCGGGTACGGGCCCGTGCGGTCCTTCGTACGGGTCTGTGCGGTCATTGGTGCGATCGCCAGCGTACGCCCGAGCATCCAATCGTCTGTCAGTGGCGTCCTCTAGTCTGAAACACACGCAGTCGAACAGGGGGAGGCCCCAATGACGGAGAGCCCAGGCGGCAGCGAAAACGTACCGAGCCGGGACCGGCGGCGATTCCCCGGAATTTCCTCGCGGTCGTACGAGCACCCCGCGGACCGCTCGGCGCTGGTGGCGCTGCGCAAGCTGAGCGGGTTCGACACCGTCTTCAAGACGCTCAGCGGCTTGCTGCCGGAGCGCAGTCTGCGACTGCTGTTCCTGTCGGACTCGGTGCGGGTGGGCGAGCAGCAGTTCGCGCACCTCAACGACATGCTGCGCGATGCCTGCTACATCCTGGACCTGGAGAAGGTCCCGCCGATGTACGTCAATCAGGACCCGCAGCCCAACGCCATGTGTATCGGTCTGGACGAGCCGATCATCGTGGTGACGACCGGCCTGGTCGAGCTGCTGGACGAGGAGGAGATGCGCGCGGTCATCGGCCACGAGGTCGGGCATGCGCTGTCCGGGCACGCCGTCTACCGCACGATCCTGCTGTTCCTGACGAATCTGGCGATGAAGGTCGCCTGGATCCCGCTGGGCAATGTCGCGATCATGGCGATCGTGACGGCGCTGCGCGAATGGTTCCGCAAGTCGGAGCTGTCGGCGGACCGCGCCGGGCTGCTGGTCGGCCAGGATCTGCAGGCCTCGATGCGCGGTCTGATGAAGCTGGCCGGCGGCAACCATCTGCACGAGATGAATGTGGACGCCTTCCTCAAGCAGGCGGACGAGTACGAGACCGGCGGCGATCTGCGCGACTCCGTGCTGAAGATCCTCAACCTGCTGCCGCGCAGCCACCCGTTCACGACCGTGCGGGCGGCCGAGCTGAAGAAGTGGGCGACCAGCCGCGACTACCAGCGGATCATGGACGGCCACTACCCGCGCCGGGACGAGGACAAGGACACCTCGGTCTCCGACTCGTTCCGGGACTCCGCCGCGCACTACGCCGACTCGGTGCGCAACAGCAAGGACCCGCTGATGGGCCTGGTGCGCGATATCGCGGGCGGCGCGGGCGATTTGGGCGGCAAGCTGCGGGACACGGTCTTCCGCGGCGGCTCGCGCCCCGACAGCTCGGGCGGCGCCAACGGCTCCGGTGGCGCCAAGGGCTCGGACGGGTCCTAGCGGTCGGACGGGTCCTAGCGGCTGGGGCACGCCCTGGTGGGCTAGCGGATCGGATGGCTCGGCTTCGGCTGGGCGGAGGGCGCCAGCTCGCCGCAGAGCGAAGGGTTGGCCCGGTCCCTGGCAAAGGGGTCGGTGCCCGTGGGCCGGTCATTGCCGGCGTGCTGTCCCGCGAACAGCGGGCGCAGCGCGTCGGCCGGCTTGGAGGAGCAGGCCAGCGGCCCGGCCTGCAGGCTGCTCTGCAGCACCTCCAGGCGGTGGTCGCTGAGGTCGTCACGGGTGAGGCGGAACTGCAGCTCGCGCCGGACGGTGACCAGCGAGGCGGCGCCCGGGGTGGCCTTGCCGATGTCCTGGCCGGCGGAGCCGTCCTGCTGCGCGCCGGGGGCGGGCCGTACGGCGTAGACGAAGGTGTAGTCGGCGGTCACATCGAGCGCGTCCGGGCTCAGCTCCGTGGCGGACAGCGTGCCGTCGACCCGTACATCCCGGTCGGCGAGCCGGGTGTACTTCGGGTCAAAGCGGACCAGCCAACCGGTTGCCGCATGGCGCCCGTTGTCGTCGGGGTGCGCCAGGCTCCGGTCGAACTGGTCGAGTTGGCCGGTATCCAGCAGGAGCCGCACGGGTCGTACGGATCCGCCGGTGAGGGTGGCCGGGTCCAGCGAAGAGCGGACGAGGTAGTCCTTCGCGATGGTCAGGGCGGCGACGATCTGGCCGTCGGAGAAGTGCGCCGTACGGGCGACGGCGGGCAGATTGACCCCCGCGGCGCCGATCCGGTAGTCGGCCGCGGGGCTGTGCGCGAAGAGGTCCTCGGGTGACGCGCCGGGCACGTCCCTGGTCGGTGCGAGCGGCACCACCGCAGACCGCAGCGGCTGCGCCTGGACCGGCTCCGGGGTCTTGTACGGGTGCCGTACGCCCATGTAGACGGCCGTGCCGAAGGCGAGAATGATCAGCAGCACCAGCAGGACGGCCTGCCGGGAGCCACCCAGCCGCATCCATGCGTGCCGGGTTTTGACGGCCGGCGAATGGTGCTCACCGAGCCGCTCGTCGGCGGAGAATTCCTGCAGGCGTGCAGCGCGCACGAACGATTCGTCGAAGACAACGGATCGGTATTCGTCCTCACCGCCTCCCGAGGCGCCGTTGGGCGTCCCTTCGGGAGGGTCACCAGGCCCGGTCATACAACAAGAGTAGGTCTGCCGGGGCGAAGGTAAACGCCGGGGCGCCGGGCAACTTCAGCGGACGGTTCCGTTTCGGGCGCCCGTATCCGGGGCAGTGCGCTACGGCCTCACTGCGGCCTGGGCATCGCGGAAAACGACGGGCGCACCGGCTCCGCCGACGGCAAGGACGGCAGGCCAGGCCGCGCCGTACGGACGCTGTCCACGCCGCCCGTGGTGGGGGCGTCCACCCCGCTGGAGGTGGGCGCCGGCGCCGGGCTCTGGGTCCGCCCCGAGGCGCCCCGATAGACGGCGCTGAAGGCCAGCGCTACCAGCCCGATGCCCATGACCACGGCCAGCACCCAGGCGACCGGCCGATGCCAGCGGATACTGCCGCGGTAGGGGCGCAGCGACCCGCCGTAAGGGCCGTACGGGCTGTGTGGCCGGTAATCGCCGTAGTCGCCGTAGTCGCCGTCGTCCTCGTACTCGCTGTAATCGCCGTAATCGCCGTACGTCTCGTAGTCGTCGGTATCCGGGCCGCGGCGGCGACGGCGGTGGCCGGTCTCGTCCGGGTCGTCGCCGTCGGGACCGAAACCGGCCCCCGAGCGGGCCGCCTCGGCCTCGGCGCGCGCCTCGGCGGCGGCCAGCATCCGCTCGACCGCTGAGGGCTCATGGACCTGTGCGGACCGGACGAATTCCTCGTCGAAGACCACGGAGGCGAATTCTTCGTCCGCTTTTCCGTGGCTCTCGTGGTGGTGCTCGTCGGGCTCTTCGCCGTCCGGGAACGGCTTGCCCCCCACGTCGTCCGGCACCCGTCCAGGTTAGCCCCGGCGGGTCTCTTTGGGCAGAGAGAATGCACAGAGAACGCAGAGCGGAGCGGGCGAGGAATCCGGGAGCCGGCTCAGCGGGTGTGGCCGTCGCCCGTGACGATGTACTTGGTGGACGTGAGCTCGGGCAGTCCCATGGGGCCGCGGGCGTGCAGCTTCTGCGTCGAGATGCCGATCTCCGCGCCGAAGCCGAACTGGCCGCCGTCGGTGAAACGGGTGGAGGCGTTGACCGCGACGGTGGTGGAGTCCACCAACTGGGTGAACCGGCGGGCGGCGGCCTGCGAGGTCGTGACGATGGCCTCGGTGTGCCCGGAGGTCCAGCGCCGGATGTGCGCCACCGCCGCGTCCAGGTCGGGCACCACGGCCGCCGCGATGTCGTACGAGAGGTACTCCGTCGCCCAGTCCTCGTCGGTGGCGGGGGCGACCAGCCCGGGGCCCGCCTGCTGCCAGGCGGCGTCGCCGTGCACGATCACCCCGGCCTCGGTCAGCGCCGCCAGGGCGCGCGGCAGGAACTTCTCGGCGATCCCGGCGTGCACCAGCACCGTCTCCGCCGCGTTGCAGACACTGGGCCGCTGTGCCTTGGAGTTGATGAGGATGTCGATCGCCATATCGATGTCGGCCGCCTCGTCGACGTAGACATGGCAGTTGCCGGTGCCGGTCTCGATCACCGGGACGATGGACTCCTCGACGACCGTACGGATCAGGGAGGCGCCACCGCGCGGGATCAGCACATCGACCAGGCCACGGGCGCGCATCAGCTCACGTACCGAGTCGCGGCTCTCGCCGGGCACCAGCTGCACCGCGTCGGCGGGCAGCCCGGCGCTCTGGACGGCGTCCCGCAGGACGTCCACCAGGGCGCTGTTGGAGGCGTACGCGGAGGACGAGCCGCGCAGCAGCACGGCGTTGCCGGACTTCAGGCACAGCGCCGCGGCGTCCACCGTCACATTGGGCCGGGCCTCGTAGATGATCCCGATCACGCCGAGCGGGACCCGGACCTGCCGCAGATCGAGACCGTTGGGCAGGGTCGAGCCGCGCACCACCTCGCCCACCGGGTCGGGCAGCGCCACGACCTGGCGGACGTCCTCGGCGATGGCCGCGATCCGCTCCGGGGTGAGGGTGAGCCGGTCCACGATCGACTCGGCGGTGCCGGCCGCCCGCGCCTTGGCGATGTCCTCGGCGTTGGCGGCGACGATCGCCTGGGTCTGTGCCACCAGGGCATCGGCGATGGCGAGCAGCGCGGCATCGCGGGCCGTACGCGGCAGCGGCGCCAGGACGGCGGCCGCCTCCCGTGCGCGACGGGCGGTCTCGAGGACGGGTGAGGAGTGCGATGCGCTGCTGGTCATGGCCGCAGCCTAGCGGGGTGGCGGGCTGCGGCCATGTGGTATCTCACAGCGCGGGACGCGGGCGGCCGTCAGTAGGGATGGACCCCGACCGGTGACGCCGGTGGCGGGCCGTACCCCTCCGCGATGCGCTGGTGGTAGGTCTCGCGGTCGATGACTTCCAGGCCGACGATCTCCCACGGCGGCAGCTTGGCCGTGGAGCGGTGCTCGCCCCACAGCCGGAGCGCGACCGCCGCGGCGTCGTGCAGGTCCCGCGCCTCCTCCCAGTAGCGGATCTCGGCGTGGTCGTTGGCATAGCGGCTGGTCAGCAGGAAGGGATGGTCGTGGGCGAGCTGCTCCAGCGCCCGCCGGACCTCCTTCAGCGGGGCCTCGGCTCCCGAGACGCTGAGGGTGATGTGCCACAGCCGGGACGCCTCCCGGCGCTCGCCCTCCGGTGTGGGCCGCGCCGTCCTGTTCCGCTCCACGCGCTCGTCGTCATCCGGCCGGCCGGCGTCCTCGCCGGTTCCGACGCTGGTCAGTGTGCGCTCCGCCGACCCTCGGGGCGGTGCCCCTGGGCGCCCTCGTCTCACCGGCGGCCTCCTGTGATGCGAATCGCCCCGCGCTCGGGTGCGGAGCCGATTGGTGCGGTCGTACTTCGGCGTGTGCGCTTGCGCGCTGCGGGCGCCGCTCCCCTACGGCGCCCCCGCAACAAAGTTGACCAGCCCGCGGCCCGTCGCGGGGGCGTTTTTGCCAAGGTCCCGGCGGAAAGGCTGGTCTTCACACCGCACCGGCGACGGCGCATTCCGGCCGTGACGGCCATGAAGGCCGGCAGCGGGTCGGGACCGGGTTCAGCGGTGCCGCACGACCGACAGGGCGGCCTCAGCGGTGCAGCAGCACCAGATCGTCACGGTGCACGACCTCCCGCTCGTACGCGGGGCCCAGCTCACGGGCGAGATCGCGGGTCGAACGCCCCATCAATCGAGGGATTTCCCGGGCGTCGAAATTGACGACTCCACGGGCCACCGCGCGGCCGCTGCCGTCCCGCAGCTCCACCGGGTCACCGGCGGAGAACTCACCCTCCACGGAGGCGATGCCGGCCGGCAGCAGCGAGGAGCGCCGCTCGACGACCGCCTGCACCGCCCCGTCGTCCAATACCAGGGCGCCACGCGGTGTGGAGGCGTGCGCGAGCCACAGCAGCCGGTCGGCGGAGCGCCGGCCGGTGCGCAGGAAGTGGGTGCCGGTCGGGCCGCCGGCCAGCGCGTCCGCGGCGTGCACGGCGGAGGTCAGGACGACCGGGATGCCGGCCGCGGCCGCGATCCGGGCCGCCTCGACCTTGGTGACCATGCCGCCGGTGCCGACGCCGGCCCTGCCCGCGCTGCCGATGGAGATGCCCTCCAGGTCCTTGGGCCCGCGGACCTCGGCTATCCGGGAGGTGCCGGGGGTGGCCGGATCGCCGTCGTAGAGGCCGTCCACGTCGGACAGCAGGATCAGCAGGTCGGCACGGACGAGATGGGCGACCAGCGCCGCCAGCCGGTCGTTGTCGCCGAAGCGGATCTCGTCGGTGGCGACGGTGTCGTTCTCGTTGACGATCGGTACGGCGCCCATGGCCAGCAGCTGGTCGAGGGTCCGGTACGCGTTGCGGTAGTGGGCCCGGCGGCTGGTGTCGTCGGAGGTGAGCAGGACCTGGCCGACCCGGCGGCCGTAGCGGGCGAAGGAAGCGGTGTAGCGGGCGACCAGCAGGCCCTGGCCCACGCTGGCGGCGGCCTGCTGACGGGCCAGGTCGCGGGGCCGCTTGGCCAGCCCCAGGGGCGCCAGGCCCGCCGCGATGGCACCGGAGGAGACCAGCACGATCTCCTTGTCCTGATGCTTGGCCAGCACATCCACCAGCGCATCCACGCGGTCCGCGTCCAGTCCCCCGGCGGCCGTGGTCAGCGACGACGAGCCGACCTTCACCACGATCCGGCGGGCGTCCGCCACTTCCTGCCTAGCCCCTGCCACTGAAACTAACCCCTGTGCTCGCCGATCCACCGCTGTACGGGGATCCCTGCCCGCCCCGTATGACGTCCCTACGGGCGCAATCTACGGCAGAGCGGCCCACGGGCGCGTCGCGATACCGCCTGGCGGACGCCCCGCGAGACGGTCCGGCGGCACTTGGGAGGTACAACACCGTGAAGAATCAGGGGCCAGGCAGATCCGCTCCGCCCGCCCCGATCGGGTTTTCTTAAGACGGAAGCCGAGGCCAAGAGGTTGCGTTCGATTGATCCGCTTTCGCGGTGATGAGAGCCACAGCAGATTGTCACCAAGGCCAACAAGGTCATACGGTCGGGTGTCCATCGGTCCCGTTTCGCCGCTCCGGCGGCGTCGCAGCGCGGGACCCCGGCCGCCCCCCTCGGCCTCCCCCTGACCTTCGTGCTGCCAGGAGCCCTCCCCCGTGCCTTCCGCCGGAATCGTCCCCCGCCGAGCCGTACAGCTCGCGGCCCTCTTCGCGATGATGGTCGCGTTCACCGCCCAGCTGGTCGGTGCGCTGCTGCCCGTCATCCCGCTGTTCATCGCCGCATCCGTGGTCAACCTGGGTCTGGACCTGATCCTCCAGCACAAGCAGCCCGGCCTGCTCGCGGTGCTGGGCCGGATCCGGTTCGACGTCACGGTGCGCCAGCTGTTGCGCGACATGCTGATACTGGTCGGCCTGCTGCACATCGACGGCATCAACCCGCTTGAGGAGCAGGCGCCGCTCACCATCACGCTGCTGCTCTTCTACGGCACCCACTTCGTGTGCCAGGCGGTCGCCGTACTGGTCCGCAGGACCCGCAGCCTGCCGTTCGTGACCCGCAACATCGACGCGAGCGCGCTGCGGCTGTGCGACGCCCCGCCGCGCATCCTCTCCCGTCAGACGGGCCGCCGGCTGCTGCGCTTCTCCGTACCCACCACGGTCGGCATGATGCTCACCTCGATCACCACGGACGCGTACTGGGGCGGCATCGGCCTCGCCGTCTCCCTGGCCCTGTCCGCCGGCGGCACGCTCTACCTGGGCACCTGGCTGCTGCCCAAGAAGCGGGTGGCCGACGAGAAGCAGGCCCTGGAGTGGCTGGACAACTGGCTCGCGGACTACCGGCCGACGGTCGGCATGTACTTCTCCGGCGGCTCCTCCTCCGCCTACCAGGCCAACATGTGGCTGAGCACCCTCGCCGCCCTGGACGGCAACCCGATCATCGTGCTCCGTGAACGCTTCATGGTGCAGAAGATCGAGGCCACGGACGTGCCGATCGTGTGCATCCCCAAGGTCGCCAACCTGATGCGCCTGGAGCACTCCACGCTCAAGGTGCTGCTGCACCCGGCGAACTCCGGCAAGACCTCGCAGATCCTGCGTATCCCCTCCATCAAGCACGCCTTCACCAACCACGGCGAGAGCGACAAGCTGTCCTCCTGCAACCCGTACGCGAAGGCGTACGACGAGGTGTGGGTGGCGGGCCCGGCGGCCCGTGACCGCTACCAGCTCGCCGACATCGGCGTCGAGGACAAGGACGTCATCGAGGTCGGACGGCCCCAGCTGGCCCCGATCCGGCCGATCCAGCGACACGACAGCGCCCCGGCCGGCCGCCTGACCACCGTGCTGTACGCCCCGACCTGGGAGGGCTGGGACGGCAACCCGGGCAACACCTCGGTGATCCTGGCCGGCGAGAACATCGTCCGCGAGCTGCTCGCCGACGAGAAGGTGCGGCTGCTGTACAAGCCGCACCCGATGACCGGCTCCGTGGACCCGCGTGCGGGCGCCGCCAACACCCGTATCCAGGCGATGATCACGGAGGCCAACGGCCGGCGCAGCGGTGCCCGGCCCGGCCCCGAGGCCGCCGCCGAGCTGGCCCGCCGCACCGAGGAGCTGGACGCGCTGACCACCTCCGCGTTCCGCAAGAGCGCGGACGAGCTGGAGCGGATGCGGCTGCAGGGCACCCCGGAGGAGGGCCGCGCGGCCGCCGTGTCGACCGCCGTCACCGCCTGGGAGGAGGCCTACTGGTACTCCTTCCCGGAGTGGGAGCACCGGATCATCACCACCGCCCGCCCCGGCATCTTCAGCTGCTTCAACGAGGCGGACGTGCTGATCAGCGATGTCTCCAGCGTCGTCTCGGACTACCTGACCAGCGAGAAGCCGTACGCGGTCGCCAACACCTCGGGGATGAGCGAGGACGACTTCCGGGTGAACTTCCCGACCGTACGGGCGGCGACCATCCTCACGCCCGAGGCGGACGGTGTGACCGGTCTGCTGGATGCGGTCCGCAACCCGGAGAAGGACACCCTCGCCGCGGAGCGCGCCGAGCTCAAGGAGCATCTGCTCGGCCCGTCGGACCCGCCGTCCTCGGTCCGCTTCAACCAGGCCGCGCTGGATCTGTGCGCGAAGGCCGACGAGCGCCGCATCCGGATGGAGAGCCGGCTGTCCGGTATCCCCGGGCAGCGCTCGCAGGAGGACGTGGACGCCTCCGAGACGGCCCGGCACGAGGCCAACGGCGCCTCGGACGCCGCGGCCGCCGTCTAGCCCGCAGCGGGCCGTCTGCGGCCTCGACAGCGGTACAGAGCCACGGGGAAGGCCCCCGGGAGGAGATCCTCCCGGGGGCCTTCCCCGTTCTTCCGTGGTTCTTCCGTGCTGCGGACCGCCCGGCGGACCCGTCAGAAGGGCCGGAAGCCCTCGTACTCCTGGTCGGCCTCGTCCCGCGCCACGTCCCGGTCCTTGCGGCGCACCGCGGCCGGCCGGGGCGCCTCCAGGCGGTGGTCCTCACCACGCCGTCCCAGCATCTCCGCGCCGGCCGCCATCATCGGCTCCCAGTCGAAGACGACGGCGTTGTCCTCGGGGCCGATGGCGATGCCGTCGCCGGCGTGCGCGCCCACCTTGCGCAGCGCGTCCTCGACACCGAGACGGTTGAGGCGGTCGGCGAGGTAGCCGACGGCCTCGTCGTTGTTGAAGTCGGTCTGACGGACCCAGCGCTCGGGCTTCTCACCGCGCACGCGGTAGAAGTTCTCGCCCTCCTCCGTGACCGTGAAGCCGGCGTCGTCCACGGCCTGGGGCCGGATGACGATACGGGTGGCTTCCTGTACGGGCTTGGCGGCGCGAGCCTTGGACACGACGTCGGCGAGCGCGAAGGACAGCTCCTTCAGGCCCATGTGGGCGACCGCGGAGACCTCGAAGACGCGGTAGCCACGCTCCTCCAGGTCGGGGCGGATGATGTCGGCGAGGTCCTTGCCGTCCGGGACGTCGATCTTGTTGAGGACGACCATCCGGGGCCGGTTCTCCAGGCCGCCGTACTGCTTGAGCTCCTCCTCGATGGTGTCGAGGTCGGAGACCGGGTCACGGTCGGCCTCCAGCGTCGCGGTGTCCAGGATGTGTACGAGCACCTCGCAGCGCTCGACATGCCGCAGGAACTCCAGGCCCAGGCCCTTGCCCTGGCTTGCGCCGGGGATCAGACCGGGGACGTCCGCGATGGTGTAGACGGTCGATCCGGCCGTCACCACACCGAGGTTGGGCACCAGGGTGGTGAAGGGGTAGTCGGCGATCTTGGGCTTGGCGGCGGAGAGCACCGAGATCAGCGAGGACTTGCCGGCGCTCGGGTAGCCGACCAGCGCGACGTCCGCGACGGTCTTGAGCTCCAGCACGATGTCGCGGGCCTCGCCGGGCTCGCCGAGCAGCGCGAAACCGGGGGCCTTGCGGCGGGCGGAAGCCAGCGCGGCGTTGCCGAGGCCGCCGCGGCCGCCCTGGCCGGCGATGAAGGTGGTGCCCTGGCCGATGAGGTCGGCGAGCACATTGCCCGCGCGGTCCAGGACGACGGTGCCGTCGGGGACCGGCAGGACCAGATCCTGGCCGTTCTTGCCGGCGCGGTTGTCGCCCGCGCCCGGCTGGCCGTTGGTGGCCTTGCGGTGCGGGTGGTGGTGGTATTCGAGAAGTGTGGTGACGTCCTGGTCGACCACCAGGATCACATCACCGCCACGGCCGCCGTTGCCGCCGTCCGGGCCGCCCAGCGGCTTGAACTTCTCCCGCATCACGGAGGCCACGCCGTGGCCTCCGTTACCCGCGGCGACGTGCAGCTCGACGCGGTCCACGAAGGTGGTCATGGTGGGGGTGCCTCCAGATAACTACGGGTATGTCGCTGTACTGCGCGAATGTCTCTGTACTAACACGCAAGGGCGGACCGGCCTTCCCGCTTTCGCGAGAAAAGGCGGTCCGCCCCTGAGTGATGCTGATGCTGAGCTATCGCTCGGTCAGGCCGAAATCACTCGGCGACCGGGACGATGTTCACGACCTTGCGGCCACGGTGGGTGCCGAACTGCACCGCACCGGCAGCAAGGGCGAACAGGGTGTCGTCGCCGCCGCGGCCGACGCCCGTGCCCGGGTGGAAGTGGGTGCCACGCTGGCGGACCAGGATCTCACCGGCGAGGACGGCCTGACCGCCGAAGCGCTTCACGCCGAGCCGCTGAGCATTGGAGTCGCGACCGTTCCGAGTGGACGATGCGCCCTTCTTGTGTGCCATGTCTCCTCAGTCCCTTACTTCGCCGGAGCGTCGATGCCGGTGATCTTCAGCGCCGTGTGGAGCTGGCGGTGGCCGATCCGCTTCTTGTAACCGGTCTTGTTCTTGTACTTCTGGATCCGGATCTTGTCGCCCTTGTGGTGGTCGACGACCTCGCCCTGGACCTTCACGCCGGCCAGGACCCACGGGTCACTGGTGACCGAGTCGCCGTCGACAACCAGCAGCGTCGAGAGCTCGACGGTGTCGCCGACCTTGCTGGTGGAAATGCGGTCAACCTCGATGACGTCGCCAACAGCAACCTTCTGCTGGCGTCCGCCGGTGCGCACGATCGCGTACACGCGGAACTCTCTTTCGCTAGGTTTCGATCCTCTGACGCCAGCCGCTCACACGGGCTCGGGATAGGGCCCGTGGAATCCGAATGGACGAGCGGCCTCCCTCGGCGAACCGAGAGGTGTTTGCTCAGGGGTTTGGTGTCACAGACACCGACGGTCAAGGTTACGGGGCCTTGACCAGCGGGTCAAACCGGCCCCGGACCGCTGACGGTCCGGGGCACGGATTACTGCTCAGTCCTCCGCGGAAGCCCCGGTGCAAGCACCGGGGCCACTGGAGCGGCTTACGCCGCGCCCTCTGTCTGCGCGGCCGAGGGCTGCTCGGCGGCAGCGGTCTTCTTGGCCGCCGCCTTCTTCGTCGTCGCCTTCTTCGCGGTGGTCTTCTTCGCCGTGGCCTTCTTGGCGGTGGTGGTCTTCTTCGCCGCCGCCTTCTTGGCCGGAGCCTTCTTCGCCGTGGCCTTCTTGGCGGTGGTGGCCTTCTTCGCCGCCGCCTTCTTGGCCGTCTTCTTGGCGGCGGGCGCCGCCTCGGCCTCGACAGGCTCGGCAACGGGCTCGGCGACCGGCTCCGCCGTCGGCGCGACGATCACGACGGTCGCCGCGGAGTCGTCGGCCGTCTCCGGCGAGCCCGCCGGGGCGGTGACCTTACGGGTCACCCGACGGCGCGGACGGGCCGGCGCGGGCTCCGCGGCCGGCACCTCGGCGACCGGCTCCGGCTCGGCGGCCGGCGCGGGCGT
>NZ_QUAC01000423.1 GCF_003389455.1 Streptomyces inhibens | reverse complement strand
CCGGCCGCCACGGCACCGCGTCCACGCGCCGGTGCGCCCTGCGCCGCCGGTCCGGCGCGGTCCGGCGCCGGCACCGACGGATCGGCGAGATCGGCGCTCTCACCGGCCGCCTGTGCCATCCGGTGCGCCAGCGCCAGCAGCCGTTCGTCGCCCGCCGCGACCTTGTCCGCCGCGGTCCTGCGCCGCGCGTTCAGCTGCTCTTCGAGCGCGGCGAACCGCCGGGTGTCGAAGAGCCGCCCGAGCAGCCGGGAGCGGGCCTCCGCGTCGGCACGAAGGAAGCGCGCGAAGTCGCCCTGCGGCAACAGCACCACCTGGCAGAACTGCTCCTTGCTCATACCGAGCAGCTGCCCGATCTCCTCACCGATCTCCTGGTGCGAGCGGCTCAGCGCCTTCCACTGCCCCTCCGCCCCGGCAGCCGCAGCCGTGGCGTCCGCCGGCACGAATTCCCGCAGCCTGCTCTGGGCCTTCTCCCTGGTCGTACCGCTGCCCCGCTTCTTGGGGCGCGGCTGTTCGGGGAGCCGGGTGATCTCCAACCGCCGTTCGCCCACGGTGAGTTCGAGGACGACCTCGGTGAGGGTCAGCGGATCGGCCAGATCGCTGCGCAGCGCCTGGCCGCTCTGCCGCGCCCCGGGCACCGAGCCGTACAGCGCGAAGCACACCGCGTCCAGGACCGAGGTCTTGCCCGCGCCGGTCGGCCCGTGCAGCAGGAAGAGCCCGTCGCGCGAGAGCCGGTCGAAGTCGATGGTCTGGGTGCCGCCGAACGGTCCGAAGGCCGTGAGGGAGAGCCGGTGCAGCCTCATCGCGCCACCTCGGCCGCCAGGTCGTCGACGCGTACCTCGTCGATCGCCGAGCGCAGTTCGGCCCGTTCGTGCTCATCGGCCGCGCGGCCGGACCGTACGTGTTCCACGAAGTCCTCGGCGATCTCCTGGTCGCTGCGTCCGCGCAGCCGCTGCGCGTACGAGGCCAGCGAGCGGGTGGGCCCGTCGTCGGGGTCGAAGACGAGGCTGACGATGTGCGGGAAGCGCTTGGCGAGCCGGGCCATGGGCTCGTGCGGGCGGGAGGTGTCGGTGAGTGTCGCTTCCACCCAGGAATCCTCGTGCCGGGCGTGTGCCGGGTCGTCGAGCAGCGCCTCCAGGTTTCCCCGGATACGGGCCAGCGGCCGTGGCACCGGGCAGTCCACCCGCTCGGCGCGCACGGCGCCGTCCGCGTCGAGGTCGACGATCCACGACGACTTGCGGTGCCCGGCCTCGGAGAAGGAGTAGGCGAGCGGCGAGCCGCAGTAGCGCACCCTCTCGGTGAGGGTCTGGCAGCCGTGCAGATGGCCGAGGGCGACGTAGTCCACCCCGTCGAACACGGCCGCGGGCACGGAGGCGACCCCGCCGACGGTGATATCGCGCTCACTGTCGCTGACCGCACCGCCGGTGACGAAGGCGTGCGCCAGCACCACCGAGCGCGTCCCTTCGGGCCGGCCGGCCAGATCGGTCCGTACCCGGTCCATCGCCGCGCCCAGTACCTCGGCGTGGTCGGCCCGTCGTGCGCCGAGGGTGTCGCGCACCATGGCGGGTTCGAGATACGGCAGTCCGTAGAGGGCCACCGGGCCGTGGGCGTCGGCGAGGAGGACGGGGGTGCCGCAGCCGGCCGGGTCGGTCCGCAGATGGATGCCGGCCCGCTCCATCAGTCCGGAGCCGACGCCCAGCCGGCGGGCCGAGTCATGGTTGCCGGAGATCATGACGGTCGGAACGCCGAGACCGGCGAGCCGGTGCAGTGCGTCGTCGAAGAGCTCGACGGCGGCGAGCGGCGGCACGGCACGGTCGTAGACATCGCCCGCGACCAGCACCGCGTCGATCTCGTGCGTGCGGACCGTCTCGACGAGGTGATCGAGGAAAGCGCGCTGGGCGGTGAGCAGGTTCACGCGGTGGAAGGACCGCCCCAGATGCCAGTCGGAGGTGTGCAGAAATCTCACCTAGCTGCTCCGACCTGCATGTTTCCCCTCCGAGAGCCCACGAGTCAGCACCGACCCAGCACGGGGCACCGGCCGACCGCATCCAGGCTAGCTTCCGTCAGCACCCCATTCATCACGGCCCTCATCCTCGCACCCGCGTCCGGGGCCGGGTGACCGTAGATGCCGGCCGCGATCCGTCCGCGCCGAGGGCCTGACTCGCCCGGTCCCTTCCGCACCGCGCTCAGCCCACCTGGACCGTCACCGTCCGGCCCGGGGCCACGGTCGGGGTGGCGTAGGTGTACGTCGTCCCGTCCACCACCTTCGTCCGAGCCGGCCACGGCACGCCGTCGACCGTGATCGTGGAGTGGGCGCCGGGGAAGCGGGCTTCCCACGTGTAGGCGGACGCCCCCGACGTATGGGTCAGCATCGACTTCGTGGACCCGTCGTGCCTCAGGGAGAAGGTGTTGGCGCCGATCCGGAGGTCGTCGATCTTCAGCCAGTCCATGCCGGACGGCAGCCGGGACTGGGTGGTGAGGGCGTGTGCAGGGGCGTTGGGCGCGACGCCCATCAGGCCCTCGACGGTCTGGCCGAGCAGGGTGAAGGAGACCTCGGGATAGTCGCCGTTGGTGCCCTGCTTGGCGTTGACGTGCTGGATGTCCTTCTGGTCGTAGACGTACTTCATCCACTTCCAGGCGGTGTCGCTGCGGTTGTTCTTGAAGAAGGTGTCGGGCAGGTAGGTGATCGCCTCGATGTTGGACGGCTTGCCCGAGCCCGAGGCCTGCTGGTCGATGTAGTCGAGGTAGGCCTCTCGGCGGGCGCCGGGGTCGATGATCTGCTTCAGCGGCATGAACCAGCTGTTCTCCATGCCCCAGCCGGTCAGCGCACGCCCGTCGGTGGTGTAGCCCCGCACCATGTTCCCGGCCGACCCGGTACCGCTCCAGGTCGAGTTGAAGTACGTCTTCAGATCCTGGGCCTTCTTGTCGTACGTCGCGGCGAGCGTGCGGTCACCCTTGCCGCGGGCGAGCGAGGCCATCGCGAGGTACGCCTGGTACTGGGAGCCGATCGCGTCGCCCGCCTCGGCGAGCGGCTCACCGCTCTGCTCGTTGTAGCTGGCGGTGCCCTGGAAGATGCCCTGGCCCGTACCCTCGGCGACCTTCACACTGCCGTTGTCCTTGAGGCCGTCGTGCAGAGCGATGAATTCGTTGGTGGCGTGGCGGTAGAAGTCCCACATGGCCGGGTCGTTGACGTACGCACCGTCGCCGCTCCACCGGTACGCCTCAGCAGCCTTCTGTACCAGCTCGAAGGTGGCGGGGACCTCGCGGACGAAGCTGGTGGGGCTGCCGTAGTCGATCGAGAGGTACGTACGGGCGTCGAAGTTCAGCGCCCACACCGGGTAGTACTTGTGCTCCGCGGTGGCGGACGCGGCGTACGAGCGCAGCATCGCCTTGTTCTCGGCGCTCAGGCCGAGCACCCCCGCGCCGGCCAGCTGGTGGGCCATGTCGCGTGAGTAGTAGCCGCTGCGGTTGGCGTACCCGGCCCAGTAGGAGGGCGCGTACGTGCCTGTGCCGCTCCCGCTCGTGTTGTGCTCGTCGACGTTGAGCGGGCCCTGGGTGCCCGGCAGGTGGACCCAGCTGTTGGCCTTGCGCTTGGACCAGTCGAACATCTCGACGATCTTCGGGTCCGAGGAGCTGACCTTGGGGTCGGCGGGAGACGAGGGTGAGACCATCAGGTCGTCCGCGTTGACCCAGCCGTCCCCCGACTCGAACGCGATCTCCAGCTTGTCGCCCTGGGCGAGGGCGATCCGGCTGAGCGTGTAGCGCCGGTAGTTGGAGGCGCTGGGCAGGATCCGGGACGCGGCGACCGTGCCGTTGACGCGGGCGACGTAGGTGCCGTTCGCGCCGCCGGTCGCGAT
Source organism: Streptomyces inhibens (assembly GCF_003389455.1). Taxonomy (GTDB): domain Bacteria; phylum Actinomycetota; class Actinomycetes; order Streptomycetales; family Streptomycetaceae; genus Streptomyces; species Streptomyces inhibens. The sequence continues at coordinate 9,902 of NZ_QUAC01000423.1, read as the reverse complement.
CCAGGCCGATATGTCGTACGTCCCCCGGCCCGAAGCCGTCACGGTCTGGGAGACCTTCTTGCCTGCACCGGAGTCCAGATAGATCAGCCTGGTCCCGCCGTGCGGGAGGTTGGTGGCGACCCCGGTCCCGGAGGTGAACTGCCAGCCCTCCTGCCCTTGCTCGAAGCCGGGGTTCACCACGGTGAGCGGTGCCGGGGCCATCGCGGTCGTGCGGAGGCCGCCCCGTTCGACGGGAGCCGTGGCCGAGGCCGGGGCACACAGGGTGAGCGGCGCGAGGGTGGCGAGTAGCGCGCATGCGGACAGCAGCGACAAACGGGAACGTCTCATCGGGTTCTCCCGGGCTGTGGTGGAGCGGCCGGCCTTCGTCGACTTGGGCGCGCGGCACGCTAGCAACCCCGGATGAAGGTTTGCAATGACTTCAACACGCCTTCTTGCGCGATCAAGCTGAAAGTTTTCAATGATGTATTGCAAGTGCCGAGACCGCGTTGTTAAAGTCCCGGCCGTCAGCTTCCGCGAAGGTGTGCGAGCAGGAGTGGGTCAGTCATGGAACTGGAACGTCGCAGAGTTCTGCAGATCGGTGGCGCGATCGCGGCCGGAGCCGGCCTCACCGGACTCACCGCCTGCTCGGGCACCGGCGATACAGGCGCTTCCGGGGCCACCGGTGACAAGAAGAAGGGGAAGATCACGGTCTGGTCCTGGCAGGGGCCGGCTGCCGAAATGAAGGCCCTCGTACCGGAGTTCAACAAGAAGTACCCGGACATCGAGGTCACGGTCGAGGACATCGGCAACCCGGCGATCTGGGACAAGATCACCACCGCGATGGCGGCAGGCGGCCAAGGCCTCGCCGACGTGCTGCACATCGGCGTCGACTACCTTCCGGGCTACGTCGAGCGGTTCCCGAACGGCTTGGCGGACCTGGGCAAGCTGGGCGCGGACACGTACCGGGACGCCTTCGCACAAGGCATGTGGCAGACCGTTGCGCCCCACGGCAAGCGGGTCAACGCCCTTCCCTGGGAGGCGAACTCCGCAGGCTTCTACTACCGGGCCGACATCTTCGAGAAGGCCGGAGTCGACGCCGACGCGCTGCAGACCTGGGACGAGACCATCGAGGCCGGCAAGGAGATCAAGGAGAAGACCGGAGCGTTCCTGCTCGGCATCGACAAGCCGGCCTCGCAGCCGGATGCCGCCAATTTCTTCCAGATGCTGCTCCAACTGCAGGGCTCCTTCTACTTCAACCTCGACGGGGCGATCACACTCGACTCCCCGGAGGCCGTGAAGGCCATGACGCTCATCAAGACGATGAACGATGCCGGCCTGGTCAGCGACCTCGCCGGCGGCTGGAACGCCTTGATGAGCTCCATCAAGAAGGGCACCGCGGCCGTCCTGCCCTGGCCCACCTGGTTCGGCGGCGTCATCGAGGAGCAAGTGCCCAAGGAGGCAGGGAAGTGGAAGGTCCGCCTCCCGCCGGCCGTGCGCCGGGGCGGCTCCACCGCGGCCACCGTCAACTCCACCCATCTCGCGGTCGCCGGCAGCAGCAAGCACCAGGCCGCCGCCTGGTCCTTCATCGAGTTCATGCTGACCCGCCCGGCCTCCCAGGTGAGCATCTACAAGGGCAAGGGCATCGCCCCGGCCCTGATGAAGGCGTACGACGACGCGGTCTTCCACGAGCCGTCGGCATTCTTCAGCGGCCAGAAGAAGGGCGAGATCTTCCTGGAGGCGCTCAAGGCACCCTCGCCCGCCTTCAACTACACCTCCGACTACGCCCGTGCGCTCAAGCTCGTCACCGACGCCCAGTCCAAGGTCCTCCTCAAGAGCGCCGACCCGGCGAAGGTCCTCAAGGAGGCCGCCGAGCAGCTCGCCAAGCAGACAGGACGCACGGCCCGATGACCTCGACGCTCACGGGAAAGAACGCGCTGCCCGTCTCCGCCGGGGATGTGGCACAGCACCCGCGCCCCCGGCGCAGACGTGGGCGGGGGCGGCACCTGGCCCCGTACCTCTTCGTCCTGCCGGCGCTGCTGCTCTTCGCCGCGTTCAAGCTCTATCCCATCGGCTGGTCCTTCGTCCTCAGCCTCCACAGGACGATCGACGGGGTCGAGACCTTCATCGGCGCCGACAACTACCTCCGGCTGCTCGACGACCCGCTGTTCTGGACCGCCCTGAAGAACACCGCGGTCATCCTGGCCGTCCAGGTGCCGGTGATGCTTGCGCTCGCCACCGGGCTCGCGGTCTCCCTGAACTCCACGCTGCTGCGCGGCCGGACGGTGTTCCGCCTCGGGTTCTTCATGCCGATGGTCACCGGCCTGGTGGCGTACGGGATCATCTTCTCCGTCCTGCTCAACAAGGACTACGGCCTGGTGAACTGGCTGTTCGGCCTGGCCGGCGTGGACGCCGTGCCATGGCTGACCGACCCCCTGTGGGCGAAGATCTCCCTCGGTCTCGCGCTGACCTGGCACTACACCGGCTACAACGCAGTGATCCTGCTTGCCAGGCTGCAGACCATTCCGGGTGAGCTGTTCGACGCCGCGGCCGTGGACGGAGCGGGTGCCTGGAAGTCCTTCGTCCATGTCACGCTGCCGGGTCTGCGTCCCGCGATCCTGCTCACCACGGTGCTCTCCACCATCGGCACCCTGCAGATCTTCGACGAGCCGTACGTCCTCACCGGAGGCGGCCCGGACAACGCGACCCTGACCATCGGTGTGTACGTGTACCAGAACGCCTTCAAGTTCTTCGACTTCGGCTACGCGTCCGCCGTCGCCTACGCCCTCGCCGTGCTGATCGGAATCCTCGGCGTGATCCAGTTCCGCGTCCTGGGAGACAAGTCGTGAACACGCGTCATCGCGGCAGGGGAATCCTGCTTACCTCGGGACTCGCCATCGTGCTCGCCGCCGTCGCCCTTCCCTTCTACTGGCTGGTGATCGCGTCCACCCACAGTTCCAAGGAGATCTTCGACAGCCCGCCGCCGATGGTGCCCGGCGGACATCTCCTCGACAACCTGACCAGCCTGCAGGAGTCGGCGCAGTTCGGCCGGGTCGTCCTCAACTCGCTGCTGATCGCGGTCGTCTACACCGTCTGCGCGGGTGCGGTCTGCACTCTCGCCGGATACGCCTTCGCCAAGTACCGCTTCCGCGGCCGCGAGGGAATGTTCGGGCTGCTCATGCTCGGGCTCGTGATCCCTGCCCAGGTCACCCTCGTCCCGCTGTTCAAGATGATGGCCGACCTGCAGTGGCTCAACACCTACCAAGCCGTGATCATGCCCAATCTGGCGCTGCCCTTCGGCATCTTCCTGATGCGTCAGTCGATGGCCGCGCTCCCCGACGAGCTGCTCGACTCGGGCCGGATGGACGGCTGTGGTGAACTGCGCCTGTTCTGGAAGGTCGTACTCCCGCCGATGAAGCCCGCGCTCGCCGCCCTGGCGATCTTCCTCTTCCTGTACCAGTGGAACGACTTCGTCTGGCCGCTGATCATTCTGCGCGACGGCGCCTCGTTCACCATCCCGGTGGCTCTCGCCTCCCTGCAGGGCCTGGACGACACCGACTACGGCGCGATCCTCGCCGGTACCTCGATCGCCGCGCTTCCGATGGCCATCGTCTTCCTGGCGCTGCAGCGCCACTTCGTTTCCGGCCTGCTCGCCGGCGCCGTGAAGGAGTGAGCGTGGAAAGTCGGATTGCGGTGACCGAGGGAGCCGTGACGACGGCAGGACTCGCTCCCGCCCCCCATGAGCCACTGCTGGACGAGGTCTCGATTGCCCTCCTCGCTCATGCGCCCGGTGTCCGGCCCTCCTGGAGTCTCGGCGAACTCCCCGGCGGACTGCGGATGCTGGAGGTACGGGCCGAGGGCGCCCCCGTCGAGATCCGCCTCTCCGTGCCGCTCGGCGATGCTGCCGGCTACTGGCATCCTCAGGGCGGGTGGCGGCGCACCCTCCTCGCCGACTGGGACGGTCGCGCCCGTGTCTCACTGGTCGACGGACATGCCGCAGGCTGCCTCTACGACCACTCCGGCGCCACCATGCTGACCTTCGCGGCAGCCGACCCGGTCCCGGAGACAACCGTCCGCTTCGGCGTATCGGAGGAGAACGACACCCACGTCGTGCATCTCCTTCTCCCGGCGTCCGACGGTCCGCACCAGATGCTGCTCGTTCCGCGTGCGCCGTCCGTGGCGACGGCCATGAGGTCCCTGCGCGGCTGGTTCACGCAGTCGCTCACCCCTATGAAAACGCCCGATTCGGCCCGCACGCCCGTCTACTCCACCTGGTACGCCTTCAACCAGAACGTCTCCGCACAAGCGGTCGAAACCCAGGCCGAGCTGGCCGCGGGCCTCGGCTGCGGGGTGCTGATCCTCGACGACGGCTGGCAGGAGCTGGGCCACGGACGGGGCTATGCGGGGTGCGGGGACTGGCGGCCCGACCGGGCCAAGTTCCCGGATTTCGCCGGGCACGTGGCGCGCGTCCGGGCGTGCGGGCTGCGGTACATGGCGTGGATCGCACCGCTGCTGCTCGGCCCCGACGCCGCGTGCCACGCCACATGGGCACCCTTCGCCCCGGCCCGCGCCGGGGTGCCGGGCGCCCACGTCCTCGACCCGCGCAGGCCCGAGGTACGGCGCCATGTCGTCGACCTGTGCGTAGGCCTCGTACGCGAGTTCGGCCTCGACGGGCTGAAGGTCGACTTCCTCGACGAGGCCATGGTGTACGCGGGCGACGGTGCGGGAGACGTCGGCCGAGCCATGATCACACTGCTGACGGAGTTGCGGGACGCGCTGGAGTCCGTAAGGCCTGACCTGCTGCTGGAGCTGCGCCAGCCCTATGTCGGTCCCGGCATGGCACCATTCGGCAACATGCTCCGGTCCTTCGACTGCCCGGCGGACGCGGCCGCCAACCGGGTGCGCACCATCGACACCTCGCTGCTCGCGATCGGTGGCGCCGTCCACTCCGACATGCTGCTGTGGTCGCCGGACGCACCCGTCGAGTCGGTGGCGCGGCAGCTGATCGGGGCCCTGCACTCGGTGCCGCAGATCTCCGTACGTCTCGACCGGATCCCCGGCACACACCGCGAGTCGGTCGCCTTCTGGCTGCGGCAGTGGCACCGCCACCGCGACCTGCTCCTGGACGGGGAGGTCGAGCCCGGCAGACCCGATGAGCTGTACCCGCTGGTGAAGGCCGCCGCGGGCGATCACTGTCTGCTGAGTGTGCACAGTGACCGGGTGGTACCTCTGGACTTCGCCTCGCACCGCCACTTCCACGTGGTCAACGGTTCGGCCCGGGGCCGTGTGATGGTCGAGGTGCACGGCGGCGAGGGCCGGGTCCGGGGAGTGATCCACGGGCCGGACGGCCGTATCATTGAGGGCTTGCCGAAGTTCATGCCGGAGGGACCCCGATCACTGGCTGTCCCCCGCGGAGGTCTGGCATCGCTCACGATCACGGAAGGACCGCGATGAAGGTCGGTATCACCGACGTCGCAGCCCGCGCGCGGGTCAGCGAAGCCACCGTCAGCCGGGTGATCAACCGGCGGCAAGGCGTGTCGAAGAAGACCAGGGATGCGGTTGAGCAGGCGATGGCCGAGCTCGGGTACGAGCGGCAGACGCAGGGCCAGCTGGTGGCGGTGATCACCGAATTCGTATCGAACCCCTTCTTCGCCGATGTCGCGGAGCGCATCGAGTCGGCACTTGCGCCGCACGGGCTGAAGACGGTGTTGTGCCCCGCCTTCCCGGGGGGTGTGCAGGAGCGGGACTTCATCTCCGCTCTGGTGGACAAGGGCGTGGCGGCCGTCGTCTTCCTGTCCGCCTCGAACACGGTCGAGGGCGCGGAAACGGAGACGTACGAGCTGCTGCGCCAGCGCCGTGTCCCGTACGTCGGGATCAACGGCGAGTTCGCGGACGGGGTGCCCGCGCCGGTCTTCTCGACCGACGACGCGCTGGCCGCCGAACAAGCGGTCGACCATCTCTACCGTCTGGGGCACCGGCGCATCGGGATGGCCTCGGGGCCTGCGGGCAACCACCCCGCCGACCGGCGGGTGCAGGGCTTTCTCGACGCCATGTCCAAGCGGGGCATCGAGGACGCCAAGGATTGGGTGATCCGGCAGTCGTACACGGTGGAGGGCGGACAGGCCGCGGCGGGCCTGCTGCTCGGTCTCGGCGCCACGGCGATCGTCGCGGCCAGCGACTACATGGCCCTGGGCGCGATCCGCGGCATCCGCCGCCAGGGCCGCTCCGTACCGGGCGACGTGTCGGTGGTGGGCTACGACGGTTCGGCCATCACCGAGTTCGTCGACCCTCCTCTGACCACGGTCCGGCAGCCGGCCGACCGGCTGGCCCTGGAGGTGGGCCGCAGCGTGCTGGCGCTCGTCAGCAACAGGGACGTGCCGACCGGCGAGTTGCTGTTCGACCCCGAGCTGGTCATCCGCTCATCGAGCGGTCCGGCCCCGGAGCCACCCCAGGACTCGCCCCAGGACCGCGACCGGCCCGGCGCCGCTGACAGAGGCCGGCGAATCGCTCAGAATCACACCTGATTCGGCGCCTCAGCCTTTGTCGGCGTCGGCGATGTTGAGGCGGCGACGCCGCCGAGGCCCCCTTTGTACGGGCGGCCCGCCCCGGCGAGGGGCGGCGGATCGGCCGGGCGGTTCAGCCGGCGGCCCCGACCGTGCCCTCGGCACCCGCTGCTCCCTCACCTGCGCCCTCTTCTCCCCCGTGCTCCGTCTCGGCGTCGGGATCCGCCCCGCGCAGATACCGCTCATCGATCCGCTTCGGCCCGAACGGCCACTCCTTCTCGTAACGGGCCCACAGCAGGAACGCCACGACGCCCGCGGCGACCCAGGCCAGCGACCATTCGATGGGGTGCCGGCCGGGCGAGTTCTCGTCCGCGTAGCCGTAGATCACCAGCCAGCCGATCAGCGCCACGACGCTCGGCAGCGGATGGAGCCACATCCGGTACGGGCGGCGCAGCCCCGGCTGGCGGCGGCGCAGCACGGTCACCGCGGCGACCTGGGCCAGCGACTGCACGATCACCATGACGGTGGTCAGCAGCTGGATGATGGTGGCCAGATCGGTGTGCCGGCCGATGAGGAAGCCCACGGCCATCACGATGCCCATGGTGAGCAGGCCGAGGACGGGGAAGCGGTGGCGTGGGTGGAGCTTGCCGTACGGCCGGAAGAAGACCCGGTCGCGGGCGGCGTCGTAGGGGACCCGGGAGCCGCCGAGGAGTCCGGTGAAGACGGAGGCGACGGCGGTGATGAGGATCAGCACCGTGACGGTGCCGGCGGCGCCCTTGCCCCAGGCTTTCTCCAGTACGGCGGAGGCGACGGACGAGGACGCCGTGCTGTGCGGGTCGAGCATGTCGCGCCAGTCGACGATCCCCAGGGTGCCGATCTGCAGCAGCAGATAGATCGTCATGATGCCGAGGATCGAGTGGAGGACGGCGCGTGGGATGGTGCGGCCGGGCTGTCTGATCTCGGCGCCCATGTAGGCGATGGTGTTGTAGCCGAGGTAGTCGTAGATGCCGATCGTCAGGCCGGCCGCGAAGCCGATCCAGAAGTGACTTGTCGTCAGCTCGAAGGCGTGCGCGGGGTAGGTGAAGGCGCGTTCCGGGCTGAAGTGGGTGAAGGCGGCGACGATCACGAGCAGCACGGAGGCGATCATCACCGTCCACAGGACGACGGTGAGCCTGGCGATGTTCTCCACCCGCCGCCACAGCATCGCGATGATGCCCGCGGTGACGGCAAGGCCGACGAGGTCACCCTGACCCGGGCTCATGTCCGGCCACAGATAGCCGAGGTACTGCACAAAGCCGATCACGCCGGTGGACATCCCGAGCGGGATGAAGAGCATGGCCGTCCAGACGAACAGAAACGGCATCAGCTTGCCGGTGCGGTACTGGAACGCCTGCCGCAGATAGACATAGCTGCCGCCCGCACCGGGCAGTGACGCGCCCAGCTCCGCCCAGATCAGTCCGTCCGCGAGCGCCAGGACCGCGCCCGCGAGGAAGCCGGTCACGGCCTGCGGCCCGCCGAAGGCGGCGACCATCAGCGGGATGGTGACGAAGGGACCGATGCCGCACATCTGGCTCATGTTGATGGCGGTGGCCTGGAACAGGCCGATCCGGCGGACGAACCCCACGCGCTCATCGAGGAGTTCAGGCATGGGTCAGCCCTTTCTCGTGCCGGCACGCATGCCGGTTCGCGGCCTGTTCTCGCCGCGCCACAGGCTGGCACGATCGGCGGGCCGGCGCACCGGTACAAACCGAATTTTCCGGCCCGGCCGGTCACACTTCCCCGTACGCCTCGCCGCCGAGCTCCAGCCGTGCCGTCCCGGCGGTGGTGTCCGCGAGCCAGGCGCGGAAGGCGTCCAGGTCGGCCTCCGGCAGCCCGATCTCGATGCGTACGTCCGCTCCGTAGGTCACCTCACGCACCGCCCGCCCCGTCGTGCGCAGGTCGTTCTCCACCCTGCCCGCGCGCTGGTGGTCGACGGTGACGGTCACCAGCCGGAAGCGCTGCCGGGTGACCGTGCCGAGCGCGTCCAGCGCCTCGCCGACGACGCCGCCGTACGCGCGGATGAGGCCGCCGGCGCCGAGCTTGACGCCGCCGAAGTAGCGGGTGACGACGGCGACCACATAACGCATCTCGCGGCGCACCAGCATCTGCAGCATCGGTACGCCCGCCGTGCCGCCCGGCTCGCCGTCGTCGCTCGCCTTCTGGATGCCGCCGTCGGCGCCGAGGACGTAGGCGAAGCAGTGGTGCCGGGCGGTGGGGTGCTCCTTGCGGATGCGCGCGATGAAGTCCTGGGCCTCGGTCTCGGTCGCGACGGGCGCGAGCGCACAGATGAAGCGGGACTTGTTGATCTCGATCTCGTGGACACCCTCGCGCGCGAGCGTGCGGTACTGCTCCTGCATCGGACCAGCCTATGCGGCGGCTGTGACATGCCGACACCGGCCGGTCCCGGTGGCCCGCGCCGCGCTGGGGTGTCCGCCGTAAGGGCGCGGGTGTCGGCCGTACGGGCGCAGTCCGCACGGCCAGGCGGCGTACCCGCACCGTCCGCACGGTGCGTCGGGGAGACGTCCGCGCCGCCCGTGGGCACTGTGAGGCCAGTGCGAGAGCCTCGTGTTCCGGGGCCCCGCTCGTACACGCAGGCACGGAACGGCGGGTAGGCGGAGGGCTGCATGGAAGAGAGCACACAGTCGGCGATGACGGCGGGCGTTCCCGTCACGGGCGAGGAGATGCCCGAGCCTCCGCCGGAGGTCATCGAGGCGGCACGCGATGCGCCCGACCACTGGCTGGCCATGGTGGATCTGACCTGGCAGGGCGAGGGGCCGCCGCCGCTCTGGGCGCTCATCGGACAGTGGCGGTCGGGTCCGACGGGCGAGATCGAGGAGTGGCGGGACAACCCGGAGTACCGGCCGTCACCGCAGATGCTGGACTGGTCGGAGCCGACCGACGCGGTCGACAGGGCGCTGCAGCTCGCCGCCACCGGCTACGGCCCGGGGCAGGGCGTCGCCGAGGCGCTGGCCCGCGCGGAGGTCTCCGTCCTGGTCACCGCGACCGGTTCACCGCTGGCCGCCGCCTCGCCGGAGGGGACCCCGGTCATCCCCGTCTACACCTCGCAGAACTATCTCGAATCCGTGGGCCGGCTGCTGTACGACCGGCGGCCGGTGGCCGAGCTCGTCGAGCAGCTGCCGCCGGGCCATGCGCTGTACCTCAACCCGACCGGTCCGGTGAGCATGTTGGTGGACACCGAGGAGCTGCGGGCGGCCCTGGCCGCGGCCGGCGAGACGTCGGACGATGCCCGGGAACCGGCCGCGGCGGGGAAGCTGCGCCCGGGTACCGGGGCCGGCGGGGCCGAGCCGGTGGGCAGCGGCGGCCGGGCGATCGGCAAGCCGGCCCGGGCCGCCACAGGCAGCACGGTCGTCGGGGCCGGGCTGG
>NZ_QUAC01000421.1 GCF_003389455.1 Streptomyces inhibens | reverse complement strand
CGCCCCACGATCCACCGAAAGGCCCCCGCACCGTGCCCCACGCCCGCCGTGCCGCTCCGCTCCGCCTCATACCCCTGCGCCAACCCCCCGCCCCGGTCGACACGTTGACCGGCGGGGCGGACCGGAGCTGACGATGGCCGCTCCGACCGGCCAGGCGGCGTCCGCCGGCCCGCGCGTCAGCGCACAGGCCCGCAACGCCAAGCGCTTCATCGTCGGCATCGCTGCCATCGCCGCCCTCGGCGGCGCCCTCTTCGGCTACGACACCGGAGTGATCTCCGGCGCCCTCCCCTTCATGGAGGACCACTTCGGTCTCACCTCCCTGGGCGAGGGCATCATCACCAGCGCGCTGCTGATCGGCGCGGCCTTCGGCTCGCTGATCGGCGGCCGGATGTCCGATGCGCTGGGCCGGCGCAACTCCCTGCTGTGGGCGGGCGCCGTGTTCATCGGCGGCGCGCTGGCCGTCGCGCTCTCCCCCACCCTCCCCTTCATGACCGTGGCGCGCTTCGTCCTCGGCCTCGCCGTCGGCAGCGCCTCCGTCATCACCCCGCTCTACCTCTCCGAGATCGCGCCCCCGCACATCCGCGGCCGGCTGGTCTCCTTCAACTCCCTGATGATCGTCAGCGGCCAGCTGCTCGCCTACCTCGTCAACGCCGTCCTGGCGCACTGGGCGGCCTGGCGCTGGATGCTGGGCCTGGCCGCACTGCCCGCCGTGGCGCTGTTCGTCGGGCTCTTCTTCCTGCCCGACACACCCCGCTGGTACATCAGCAAGGGCCGGCAGGACGACGCGGCCGGGGTGCTGCGCCGTACGCTGCCCGTCGAGGACGTGCCCGCCGAGCTGGCCCGTATCGACCAGGCCCGCAACCTGGAGGCCGATGCCCGGCGCGGCGCCTGGGAGCAGCTGCGCACGCCCTGGGTGCGGCGACTGCTGCTGGTCGGCATCGGTCTGGCGGCGGTCCAGCAGATCACCGGCGTCAATGCCGTCGTCTACTTCGCGCCCAAGATCCTGGCGTCCACCGGCCTGGGCACCGGCGCCGCGATCACCGCCACCATCGCGATCGGCGCCATCTCCGTCCTCGCCACCGCGATCGGGATGTCGCTGATCGACCGGGTCGGCCGGCGGCCCCTGCTGATCAACGGCCTGGCCGGGATGACCGTCTCGCTCGCCCTGCTGGGCGCGGCCTTCCACCTCCCGCACTCCGGTGCCGTCAGCGTGCTGGTGCTCTGCCTGATGGTCCTCTACATGGCCTTCATGCAGGCCACCCTCAACACCGGCGTCTGGCTGCTGCTCGCCGAGATGTTCCCGCTCAAGGTCCGCGGACTGGCCATGGGGGCCGCGGTGTTCGTGATGTGGGTGGTCAACTTCGCGGTCGCGCTCGTCTTCCCGGTGCTGCTGGACGCGGTCGGCGCGAGCACCACCTTCTGGTTCTTCGGCGTGATGTGCGTACTGTCCCTGCTCTTCTGCAAGCGGTACGCACCGGAGACGAGGGGGCTGGCGCTGGAGGACCTGGAGCACGAGCTGCGGAAGGCGGCGGAGGCGAAGGCGGGCTGACGGGGCGTCGGCCACGGTGCCCGCCGGGCGCCGGCCGGGGCGCGCAGGGGCTGCCCCTGGTTGCCCTGGGGTTGCCCCTGGGGTGCCCCATCCGCCCCACCCGCCCCGGCCTGTCCCGTCCCGCCTCCGTCACAGCCATCCGCCCCGCGTCACGACTGTCACCGATCAGCGGTCCTTCCGTCACAGCCGTTCAACAGCCCCTCCCCGGCGGTCACTCGGTGTCGTTGTCCAGGCACAGGGTGAGTGATCACCAGGCCGTACGCGGCCCCCGCGCCGGCTCCCCCCGGGCCGACCCTGCGTACGGCCCTCAGGAGGTGGCAGAGATGACCGACCGCAGGCTCTGGTCCTACAAGGAGATCGCCGCACACATCCAGGTGCAGCCGGACACCGTGCGCTCGTACCGCAAGCACGGACTGTTGCCCGAACCGGATCTGGTGGAGGGCGGAAAACCGTACTGGTTCGCCGACACGGTCAGAGCATGGGTGGCCCAGCGTCCCGGCCAGCGCGGCCGACGCTGAGATCCACCGAACAGACCCTGTCCCCGGCGCCCGGCCCGGCGCCGGGGACCAGGCGCGGCAGGCGCCCGGGAAGCCTCGGGGCCTCTACGATCGTGGTATGCCCCGCACATCCCAGGCCGCGGCGCCCACCCGGATCGCGGTGATCGGCGCCGGCGCGATCGGCGGCTACACCGCCGCCCAGGCCCAGTGGGCCGGCCTCGACGTCACACTGTGCGTCCGCAGCCCGCTGCCCGGACTGACCGTCGAGAGCGAGGGCACGGCCCGGCCCGCGGCGGTACGTATCGCCACCGACCCGGCGCAGGTGACGCCGGTCGACTGGGTGCTGCTGACCACCAAGGCACAGGACACCGCGGGCGCCGAGGGCTGGCTGCGGAGGCTGTGCGGCCCGGACACCGCCGTCGCGGTGCTGCAGAACGGCATCGACCAGGAGGAGCGGGTCGCCCCGATCGTCCCCGAGGGCACCGACATCCTGCCGACCGTGGTCTACATCTCGGCGGAGCGCATCGCCCCCGGCCGGATCCGGCACCATGTCGCCAGCGAACTGCATGTACCCGAGGGCCCGTTGGCCGACCGGTTCGCCGCCCTGCTGGCCGGCAGCGAGCTGCGGGTGCACCCCGTCCCGGACTTCACCACGGCCGCCTGGCGCAAGCTGTTCACCAACCTCGCGGCCAACCCGATCACCGCCCTGCTCCAGCAGCGGATAGGGATCTTCGCCGACCCCGAGATGGCCGCGCTCACCCGCGATCTGCTGCGCGAGGCCGCCGCCGTCGCGCGCGCCGAGGGCGCGGACATCGGCGAAGCGGACGTCACCAGGACGCTGGAGCTGTACGCCACCGCACCACCGGACGGCGGCTCCTCGATGCTCTACGACCGCCTCGCGGGCCGCCCGCTGGAGCACGAGTTCCTCACCGGCGCGGTGGTCAGGGCCGGCGAACGGCACGGCATCGCGACCCCGTTGAACCGGATGCTGCTGATCCTGCTGCGCGCACTGGACCGCGAACTGCGGGGCGGGCAGGGCTAGGGACCAGACGTCCTAGGAACCCGCTATCGGCTCCGACGTCCTCGGTCCCCGCAATCCCGGCACATCGGCGAACGCGGCATCGGCGGCCTGTCCGCACACCTTGCCGGCCGTCTCGCCGGCAAAGCTGAAGACGCCGACCAGCTCCGGCCCTCGCTGCCCCCGCACGACCAGCGGACTCCCACTGTCGCCGAAGCACATCGTCGCGCCGCCGCCGTCCAGGTCGCGGGCGCAGAACATCGACGCGTCGTCCACCACCGCCGGAGTCTGGGCGGCGCACTGCGCATGGCTGCGTACGGTCAGGTCCCCTCGACGCAGCACGTCGCCGCGGATCTCCTTGTCCGGTTGGCTCGGATCCGGCGCGGCCGTGATGCCATGGGCGAAGATCGAAGCCTTCGTTCCGGGGCGCGGCCGCTGCTTCGCGATCGGGAGCGGCTTGACGCCGCGAACCGGGGCGGTGAGGCGGATCTCCGCCATGTCGTAGGCCGCCGAGGACAGTTCGGGGCGATCGGGGTCCACGGGGGAGGGCAGCAGCTTGTAGCCCGGGTGCGGTTCGGCGCTGCGGATGTCGCGTACGGTGCCCGGATCCTGCGACAGCACCGAGGACCCGATGTGCACCTCGATCTTCTTGACGTCCACGCCGTCGAGACAGTGGGCCGCGGTGAGCACGCGGTCGGGTGCGATCAGCGCGCCCCCGCACGAGGCCCGTGCCAGCAATGGAGCGTCGCCCTTCACGGCCAGCGTCGCAAGCCACGGAGCCGCCCCCGGCCGCGGCAACTGCGTACCGCCGGACATGGCCTGGGCCGTCCCCGCCGCCCCCAAGGCCGCGGTCACACCGACCACGGCCACGCCGAGGAACGCACCGGCCCGCATCCGACGAGCACGCGACACCCGGCGCCGCTTCGTTTCCGATTCCATCTCTCCACTCCCGCTGTCCCCGTTGCGCGGCGGTCCCGCGGCCCCCGCGGTCCGCCCTTGCGATCTTGTGACAGCAACAGAAACTAGTGGCGCGGAACGCGGGAGTAATCAGCCCCAAGTCGCGTCAGCCGTAATCCTTCGGAGCGACCGACCCTGACACACCCTCAGGGTCCGGGCTGGTCGGGCGGGACTTCTCTCGAACTGCTACTCCCGAAGGCTGACAGGGGCTCCCCCATGCGGTGAGGGGCGATCCGCCGTAGGCGTGAGGACAGGTCACCGGCGATCGAAGATGCTGAGGATCATGACAGCGATCGACGGATCCACCCCGGCCTCGACCACACATGACACCGAGCGTCCTGTCCCGCGCTGGGCGGAGATCGTCGCCCACCTCATCCCGCTGGTGGCGCTGCCGGTGTGCCTGTGGCGGCTGCCGATCGGTTTCGGCTACGGCATGGGCGGGGCGGTCCTGCCCCCGGCGTGGTTCAACGCCCCTTACGTCGTCGGACTCAGCGTCCTCTCCGAGTCGTTCGCCCTGCTCACCTTCGGTCTGGTGCGCCGTTGGGGAGAGGTCGTGCCCGACTGGGTCCCCAAGGTGGGCGGCAAGCGCATCCCGCCCTTCGCGGTGATCGCCCCCGGGGCCCTCGCCGGGCTCGTCTTCCTCGCGCTGATGGTGCATTGGGCGTTCGGCGCTTTCCGCATCGGCGGCGCGAGCGGCTTCCCGTACGCCGATGGGTGGGACACGCTGGCGATCACGGTCAGCGGCTTGTTCACCTTGTGGGGCCCTTTGCTGCTGGTCCTGACCTACGCCTACTACCGTCGCCGCTGCCAGTCGGATATCCCTTAGGGCCTGCCTGGGTCGCTCCTGATGTGGGCGTGACACGTTGACGACAGCTCCTGGGGCCAGGGAGCCGGAGCCGGGCCCGGAGGTCAGGGCCTGGGCGGCGCCGTCGATCCCCTGATCTCCAGCTCCGGGGCGACGAGTTGATGACCGGCCGGGGCGTCGGGGCGCTCCATACGGTCCAAGAGGCAGCGCGCCGCCCGGCGGCCGACCTCGTGGCTGGCGTTGTTCACCGAGTTCAGCCAGAGGTGGCGGATGCGGGCGAGGTAGGTGTTGTCGTAGCCGACGAGGGAGAGGTCGGCGGGTACGTCCAGGCCCAGTTCCTGGGCGGCGGACAGCGCGCCGACGCAGGAGATGTCATTGAACGCGAAGACGCCGGTGGGGCGTTCGGTGCCGCGCGACGGGTTGAGCAGCCGGACGGCGGCGCGGTAGCCGCCCTCCTCGGTCCCGTCACCGCTCTCCACGACGGCGCTCGCCGCCAGGCCGTGGGCGCGTACGGCGGCCTCGAAGCCGCGCCGGCGCAGCTCACCGACCAGCCCCTGCCCGGCGATATGGGCGATCCGCCGGTGGCCGAGGGCGATCAGGTGCTCGGTGGCGAGCCGGGCGCCGCGCTCGTCGTCGTTGGCGACGATGTCGACGTGCGGCAGCCGGGGTTCGTGGTTGCCCGCGATGACGGTCGGCAGCCGCTCGGCGACCTCGGCGAGCCCGTCGGTGTCCGGGAGTGTGCCGACGACGACGAGACCGTCGACCCGCAGTTCCTGGAAGGTGCGGGCGAAGTCCTGGCCGGCCCGCCGGTCGAGCCGCCCGTCGGCCATCAGCATCCGCAGACCGTGCGCCTCCAGCAGCGAGTTCAGACCGTCGAGGACCTCGACGAACCAGGGGTTGCGCATATCGTTCAGCAGCACGCCGACGGTGTGCGTACGGCGTGCGACAAGGCTGCGGGCGGCGGCGTTCGGCCGGTAGCCCAGCTCCTCGATGGCGTCCAGCACGGCCTGCCGCTTGGCGTCGCTGACCCGCGGCGAGCCCTGCAGGACGAGCGAGACCAGCGATTTGGAGACGCCCGCGCGCTCGGCGACACCGCGGATCGTCGGGGGGCGCCGCCCGTCGGCCCGCCCAGCGACTCGCCCGTCGCCCCGCCCCTCGGCCGGCTCATTGGACCGTTCCATGAACGGAAATCCTTCCATCGGGGCAGGTCGGGCGTCAATCGCCACCCCCGGCCGCAATACGCACCGCCGCACCCCTGCACAAGGGTTGACATGCAGACATCAGGACATGCAGGGTGCCGAGGAGGACAGCGTTGGACCGTTCCAATTCACCGTTCCCATTCCTCTCTGGGTTCCCACTCCTCTCTGGAAGGACCGAGCATGAAGATCGGCCTGATCGGCACCGGACGCATCGGCGCGTTCCACGCCAAGACCCTCCGGAGCGTCCCGGGTGTCACCGGCATCGTGGTCGCGGATGTGGACACCGCGCGCGCCGCGTCACTGGCGGACACCCTCGGGGTACGGGCCGCCCCGAGCATCGAGGAGATGTACGCGGACGGCCTGGACGGCGTGGTGATCACCGCCGCGACCAGCGCGCACGCCACGCTGATCCATCAGGCCCTGGACGCCGGGGTGCCGGTGTTCTGCGAGAAGCCGGTCGCGCTGGACGTGCCGGGCACCCTCGGGGTGGTGGAGCGGGCGCAGTCCGGCACCGTCCCCGTACAGATCGGCTTCCAGCGCCGCTTCGACGCGGGCTACCGCGCCGCCCGCGAGGCGCTGCGCTCCGGCGAGCTGGGCTGGCTGCACACCCTGCGCGCCTGCACCAGTGATCAGACGCCGCCGCCGGCCGGCTATATCCCGACCTCCGGCGGGCTGTTCCGGGACTGCAGCATCCATGACTTCGACATCCTGCGCTGGCTCACGGGCCGCGAGGTGGTCTCGGTCTACGCCCAGGGCGCCAACCGCGGTGCGTCCTTCTTCGCCGACGGCGACGATGTCGACACCTGCGCCGCGCTGCTGCGCTTCGACGACGACACCCTGGCCACGGTCACCGCGACCCGCTACAACGGCGCCGGCCACGACGTCCGGCTGGAGGTCTGCGGCTCCGAGGGCGCCCGCTTTGTCGGCCTCGACGACCGCGCACCGCTGCCGACCGCGGAGCCGAAGCTGTCGTGGCAGCGGGCGGCCGCCCCGTACGCCACGTTCATGGAGCGCTTCCACGACGCCTACGTCACCGAGCTGGGCGTCTTCACCGAGGTCGCCGCGGGCCGTACGCCGAGCCCCTGCTCGCCCGCGGAGGCGCTGGAGGCGCTCTACATCGCCGAGGCCTGTGAGCGCTCGCGCCGGACCGGCGCACCGGTCGCCGTCGCGGACGTCCGGGCCACCGCCGGCGGCGCGACCCCGGACGTGTGAGCGACCTCGGGGTCATATCGCTCGCCACCCTGGTCCTGGCCGCGCTGCTGGTGGGGGTCTCCAAGACCGCCATCAGCGGCGTCGGCGCGCTGAGCGTCGCGCTCTTCGCCGCCGTACTGCCCGCCAAGGAGTCCACCGGCGCCCTGCTGCCGCTGCTCCTGGTCGGCGACGTCCTGGCGGTCCGGGCCTATCGCAAGCACACCGACTGGCCCGCCCTGCTGCGGCTGATGCCCTCGGTCGCGGCCGGTGTGCTCCTCGGTGTCGCCTTTGTCGCCGTCACCGAGGACACCGTCATCCGCCGCACGATCGGCGTACTGCTGCTGACGATCGTGCTGCACCACGTGTGGCGCCACCAGCGCTCGCGGCGGGCCCGCGAGCGCCGGGCGTCGGGCGGCACGGACGCGGAGACGGACCGGGCGGCCGGGCCGCGGCGCGGCCACACGCTGCTCTTCGGTCTCCTCGCCGGTTTCGCCACCATGGTCGCCAACGCGGGCGGCCCCGCGATGTCGCTCTACCTGCTCGCCTCGGGCTTCACCATGCTCGGTTTCCTGGGCACCGGGGCGTGGTTCTTCCTGATCGTCAACCTCTTCAAGCTGCCGTTCAGCATCGCGCTGGGGCTGGTCACGCCCGATGCGCTCGCGCTGGACGCGGTCCTCGCGCTCGCCGTGCCCGCCGGCGCGCTGATCGGACGGGCCGTGGTGCACCGCATCGAACAGGCCGTCTTCGCACGTCTGGTGCTGCTGTTCACCGCGCTCTCCAGCGTGAACCTGCTGCGCTGATACGGGGAGACGGCCCGAGGTCAGGCCCGGACCGTCCCCCCGCACCGGTCATACGGCCACGACGGATGAGGCCCGGTCGCCACGCCCCTCACCGTCCCCCTTGCAGCTCCCGCCGCTCTCGCCCTCGCCGCTGCCCTTGGGCGCCTCGCGCAGCGCGCGCCGGCGGGCGGCCCACTGGATCGCGGTGCCCACGGCGGCGACCGCACAGGAGATGCCCAGGCCGATCCCGGCGGCGTAGAGCGGGCGGCCGGCGGCGGCGCTGCCGAGGTAGCCGAGTCCGACCGAGTACGTCGCCCAGGACGCCTCGGCGATTCCGGCGCCGAGCATGTACTTGCGCACCGGGTAGCGCAGCACCCCGGAGGCGAGCGCGCCGGCGATCCGCCCGCTGGGCAGGAACCGTACGGCGATCACGAACGGCACGCCGTACCGCTGGATGCGCTGCGAGGTCCACTCCAGCAGCGCCCGGCGGCGCGGGTTGCGGCGCATCCAGCGGCGTACGGGTTCGCCGAACCGCCGGGCCACGAGGTACATGAGCAGGTCCCCCAGCAGGGCGCTGGCCGCCACGACCAGCAGGATCAGCGGGAGGAACGCCTCTCCGCGGGAGGCGAGCACGCCGGCGGAGACCAGCAGCGCGGAGTTGGGGACCAGTGGCGGCAGTGTCGTGAGCACCAGCAGGCCGTAGAGGGCGAGTACGTCCATCCGGCCGCCTCCTCGGATCGCCCCGAGTCCGTATCCCAAGGCTGACGCGTGAGGGGGCGCACGGCAACGTGATGGGCGTGCCACCAGTCTGGATTGATACCCCCTAGGGGTATACAGTGGCTAAGGTCGGGAGTCACCGGCAGCCGCCCGGGCCTCTCGTGGCGCGCTCCGACACTCTGGCACCGTGCACCACACGGAACACATCGGCACCACAAGGAGAATCCCCCATGGCTGAGAACAGCTCCTGCTGCACCCCGGAAGGCTCCTGCCACTCCGGCGGCACCGACGTCCAGGTCGGCGAGGTGACCACCACGTACAAGGTCACCGGCATGACCTGCGGTCACTGCGAGGGTGCGGTGTCGTCCGAGATCGGCGAGATCGCCGGGGTCAGCTCGGTGCAGGCGGTCGCGGCCACCGGCCTGGTGACCGTCACGTCCAAGGCCCCGCTGGACGAGGAGGCCGTGCGCGCGGCCGTCGACGAGGCCGGCTACGAGCTCGTGGGGCAGGCGGCCTGATCACGGCGCCCGGCTCCACCGCACAGGCGCAGGTCGAGCTCGCCATCGGCGGGAAGACCTGCGCCTTGTGCGCAACCGGCCGAAGAGGCCGGGGGCGAGCTGCCGCCGAAACTGCGGGAGGCGCTGGTCGCCGAAGCCGAGGGAGGCACCGGCCGCCACCGAGGCGGCCGGCAACAGCCCGCGACAACGAAAATTCACATAGCTCTTACAACTGACACAACACCCATACCTCAGGGCCTCGATCTCCAACTCGTGGCCCTTGACCGTATTCGCCCCCATATGGCAAGAGACCCAGATCACACTCATTGGAACGTAACCATTGAGGGGGGTCGCGAGTCTAACCGGGCAGTGCAAGCACCCCGGCGGGGCTTGCACTGCACCAGCCGTGCTGATCTTGGGGGATCATGTCCGGCTACGCGTGGCCGGGGCGACGCGCCCGGGGAGCTTTGAGCGGCCCTCCCGAATGTGCGCGTCCCGGCGGAGCGCGGTGCGACCCGGAGCGCCCGGACGGATCCCGTGGGGGGAATCCGACCCGGGAACAGGGAAGCGCCCCGCACTCTGGACCCGTGGGGGGATCCGGAGGCGGGGCGCTTTTCGTTTGTGCGCGCCAGGGCCTGTCCTCAGAAGGCGGCCGTCAGCGCTCCTCGACCGGCACGAAGTTGCGCTCGACGACACCGGTGTAGATCTGCCGCGGGCGGCCGATGCGGGAGCCGGGCTCCTTGATCATCTCGTGCCACTGGGCGATCCAGCCGGGCAGCCGGCCGAGCGCGAAGAGCACGGTGAACATCTCGGTCGGGAAGCCCATGGCCCGGTAGATCAGGCCGGTGTAGAAGTCGACGTTCGGGTAGAGCTTGCGCGAGACGAAGTAGTCGTCGGAGAGCGCGTGCTCCTCCAGCTTGAGGGCGATGTCCAGCAGCTCGTCGGACTTGCCGAGCGCGGAGAGGACATCGTGCGCCGCCGCCTTGATGATCTTCGCCCGGGGGTCGAAGTTCTTGTAGACGCGGTGCCCGAAGCCCATGAGCTTCACGCCGTCTTCCTTGTTCTTCACCTTGCGGATGAAGGAGTCGACGTCACCGCCGTCGCGCTGGATGCCCTCCAGCATCTCCAGCACGGACTGGTTGGCACCGCCGTGCAGGGGGCCCCACAGGGCGTTGATACCGGCCGAGATCGAGGCGAAGAGGTTCGCCTGCGAGGAGCCGACCAGACGCACCGTGGAGGTCGAGCAGTTCTGCTCGTGGTCCGCGTGCAGGATCAGCAGCTTGTCGAGGGCGCTGACCACGACCGGGTCGAGGTCGTAGTCCGCGGCGGGCACCGAGAAGGTCATACGCAGGAAGTTCTCGACGTACCCGAGGTCGTTGCTCGGGTAGACGACCGGGTGGCCGACCGACTTCTTGTACGCGTAGGCCGCGATCGTCGGGAGCTTGGCCAGCAGCCGGATCGTGGAGATGTGGCGCTGCTGCTCGTCGAACGGGTTGTGGCTGTCCTGGTAGAACGTCGACAGCGCGCTGACGACCGACGACAGCATCGCCATCGGGTGAGCGTCCCGGGGGAAGCCGTCGTAGAAGCGCTTGACGTCCTCGTGAAGCAGGGTGTGGTACGTGATGTCCTGCTTGAAGTTCGCCAGCTCATCGACGGTGGGCAGCTCGCCGTTGATGAGGAGGTACGCGGTCTCGACGAACGTGCTGCGCTCTGCGAGCTGCTCGATCGGATACCCGCGGTAACGAAGAATGCCCTGTTCACCATCGAGATAGGTGATCGCGGATTTATATGCCGCGGTGTTGCCGTAACCGGAATCC
Organism: Streptomyces inhibens; assembly: GCF_003389455.1. GTDB lineage: Bacteria > Actinomycetota > Actinomycetes > Streptomycetales > Streptomycetaceae > Streptomyces > Streptomyces inhibens. The sequence continues at coordinate 2,618 of NZ_QUAC01000421.1, read as the reverse complement.
AGGGTCACCAGACCGGTCTGGGCGCGCAGCTTCGAGATGTCGAAGCCCTTGTCGCCGACGCTGCTGTCGACGACCGGGTAGCTGTATTCGCCGTCCCCGTAACGCAGTACTACAGAGTTGTCGCTCACGTCATCCCTCACCGACGTTGTGCCTCTTCTTCGAGGTGCCCTGACTGCCTATACCTTCCCCCATTTGGACCTTGGATGTGCACTCGGGGTCGGCCATAGGGCCTCATCGCGGCACTCAGTGCCGCATGAGTGTCCATCCTGCTCCCCTTCGCCCCGATTGGGAAAGAGGAGTGACATCACATGGCCCCGGCGAGCCGGTGAGCGAGCGCCGTACACCGCCGACCGGCGGATACGGTGCGGACGGCCTGCCCCAGGGCCTTCCGGGAGCCGACCAGCACCACCAAGCGCTTTGCCCGGGTCACGGCGGTATACAGCAAATTGCGCTGCAGCATCATCCAGGCACTGGTGGTGACCGGAATCACCACCGCTGGATACTCACTACCCTGCGAGCGATGGATCGTCACGGCATAGGCGTGCGCGAGTTCGTCGAGTTCGTCGAAGTCGTACGGAACCTCCTCGTCCTCGTCGGTCCGCACCGTCAGCCGCTGCTCGTCGGAGTCCAGCGCGGTGACGACACCGACCGTGCCGTTGAAGACGCCGTTGCTGCCCTTTTCGTAGTTGTTCCGGATCTGGGTGACTTTGTCGCCGACCCGGAAGACCCGGCCACCGAAGCGGCGCTCGGGCAGATCGGGGCGGGCGGGGGTGACGGCCTGCTGGAGCAGACCGTTCAGGGCGCCCGCACCGGCCGGACCGCGGTGCATCGGGGTCAGTACCTGAACGTCGCGGCGCGGGTCGAGCCCGAACTTCGCCGGGATCCGGCGCGCCGCCACATCCACCGTCAGCCGCCCGGCCTCCTCATTGTCCTCCTCGACGAACAGGAAGAAATCCGCCAGCCCGTTCGTCAGCGGCGGGACGCCGGAGTTGATGCGGTGGGCGTTGGTGACCACGCCGGACTGCTGGGCCTGCCGGAAGATCCGGGTCAGCCGGACGGCGGGAACCGGCCCGCCCTCGGAGAGCATGTCCCGCAGGACCTCACCGGCCCCCACCGACGGCAGCTGGTCCACATCCCCGACCAGCAGCAGATGGGCGCCCGGCGGCACCGCCTTGACGAGCTTGTTGGCCAGCAGCAGATCCAGCATCGAGGCCTCGTCGACCACCACCAGATCGGCGTCCAGCGGCCGGTCGGCGTCGTACGCGGCGTCCCCGCCCGGCTTCAGCTCCAGGAGGCGGTGGACCGTGGAGGCCTCCGCCCCGGTCAGCTCCGAGAGCCGCTTGGCCGCCCGGCCCGTGGGTGCCGCCAGCACCACCTTGGCCTTCTTGGCGCGGGCCAGCTCGACCACCGACCGGACCGTGAAGGACTTGCCGCAGCCCGGCCCGCCGGTGAGCACCGCGACCTTCTGCGTCAGCGCCAGCCGTACCGCCGCCTGCTGCTCGGGCGCCAGCTCGGCACCCGTACGCCGCGCCAGCCACGCCAGCGCCTTGTCCCAGTCGACGTCCCGGAACGCCGGCATCCGGTCCTCGCCCGTACGCAGCAGCCGGGTCAGCCGGCCGGCGAGCGAGATCTCGGCGCGATGGAACGGCACCAGATAGACGGCGGTGACCGGCTCCTCGTCCGCGCCGCCCGGCACCTTCTCCCGGACCACCCCCTCCGGGTCCGCGGCCAGCTCGCTCAGACAGTCGATGACCAGTCCGGTGTCCACCTGTAGCAACTTCACCGCGTCCGCGATCAGTTGCTCCTCGGGGAGGAAGCAGTGGCCCTGGTCGGTGGACTGCGACAGCGCGTACTGCAGGCCCGCCTTGACCCGGTCCGGGCTGTCGTGCGGAATCCCCACGGACTGGGCGATGCGGTCGGCGGTCAGAAAGCCGATGCCCCACACATCCGCGGCCAGCCGGTAGGGCTCGTTACGGACCACGGAGATCGAGGCATCGCCGTACTTCTTGTAGATCCGCACCGCGATGGAGGTGGACACACCGACGCCCTGGAGGAAGACCATGACCTCCTTGATGGCCTTCTGCTCCTCCCAGGCCGCCCCGATCATCTTCGTCCGCTTGGGGCCCAGACCCGGCACCTCGACGAGGCGCTCGGGCTCGCTCTCGATGACGTCGAGGGTGTCCGTACCGAAGTGCTCGACGATGCGGTCCGCGATCCGCGGACCGATGCCCTTGATCAGGCCGGAGCCCAGATAGCGGCGGATGCCCTGGATCGTGGCGGGCAGGAGGGTGGTGTAGTTCTCGACCGTGAACTGCTTGCCGTACTGCGGATGGGAGCCCCAGCGCCCCTCCATCCGCAGCGACTCCCCCGGCTGCGCCCCGAGCAACGCACCCACAACGGTCAGCAGATCACCCGAACCACGGCCCGTATCAACCCGCGCGACCGTATAGCCGCTCTCCTCATTGGCGTAGGTGATCCGCTCCAGGACCCCTTCCACGACGGCTGCGTTGACCATGGAACGACGGTACCGCCGAGGTCTGACAACCCGCCTCGAAACGCCTCCCCCGCCCCCTCCCCCTCTCCCCCTTCGGGGGAGGGGGCGGGGGGTGGGTTCGGGG
>NZ_QUAC01000420.1 GCF_003389455.1 Streptomyces inhibens | reverse complement strand
GCGCCGAGCCGGGCGGCGAACGCGCCGAGCGGCGGGGCGGCGGTGGAGGGCGGCCGCGGCGGGGCGGCGGGCGGGGCCAACGGGGGTGACCGGAGCGCCAAGACGCCGAAGATCGCGCCCTCGCAGATCATCCGCACCGCGACCCTCACCGTGCAGACCAAGGACGTCGCGACGGCGCTGGCCACGGCGCGGGCGGCGGTCGACGGCGCGGGCGGCTATGCCGCCGACGAGACCACCGACCGGGACGCCGGGGGCCATGACCGGTCGCGGATCGTGCTGCGGGTGCCGCCCGCGGAGTACAACGCGGTGCTGGGGCGGCTGTCCGGGCTCGGCAAGCTGCTCTCCCGCGAGGTCTCCGCGAAGGACGTCACCGACCAGGTGGTGGATGTCGACAGCCGGATCAGGACGCAGCGGGCCAGCGTGTCGCGGGTCCGGGCGCTGGTGGAGAAGGCGACGTCGATCAGCGACATCGTCTCGCTGGAGTCCGAACTGGGCACCCGGGAGGCGAATCTGGAGTCGCTGGAGGCTCAGCTGAAGTCGCTCAAGGAACGGACCGGGATGGCCACCGTCACGCTGCTGCTGCGGCAGCCGGACGCCACCCCCGAGGAGAAGCCCGACGACGAGCCGGCGTCCTTCGGGGACGCGCTGTCCGGCGGCTGGCACGCCTTCATGACGGCCGTGCGCTGGGTGCTGGTGGCGATCGGCGCGGTGCTGCCGTTCGCGGTGGCCGCGGCCCTGCTGTACGCGCTGTGGCGGCTGGTCCGTGACCGGCTGCCGGTGGCCCGCCGCGTCCGGCGGCGGACGGACGGCGGCAGCACCCCAAAGCCGGCGGACGGCGCCCAGGACGCTTCCGGCGCCGGCGCCCCGGCCGGAGCACCCGGCGCGGCCGACGCACCCGACGCGGCCGATACGCCCGGGGAAGGTGACCAAGGGACCCGTTGACAGCGGGCAGCGGCGGGCAAAGACTCGGATCGGCGGGCGGCGATCTTCGTACTGCCCGCCGACCGTCGAGCCGGGACAGCGAGGACAGCGCCTGATGACCGACCCACGCGTACGGGATGTCTACATCGTCGATGCCGTACGGACCCCCGTCGGCAAGTACAGCGGCGCGCTCGCCGGCGTCCGGCCCGACGATCTGGCCGCCCATGTGCTCAAGGCCCTGGTGGACCGCACACCGGACCTCGACCCGGCGCGGATCGACGATGTCTGCTTCGGCGATGCGAACGGCGCCGGCGAGGACAACCGGAATGTCGCGCGGATGGCGGTGCTGCTGGCCGGGCTGCCGGTCACCGTCCCCGGCGTCACCGTGAACCGGCTGTGCGGTTCCGGCCTGGAGGCGGTCATCCAGGCCGCCCGGGCCATCGCGCTCGGCGATGCGCGGATCGCGGTGGCGGGCGGGGTGGAGTCGATGAGCCGCGCGCCGTATGTGCTGCGCAAGCCCGAACGGGCCTTCCCCGCGGACCATCAGGAGATGTTCTCCTCGACGCTGGGCTGGCGGATGGTCAATCCGCGGATGGCTCCCGAGTGGACCGTCGCGCTGGGCGAGGGCGCCGAGCTGATCGCCGACCGGCACGGCATCACCCGCGAGCAGCAGGACGTGTTCGCGCTGGCCAGCCACCAAAAGGCGGTACGTGCCTGGCGGGAGGGCGGCTACGACGCCGAGGTCGTGCCGCTGCCTGGCGTGGAGCTGGTGCGTGACGAGACGATCCGCGAGGGGTCCTCCCTGGAGTCGCTGTCCAAGCTGAAGCCGGTGTTCCGTACGGCCGGGGGCACCGTCACCGCCGGGAACTCCTCGCCGCTCAACGACGGTGCGGCCGCGCTGCTGCTGGCCGACGAGGAGGGGGTGCGGGCCACCGGGCGCGAGCCGCTGGCCCGTATCCGCGCGAGCGCGGTGACCGGCGTCGAGCCGCAGCTGTTCGGTCTGGGCCCGGTGGAGGCGGTACGGCGCGCGCTGGAGCGGTCCGGGCGCGGCTTCGCCGATGTGGCGACGTTCGAGCTCAACGAGGCGTTCGCGGCACAGGCGTTGGGCTGCCTGGACCAGTGGCCGGAACTCGACCCGTCCGTGGTGAACCCGCGCGGCGGCGCCATCGCCATCGGCCACCCACTGGGCGCGTCCGGCGCCCGCCTCGCGGGCTCGGTGGCCCACCAGCTCGCCGCACTGGGCTCGGGCACCGGGCTCGCCGCGCTGTGCATCGGCGTGGGCCAGGGTCTCGCCCTCGTCCTGGAGCGCTGAGCCCCGGCGACGCGAGCCGGCCGCGCCCTCTCCGACGCCGGGATGCCGCCGAACGGGCCGTAACGTAGCGAAGGGCGGCGAGCGGACCGTAGGGGACGCGGCCCGGCGCCATAGGGACACGACGAAGGGGTACGGCATGGCGGCGACGGAGCGGCTGGTGATCGTCGGTGGCGACGCGGCGGGGATGTCCGCGGCATCGCAGGCGCGTCGGCTGCGAAAGCCCGACGAGCTGGCGATCACCGCGTTCGAGCGCAGCCATTTCACCTCGTACTCCGCCTGCGGCATCCCGTACTGGGTGGGCGGCCGGGTCGAGGGGCCAAACGCGCTGATCGCCCGTACGGCCGAGGAGCACCACGCCCGGGACATCGATCTGCGGATGCGGACCGAGGTCACCGAACTCGACCTGGACCGCGGCCGGGTGCGTACCCGGGAGCTGGACAACGGCGGCCGGGAGTCGTGGACCGGCTTCGACAAGCTGGTGCTGGCGACCGGCGCGCGGCCGCGGCGCCCCTCGCTGCCGGGGATCGACGCGCCCGGTGTGCACGGCGTGCAGACCCTCGACGACGGCCAGGCCCTGCTGGACACCCTCGCGGCGTCCCCGGGCCGGCGGGCGGTGGTGGTCGGCGCGGGCTACATCGGTGTGGAGATGGCCGAGGCGCTGGTCCTCCGCGGTTACCAGGTCACCGTCCTGGAGCGGAACGGACAGCCGATGTCGACCCTCGACCCGGACATGGGCGCGCTGGTCCATGAGGCGATGTGCCGGATGGGCATCGAGACGGTGCTCGGGGCGACTGTCACCGGTGTGCTGACCGATGATGGGGGTACCTCCCTGCTCGAGCGAAGCCGAGAGCTTGGGGGAGGGCGGGTCCGCGCGGTCACCACCGAGGACGCCGAGTATCCGGCGGATGTGGTGGTGCTGGGCCTGGGCGTACGCCCGGAGACCACGCTCGCCGCCGCGGCCGGGCTGCCGCTGGGCGAGTCCGGCGGGCTGCTCACCGACCTCGCGATGCGGGTACGCGGCCATGACCACATCTGGGCGGGCGGTGACTGTGTCGAGGTCCTCGATCTGGTCTCCGGGCACACCCGCCATATCGCCCTGGGCACCCACGCCAACAAGCACGGTCAGATCATCGGCACCAACGTGGGCGGCGGCTATGCGACCTTCCCCGGGGTCGTCGGCACGGCCGTCAGCAAGGTCTGCGATCTGGAGATCGCCCGTACCGGGCTGCTGGAACGCCAGGCGCACGCCGCCGGCCTGCGGTTCGTCACGGTGACCGTGGAGGCCACCAGCCGCGCCGGCTACTACCCCGGTGCCAGCCCGATGCACGTCAAGATGCTCGCCGAGCGCCGTACGGGCCGGTTGCTCGGGGTGCAGATCGTCGGCCGCGAGGGTGCCGGCAAGCGGGTGGACATCGCGGCGGTCGCCCTCACGGCCGGTATGACGGTGGAGCAGATGACGGCCCTCGACCTCGGCTATGCGCCGCCGTTCTCGCCGGTCTGGGATCCCGTTCTGGTGGCCGCCCGTAAGGCGACGGGGGCGGTACGGGCCGCGGGGAGCTGACCCGTCTACCGGCCGGCCCGGAGCGGGCCGAACTGGAGCGCGCGGGCCGCCCGCAGCCGGTCCAGCGACTCGCGGGCCAGCCCCGCGACGAACACCGGGCACAGCCAGGCGTCCAGCGGAGCCCCGGTCCCGGATGCCGCGCGCCGCTCCTCGTGCAGCCGCCGGCCGCCGGGACTCTTCAGACGCATCCCGGCCGTGATGACGTCCTCCGGGTCGTTGCCGAGGACGGGGTGCCCCAACTCGCCGTGGGCGCAGCGTGCTTCACGGGCCGCGGCCCGTACGGAGGCCAGCCCCGCGATCAGGTCGTCGATCGGCCCCGGGGACGTGACCAGACCGCCGGCCGCGTACCAGGACAGCGCGCTGACGATGACGACCAGTCCGGCGCGCTCGGCGTCCGCCCTCGCCGCGGCGAGGGCGGCGCCGTAGTGGGACAGCGTCCAGGACACGCTGACCCCGGGCGTCGGACAGCCGTGCAGCAGAGCTGCCAGATCCTGGATCTCCTCCTGGTCGGCGGTGGACAGCCGGGCTGGGATGCCGTCGGTGGTTCCCGGGGCGAGGATGTCGACGGCCACCCGGGCGTACCCGGCGACATTGCGCGGGCAGCGCCACTCCTCCTTGGATGCCACCGCGAGGGCGGTCCAGTCCGTGTCCTCCCCGGACGGTGTGCCGTTGCCCAGCAGCGGGAGGTAGGAGACGAGGCACTCCAGCTCGTCGTCGAGATCGCCCTCGTAGGGGTGTGTCTCATGCGTGCAGGGGCGCCGGCGCAGCGTCCGGTCGGTGGCGCGCAGCGCGTCGAGGACCGTTGCCGCGGTGCCGTCGGAGGCGGATTGCAGGGCGACGTAGTCGGCCGTCATCAGCAGACCGAGGGTCCACAGCCAGGCGCGCTCGCCGCCGGGGTCGGCGGCGAGCGCGTGGGCGCAGGCCAGGACGGCATCCGTGTCGTGGCCGGCGTAGTACTCGGCGCGGATCTCTTCCCAGGTGGCGGCGAGATCCGCTATCGGGGCGTCGGGGGTGGCGTGCATGATCTGCACGACGCCCCACGGGTGGGGAGCAGTTCCGCTCAGCGCGCCGTACGGGTGTGGACGTACTCGACGAGGCGGGTCAGCGCGTCCGGGTCCGTGCTGGGCAGTACGCCGTGGCCGAGGTTGAAGATGTGGCCTTCCAGGCCGGCGGCCGCGTCGAGGACCTCGGCGGCCTTGGTCTCCACGGCCTCGCGGGGGGCGAAGAGCACGGCCGGGTCGATGTTGCCCTGGAGCGCCTTGCCGGGGCCGACGCGGCGGGCCGCCTCGTCCAGCGGGACCCGCCAGTCGACGCCGACGACATCGGCGCCCGCCTCGCCCATCAGGCCGAGGAGTTCGCCGGTGCCGACGCCGAAGTGGATACGCGGGACGCCGAGGCCCTCGACCGCCTGGAAGACCTTGGTGGAGGCCGGCATCACGGAGCGGCGGTAGTCGGCGGGCGAGAGCGCGCCGACCCAGGAGTCGAAGAGCTGGACCGCGCTCGCCCCGGCCTCGATCTGGACCTTGAGGAAGGCCGCGGTGATGTCGGCGAGGCGGTCCAGGAGGTCGGCCCACAGCTGCGGGTCGCCGTACATGAGGGCCTTGGTGCGCTCGTGGTTGCGCGACGGGCCGCCCTCGACCAGGTAGCTGGCGAGCGTGAAGGGCGCGCCGGCGAAGCCGATGAGGGGGGTGCTGCCCAGCTCGCGGACGAGCAGGCCGATGGCCTCGGTGACGTAGGAGACATCGCCGGGCTCCAGGGCGCGCAGCTGCTCCAGGTCGGCGCGGGTGCGGATCGGGTTCTCGACGACCGGGCCGATGCCGGGCTTGATGTCGAGGTCGATACCGATGGCCTTGAGCGGGACGACGATGTCGCTGAAGTAGATGGCGGCGTCGACGTTGTGGCGGCGCACGGGCTGGAGCGTGATCTCGGTGACCAGCTCGGGCCGCATGCAGGAGTCGAGCATCGCGATGCCCTCACGGACCTTGCGGTACTCGGGCAGTGAGCGCCCGGCCTGGCGCATGAACCACACCGGCGTGTGCGGCACCGGCTCACGGCGGCAGGCCTTGAGGAAGGCCGAGTCGTGCGTACCGGTCCGCTGCCGGCCCTCAAGAGGGCTTGCCGCTGCTCGATCGGAGCGGGGAGTTTGGGGAAGGTCGTTGGCGCTCACGCCCCAAATCTTCGCATGCGCGCGGACGACACTCCCCGGGCGCCTCCGAATGGGCGACGCGCGCACCGGGTGTCCTCCCCGTATGCGGGGCCGGTTCCGCCTAATCTTCCGGGCATGGCTGCGGCTCACGAACACCTCGCGGACAGCGCGGACGAGGCCCCGATCCCCTTCCGTCAGGCGGTCGAGGCGCTCCGCGCGGCACGACTGCGGCCGGAGATCGAGATCGACCCGACGCCCGCGCCGAAACGGCTCGCCCCTTTCGCGTACGCGCTGGAGGCGGCGGTCGTCGAGCGCGCCTCGGCACCCGGCGGCGAGGACCGGGATCTGGCGGACGGGCGGCTGGTGCTGCTGCACAATCCGGCCGGCGACGACACCTGGCAGGGCACCTTCCGTGTGGTGACGCTGGCGCGGGCGGAACTGGAGCCGGAGATGGGCGCCGATCCGCTGCTGCCGGAGGTGTCCTGGTCGTGGCTCACGGGGGCGCTGGATGCGCGCGGGGTGCGTTACGGCGCGCCGAGCGGCACGGTGACCCGGGCCGGGTCGTACTACTTCGGCGGGCTGGCCGCACGGGAGCCGGCGACGCAGATCGAGATCCGGGCGTCCTGGACGCCGGCCGAGGGTCCTGGCGGGGTGCCGGATCTGGCGGCGCATCTGTCGGCGTGGTGCGATCTGCTGTGCCAGGTGGCGGGCCTGCCGCCGGCCACGCCCGACATGGCGCCGCGCGGCGGGGTCGTATCGCTGCCGCAGCGCCGTGGTGCGCAGCCCCGCTGAGCCCCGCTGACCATCGTTGGGCACGCGGCCCGGCCGCAATGATCACGTTCGTGCACCGCGGGTACCGCTGATTTTTCGCGCGCTACCGCAGTGATCACGCTGCCGTCAACCGATGGAGAGGTCCGGGCGGGATCGCGTACGGCTCTGATCATCTCGGTATGCACTAGATGCTCACCTCTGATCGATCATGCATCCGATTTGCCCGAATTGCCCCTAACTAAATCGTGATCAAAGTCTAAAGTCCCGCCGGATTGCTGCCGAAGAGGTCAGTGACCCTTCAAACACGGATCATTCCGGCTCTCCCAAGTCGGCTTCCGTCCCCGCCACTCCCCCCAGGAGGCCCGGTGTCTGTTCTCCTCGAGCAACCTTCGAGCCTGGTCGCCTACCGCCCGAACAAGCCGACGGCCATGGTCGTCGTGGCCGACCCTCGCGTCCGCTCCACCGTCACCCGCCATCTGTGGGCCCTCGGAGTGCGTGACGTGATCGAGGCGTCGTCCATCGCGGAGGCCCGTCCCCGCGTCGGCAACCCGCGCGACATCTGCGTTGCCGACGTCCACCTTCCCGACGGCTCCGGCCTCACGCTTCTGTCCGAGACCCGGGCGGCGGGCTGGCCCAACGGCCTCGCGCTGTCCGCGGCCGACGACATCGGCGCCGTACGCAACGCCCTGGCCGGCGGCGTCAAGGGCTATGTCGTCACCGGAACCCGCACCAACCTGGGCCTTCCCGGGCGCCCCGGCGCCTCGCCCATCGGTGCCAACGCTGCCCGTATGCAGCGCCGTCCGCCGGGCGCCCCCGGGCACCCCGGTGGTTACCGCGAGCTGTCGGGACGTGAGGTCGAGGTGTTGCGGCTGGTGGCGGAGGGCCAGTCGAACAAGGCCATCGGCGTCTCGATGGGGCTGTCGGCGCTCACCGTGAAAAGCCATCTCGCCCGGATCGCCCGCAAACTCGGCACCGGTGACCGGGCCGGAATGGTGGCGGTCGCGCTGCGCACCGGCATCATCCACTGACCCCTGGCACGACCCACTCGCCCGTCGAGGGAACGTTCCCTCGACGGGCGACGTGCATACACAGATACCCTTGACTGGTGACCGACGCCCAAAAGACCGCAGCAGACACGACACTGCGAGCACCCGGAGACTCGCCTCCGGATTCCCGACCGGCGCCGGTCCCTCTCCTGGAGCCCCGTGAGGGCATCCCCCCGGTGACCGCCACGGACGAGGCGCTCGCCGAGGTAGTGGCGGCCTTCGCGGCCGGTACGGGCCCGGTGGCCGTCGACGCCGAGCGGGCCTCCGGCTACCGCTACGGCCAGCGCGCCTACCTCGTACAGCTGCGCCGTGAGGGCGCCGGCAGCGCGCTGATCGACCCGGTCGGCTGCCCCGACCTGTCGGCGCTGGGCGAGGCGATCGGCGACGCCGAGTGGGTGCTGCACGCCGCCACCCAGGACCTGCCGTGTCTGCGCGACATAGGGATGGTCCCCACCCGGCTGTTCGACACCGAGCTGGCCGGACGGCTGGCCGGCTTCGCCCGGGTCGGCCTGGGCGCCATGGTCGAGAACGTCCTCGGCTTCGCCCTGGAGAAGGGCCACTCCGCCGTCGACTGGTCCACCCGCCCGCTGCCCGAGCCCTGGCTGCGCTACGCCGCGCTCGATGTCGAGCTGCTGGTGGATCTGCGCGATGCGCTGGAGGAGGAGCTGACGCGGCAGGGCAAGCTGGAGTGGGCCCATCAGGAGTTCGCGGCGATCGCCGCCGCTCCCCCGCCGCCGCCCCGCAAGGACCCCTGGCGCCGTACGTCCGGTATGCACAAGGTCCGCAGGCGCCGCCAGATGGCCGTCGTACGGGAGCTGTGGACGGCCCGTGACCAGGTCGCCCAGCGGCGCGATGTCTCCCCCGGCAAGGTGCTCGGGGACGCCGCGATCGTGGAGGCGGCGCTGAATCTGCCGCCGAACAGCCACGCGCTGGCGGGGCTGCCCGGCTTCGGGCACCGCATGGGCCGCCGGCAGCTGGAGCAGTGGCAGGCCGCCGTCGACCGCGCCCGCGCGCTGCCGGAGAGCGACCTCCCACAGCCCGGCCAGCCGCTCAACGGCCCGCCGCCGCCCCGTTCCTGGGCCGACAAAGACCCGGTCGCGGCCGCCCGGCTGTCGGCCGCCCGCGCTGCGGTCACCGCACTGGCCGAGCGCCTGAACCTCCCGCAGGAGAACTTGATCACCCCGGACACGGTGCGCCGGCTGTGCTGGGAGCCGCCGGCCCTGCCGACGCGGGAAACGGTCGCCGAGGTCCTGGTGAGCCACGGCGCCCGCCCCTGGCAGATCGAGCAGGTCGCGCCGATCCTCACCGAGGCGCTGCTGACGGACGCCGGCTGACGCCGTGAACCCCGGGCCGGGCGCACCGGCCCGGGGTTCATGTCCCGGGGTTCACGGACCGGACCTCAGTCCGTGTCGACATCCACGTGCAGAACCTTGCGGTTGGTGGCGTCGATCTCGTAGGTGGTCTTGTACCAGTCGTCGGTGGTCACGACGTCCACGGACCACGCCACCTTGTCGTTGCCGTTGTCGGCGTCGCCGAGCTCCAGTGAGCTGACGGTGCCCTTCGTCTTCTCGGTGGCCGTCTGCGCGGCCTGCTGGGCGGTGACGGTGGCCTTGGCCAGCCGGGCGGCCAGCCGCTTCTTGTCGTAGGCGTCGTCCGATTCGGTGAACGACTGGTTCACCTTGCCGGAGACCGCGTCGACGCGCACGGAGTGCACCGTCCCGTCGGATGCCGCGACCGCGGTTTCCCAGTACGGGTTGCTGGGCGTTCCCTTGAGCTCGGCGGCGATCGGCTCCGAGTTGGGGGCCGCCGCGACCGCCGCGCGCAGCGCCTCCTCGTAGCCCACCTTGGCCGCGGGGATCAGCGCCTTCCGCTTGATCTGGTCCATGGTGAGCCTGCCGCTCGGGGAGGCGGGCGCCGAGGCGGGTACCGCTCGCGAGGGGACCGCGTTCTTCTCGGGCTGCGCGGTGCTGTCCGCGTTGTCGCTCCCGCAGCCCGTCAGCAGCGCGCCCGCGGCGGCGACGGCGCAGACGAGGCGGATCGTATGCGGCCCCGACGGTCGGCTACTCCGTGTCACCACACCACTCCTTTTCGTGTCCATACGGGCACTTTAAGTGCGGGATCGGATGAAATACGCCAAGACCCGGCGATATTTGGCCCTTTTCGATCAGCCGCATCCGCCGCTCACGGCGCAATCACCCGGCGGTCCGCGCATTCGGGCCGCATCCCTCACACATCCATCCGGTGTGACCTTCACCGCTCCGGGCGGTGGGGGTGTGCAGCTTGGTTACCCGTAAGTAGCATGTGGGTGTGAAGCGTCCCTGGGGGGCGCCCCGCAGCAGTGCCATCCCGCACCTGGAGGAGAGCCAACGTGCCTCGTACCGCTAGGGACGTCGTCTTCGTCGACGGCGTCCGCACCCCGTTCGGCAAGGCGGGCCCGAAGGGCATCTACCACGAGACCCGCGCCGACGATCTCGTCGTGAAGGCCATCCGGGAGCTGCTGCGCCGCAACCCGGCCCTGGACCCCGCGAAGATCGACGAAGTCGCCATCGCCGCCACCACCCAGATCGGCGACCAGGGTCTGACCCTGGGCCGTACCGCCGGCATCCTCGCGGGCCTCCCGCAGTCCGTGCCCGGCTACTCCATCGACCGCATGTGCGCCGGTGCGCTGACCGCCGTGACGGCCACCGCCGGCTCCATCGCCTTCGGCGCGTACGACGCCGTCATCGCGGGCGGTGTCGAGCACATGGGCCGGCACCCCATGGGCGAGGGCGTCGACCCCAACCCGCGGTTCGTGAGCGAGAAGCTCGTCGACGAGTCCGCCCTGTTCATGGGCATGACCGCGGAGAACCTCCACGACCGCTACCCGCACATCACCAAGCAGCGCGCCGACGAGTACGCCGTGCGCTCGCAGGAGAAGGCGGCGAAGGCGTACGCGAACGGGAAGATCCAGCAGGATCTCGTCCCGATCTCCGTGCGGAACACCAACTCCGAGGTCGGTGAGACCGGCTGGGGTCTGGTCACCGCCGACGAGCCGATGCGGCCGGGGACGACCCTGGAGAACCTCGCCGGGCTCAAGACGCCGTTCCGTACGCACGGCCGCGTCACGGCCGGTAACGCCGCCGGTCTCAACGACGGCGCCACGGCCTCGATCATCGCCTCCGAGGACTTCGCCCGCGAGCACAACCTCCCGGTGAAGATGCGCCTCGTCTCGTACGCCTTCGCCGGCGTCGAGCCCGAGGTCATGGGCTACGGCCCGATCCCGGCGACCGAGAAGGCCCTCACCAAGGCCGGTCTGTCGATCGAGGACATCAACCTCTTCGAGATCAACGAGGCCTTCGCCGTCCAGGTGCTCGCCTTCCTCGACCACTACGGCATCGCCGACGACGACGAGCGCGTCAACCAGTACGGCGGCGCCATCGCCTTCGGCCACCCGCTGGCCTCCTCCGGCGTCCGTCTGATGACGCAGCTGGCCCGCCAGTTCGAGGAGCAGCCGCAGGTCCGCTACGGCCTGACCACGATGTGCGTCGGCTTCGGCATGGGCGCGACGGTCATCTGGGAGAACCCGAACTTCGACGGAGGCAACAAGTGAGCACCACCACCGCCGAGCTTCTGAAGGGTGCGGGCGAGCTGTTCCCGGACGAGGTCGTCACCCAGGCGCACGTACGCCACCTCGATCTGCCGTTCGGCGCGGGCAGGTTCGCCCTCATCACGCTGGACAACGGCTTCGACCACACCAAGCCGACCACCTTCGGCCCGGCGTCGCTGGCGAACCTCAACCTGGCGATCGACCAGGTCGAGAAGGAGGCCGCGGACGGCGACATCGTCGGCGTCGGCCTCACCGGCAAGCCGTTCATCTTCGCCGTCGGCGCCGACCTCAAGGGCGTCGAGCTGCTGAAGAAGCACGAGGACGCGCTGGCCATCGGCAAGGGCGGCCACGAGGTCTTCAAGCGGCTGTCCGCGCTCGCCGTGCCGACCTTCGCGTACTACAACGGCGCGGCCATGGGCGGTGGCGTCGAGGTCGGTCTGCACTGCTCCTACCGGACCGTCTCCAAGGCGCTGCCGGCCTTCTCGCTGCCCGAGGTCTTCCTCGGTCTCGTCCCGGGCTGGGGCGGCTGTGCGCTGCTGCCGAACCTGATCGGCGCGGACCGTGCGGTCTCGGTCATCATCGAGAACTCGCTCAACCAGAACAAGCAGCTCAAGGGCTCGCAGGTCTTCGAGCTCGGGATCGCCGACGCGATCTTCGAGGGCGCGGACTTCCTGGAGCAGTCGCTGATCTGGACGGCCAACGTCCTCAAGGGCGACGTGACCGTCGAGCGTCCCGAGATCGACCGTGGCGAGGCCTGGGACCAGGCCGTGGCGCGTGGCACGGCCATCGCCGACGGCAAGGTGCACGGCGCCGCCCCGGCCGCCTACCGCGCGCTCGACATCATCGCCGCCGCCAAGAGCGGTGACCTCCAGGCGGGCTTCGACGCCGAGGACCAGGCCCTCGCCGACCTGATCATGGGTGGCGAACTGCGCGCCGGCATCTACTCGTTCAACCTGGTGCAGAAGCGCGGCAAGCGCCCCGCCGGTGCGCCCGACAAGAACCTGGCGCGCCCGGTCACCAAGGTCGGCGTCGTGGGTGCGGGCCTGATGGCCTCGCAGCTCGCGCTGCTCTTCCTGCGCCGCCTTGAGGTGCCGGTGGTCCTCACCGATATCGACCAGGAGCGCGTCGACAAGGGCGTCGGTTACGTCCACGCCGAGATCGACAAGCTGCTCGGCAAGGGCCGTATCAACCAGGACAAGGCCAACCGCCTCAAGGCCCTGGTCTCCGGTGTCCTCGACAAGGCCGAGGGCTTCGCCGACGCCGACTTCATCATCGAGGCGGTCTTCGAGGAGATCGGCGTCAAGCAGCAGGTGTTCGCGGAGGTCGAGGCGGTCGCCCCGGCGCACGCGATCCTCGCCACCAACACCTCCTCGCTGTCCGTCAGCGAGATGGCCTCGAAGCTGAAGCACCCCGAGCGGGTCGTCGGCTTCCACTTCTTCAACCCGGTCGCGATCCTGCCGCTGCTGGAGATCGTGCGCGGCGAGAAGACCGACGACGCGTCGCTGGCCACGGCCTTCGGTGTCGCCAAGAAGCTGAAGAAGACCGCCGTTCTCGTCAAGGACGCCCCGGCGTTCGTCGTGAACCGGATCCTGACCCGCTTCATGGGCGAGATCCAGAACGTCATCGACGAGGGCACCCCGGTCGAGGTCGCCGAGCAGGCCATCGAGCCGCTCGGTCTGCCGATGTCGCCGCTGGTGCTGCTGGAGCTGGTCGGCCCGGCCATCGGTCTGCATGTGTCGGAGACGCTGAACGGCGCCTTCCCGGACCGCTTCAAGGTCTCGCCGAACCTCAAGGCCGTCGTCGAGGCCGGCAAGCGCGGCTTCTACGTCTACGACTCCGGCAAGCCGGAGCTGGACCCCGAGGTCGCCGCCCTCCTCAAGCAGGGCGACTCGGTGCTGACCGAGGACCAGGTCCGCGACCGCGTGCTGGACGCCGTGGCCCAGGAGATCGGGCTCATGCTCGACGAGGGTGTCGTCGCCGAGGCCCAGGACATCGACCTGTGCCTGATCACCGGCGCCGGCTGGCCCTTCCACCTGGGCGGCATCACGCCGTACCTGGACCGTGAGGGTGTCTCCGAGCGGGTGACCGGCAAGAAGTTCCTGGCCCCGGGCGTGGCGAGCGTGCCCGCGTAAGGGCTCAGCTGATTGCGGGATGCGCGGGCCGGCTCGGCGGAGCCGGCCCGCGCTTT
>NZ_QUAC01000419.1 GCF_003389455.1 Streptomyces inhibens | reverse complement strand
CGCGCTGCGGGTGCTGCACGCCGACCAGCCGCGCCGCCATGTGGTGGCGGCCGCCCGGCGCGGCTCCGAAGGCGCACCGGGCCTGGCCCGGGTGCTGGCGGCGCTCCGGCAGGCGGCGGCCGCCCAGGCCCAAGGGGACCCAACTGTTCAGCCCAGCTGAACATAACCCTCAAGAACTTTCGATGGACCTGTGGGGTGGTCCGCTGCGACCGTGGAGCGGTCCGCAACCCGCTCCTTCGAAAGGCAACGATGACCACCACCCCGGCCGCCGACCCCACTGATCCGCACGCCAACGACGCCAACCCGTACGGTGGCGGAGACCCCTACGCCGACTACCGCGGCGGGGACTTCCCCTTCACCTCGCTCGTCGATCTCGCCGACCGCCGCTTCGGCGCCGGTGTGATCGCCGCGAACGACGAGTTCTTCGCCGAGCGCGAGAACCTGCTGAAGCCCACTCCGGCGGTCTTCGACCCGGAGCACTTCGGCCACAAGGGCAAGATCATGGACGGCTGGGAGACCCGGCGCCGCCGCGGCGCCGACGGGGAGCACCCCTTCCCGACCGACGACGAGCACGACTGGGCGCTGATCCGCCTCGCCGCCCCCGGCGTGATCCGCGGCGTCATCGTCGACACCGCCCACTTCCGCGGCAACTACCCGCAGCAGGTCACCGTCGAGGCCACCGCGCTGCCCGGCAGCCCCGGCCCCGAGGACCTGCTCGCCGACGACGTGAAGTGGGAGGAGCTGGTCCCGCGCACACCCGTCCGCGGTCACGCCGCCAACGGCTTCGAGGTCACCGCCGAGCGCCGCTTCACCCACCTCCGCCTCAAGCAGCACCCCGACGGCGGCATAGCCCGCCTCCGGGTCTACGGCGAGGTCGTGCCGGACCCGGAGTGGCTGGACGTGCTCGGCACCCTCGACCTGGCCTCCGTCATGCACGGCGGCACCGTCGAGGACGCCTCCGACCGCTTTTACTCCTCGCCCACCCAGATCATCCAGCCCGATCTGTCCCGCAAGATGGACGACGGCTGGGAGAACCGCCGCCGCCGGGTCAAGGGCACCCACGACTGGGTGCGCTTCCGCCTCGCCGCGCAGGGCGAGATCCGCGCGGTGGAGATCGACACCGCCTACCTCAAGGGCAACTCCGCGGGCTGGGCCGCGCTGCACGGCTGCGACGCGGCCGCCGGTGACCCCGCCGACGACGCCTCGTGGTTCGAGATCCTGCCGCGGACGAAGCTGCAGCCCGACACCCCGCACCGTTTCGTGCTGCCGCGCAGGGTCACCGCCACACACGTCTGGCTGGACGTCTTCCCGGACGGCGGCCTCGCCCGGATGCGCCTGCACGGCGACCTCACCGAGGCCGGCCGCGCCGAGCTCGTCCGCCGCTTCGACGCACTCAACGGCTGAGCGGACGTCACCATCTGCCGTGGCGGCGGAATCAAATCCCGCCGCCACGGCGAGCAACCCACATGGCGAGGGTCCGGCGGCATCTGCGACGCGCGGATCCCCAACGTGGGGGCGCTTAAACAGCCGCGTCGGCCGCCTGTGCCTTCAGCGCCCGCTCGATGCCCGCCCGCGACTCGGTGACCAGGCGGCGCAGTGCCGCGCTCGGCTCGGCCGAGGACAGCCAGGCGTCCGTGGCGTCCAGCGTCTCCTGCGAGACCTGCAGCGCCGGGTAGAGGCCCACCGCGATCTGCTGCGCCATCTCATGGCTGCGGGACTCCCAGATGCCCTTCACCGCGTCGAAGTACTTCGCGGTGTACGGCGCCAGCAGCTCACGCTGATCGGTCTGCACAAAGCCGCCGATGACGGCGTCCTGGAGGGAGTTCGGGAGCTTGTCGGACTCGACGACAGAGGCCCAGGCCTCGGCCTTCGCCTCCGGGGTCGGACGTGCCGCGCGGGCGGTTGCCGCATGCCGCTCGCCCGCCGAGGTCTTGTCCCGCTCCAGCTCCGCCGCGACGGCCTTCTCGTCCGCCCGGCCGGTCGCGGCCAGCCGCTCCAGCAGCGACCAGCGCAGCTCGGTGTCCACGACGAGCCCGGAGATCTCCTCCGTACCGTCCAACAGGCCCTGCAGCAGATCCAGTTGTGCGTCCGTACGGGCCGAGGCGGCGAACGCCCGGGCCCACGCCAGCTGGTGGTCGCTGCCCGGCTCGGCCGCCCGCAGGTGCTCCAGCGCCGCCTCGGTCCACGTCGCAAGACCGGTGTCGCGCCACTCCGGTGCCGCGTACAGATCCAGCGCCAGCTTCACCTGGCGGTGCAGCGACTGGACCACACCGATGTCCGTCTCCTTGCCGATACCCGACAGCACCAGCGACAGATAGTCGCGGGTGGCCAGTTCGGCGTCGCGCGTCATGTCCCAGGCCGACGCCCACGACAGCGCGCGCGGCAGCGACTCGGTGAAGTCCCCGAGGTGCTCGGTGACGACCTTCAGCGACTCCTCGTCCAGCCGGACCTTCGCGTACGACAGATCGTCGTCGTTGAGCAGGAACACGGCCGGGCGCGGGGTGTCCTTCGGGAACGGCACCTCGGTGCGCTCACCGTCCACATCCAGCTCGATCCGGCTGGTGCGGACGAGCTTGCCGTCCTTGAGGTCGTAGCAGCCGATCGCGATGCGGTGCGGGCGTAGCACCGGCTCGCCCGTGGCGCCGGCCGGCAGCGCGGGCGCCTCCTGGCGCACCGCGAACGAGGTGACCGAGCCCTTCGCGTCCACCTCGATCTCCGGCCGCAGAATGTTGATCCCGGCCGTCTCCAGCCACTTCTTCGACCAGGTCTTCAGATCGCGGCCACTGGTCTCCTCCAGCGCGCCGAGCAGGTCCGACAGCCGGGTGTTGCCGTAGGCGTGCGCCTTGAAGTACGCCTGTACGCCCTTGAAGAACTCCTCCATGCCGACGTACGCGACCAGCTGCTTGAGCACCGAGGCGCCCTTGGCGTACGTGATGCCGTCGAAGTTGACCAGCACATCGTCGAGATCACGGATCTCGGCCATGATCGGGTGCGTGGACGGCAGCTGATCCTGCCGGTACGCCCAGGTCTTCATGGAGTTGGCGAACGTCGTCCAGGAGTGCGGCCACTTCGATCCCGGGGCGTAGGCCTGGCAGGCGATCGAGGTGTAGGTGGCGAACGACTCGTTCAGCCACAGGTCGTTCCACCACTCCATGGTGACCAGGTCACCGAACCACATGTGCGCCAGCTCGTGCAGGATCGTCTCCGCGCGCACCTCGTACGCCGCGTCCGTCACCTTCGAGCGGAAGACGTACTGGTCGCGGATGGTCACCGCGCCCGCGTTCTCCATCGCACCGGCGTTGAACTCGGGGACGAAGAGCTGGTCGTACTTCGCGAACGGGTAGTCGTAGTCGAACTTCTCCTGGAACCAGTCGAAGCCCTGCCGGGTGACCTCGAAGATCGCGTCCGCGTCCAGGTGCTCGGCCAGCGACGGCCGGCAGTAGATGCCCAGCGGCACCGACCGCCCGTCCTTCTCGTACGTGCTGTGCACGCTGTGGTACGGCCCGACGATCAGCGCGGTGACATAGGTCGAGAGCCGCGGCGTCGGCTCGAAGCGCCACACGTTCCCGCTCGGCTCCGGCGTCGGGGAGTTGGAGATCACCGTCCAGCCCTCGGGGGCCTTCACGGTGAACTGGAACGTCGCCTTCAGGTCCGGCTGCTCGAAGGACGCGAACACCCGCCGGGCATCCGGCACCTCGAACTGGGTGTAGAGATACGCCTGCTGGTCCACCGGGTCGACGAACCGGTGCAGCCCCTCACCCGTGTTGGTGTACGCGCAGTCCGCGACGACCGTCAGCTCATTACGCCCGGCCCGCAGCCCCGGCAGCGCGATCCGCGAGTCCTTGAACACCTCGCCCGGATCCAGCGCCTCGCCGTTGAGCACGACCTCGTGCACGGCCGGCGCGACCAGGTCGATGAACGAGTCCGCGCCCGCCTCGGCGGCCTCGAACCGCACCGTCGTCGCGGACCGGTACGTACCGCCCTCCTGCGCACCGGAGAGGTCGAGATCGATCTCATACGCGTCCACGGTCAGCAGTCGCGCCCTCTGCTGCGCCTCGTCGCGGGTCAGATTCGTGCCAGGCACCCGTTCATCTCCTTCGCATGCGTCTCGCATCGGACTCTTCGGCCATCCTTCCACGGTGACCCGGCCCGATGGAGGCTGGTGTTCATGCCCGGGTGCCCGATATCCGGAATGCAACGTCCGATTTCCGCCGGTGGACGGGC
Source organism: Streptomyces inhibens (assembly GCF_003389455.1). Lineage (GTDB taxonomy): Bacteria > Actinomycetota > Actinomycetes > Streptomycetales > Streptomycetaceae > Streptomyces > Streptomyces inhibens. Next base: position 9,269 of record NZ_QUAC01000419.1, on the reverse strand, counting down.
CGGTGCGGGGCCGACGCTGGGGGGATGACGAAGCAGACCGCGAAGTACACCCCCCGCCCCATCGGGGCCACCGCCCTCAAGGAGCTCCGCGCGGCCGACGACGCGGGCCGGCCCGTCCTGCCGTTCACCGCCCACGAGGACGGCACCCCCGTGGAGTGCGTCGGCAGTCCGCTGCGCTGCTGTCTGCGGGCCATCGAGCCCGGTGAGCGGGTCGCGCTCGTCGCGTATGCGCCGCTGCGCCGCTGGGCGGACGAGACGGGGGCGGACCCCGGGGCGTACGACGAGCAGGGGCCGGTGTTCCTCCATGCCGAGGAGTGCGACGGGCCGGCCGCCGCCACCGGCGCGGGGTACCCGTTCGCACGGCCGGGGGCGCTGCGCACCCTGCGCCGCTACAACGCCGAGGGGCAGATCGTCGGCGGCCGGTACTTCGAGATCCCCGAGGACGCCGGGGCCGGATTCGACGCGGCCTTCGACGAGGCGTTCGCCGACCCCGAGGTGGTGCTGGTGCACGTACGGGCGCTGGAGTACGGCTGCTTCCAGTTCGAGGTGCGGCGGGCCTGACCCGCGCAGCCCCACAAAACCCGCGCAGCCCCACAAACGGCGGGTGCCCGTACGGAGGAAGCCTCCGTACGGGCACCCGGGCGGTGCGTGGCGCGGATCAGCCGCGCAGCTCCGCCGCGACCAGCTCCGCGATCTGGACGGCGTTCAGCGCCGCGCCCTTGCGGAGGTTGTCGTTGGAGACGAACAGCGCCAGGCCGTGCTCGACGGTCTCGTCCTGGCGGATGCGGCCCACGAAGGACGCGTCCTGGCCGGCGGCCTGGAGCGGGGTGGGCACCTCGGAGAGGGTGACGCCGGGGGCGCCGGCCAGCAGCTCCTGGGCGCGGGCGGCGGTGATCGGACGCGCGAAGCGGGCGTTGATCTGCAGCGAGTGGCCGCTGAAGACCGGGACGCGGACGCAGGTGCCGGACACCTTCAGCTCCGGGATCTCCAGGATCTTGCGGCTCTCGTGGCGGAGCTTCTGCTCCTCGTCGGTCTCGCCCAGACCGTCGTCGACGATCGAGCCGGCCATCGGCAGCACATTGAAGGCGATCGGGCGGACGTACTTGTCCGGAGCGGGGAACTCCACGGCCGAGCCGTCGTGGGTCAGCTTGGTGGCGTCCTGCTCGACGGCCTTGCGGACCTGGCCGTCCAGCTCCTCCACACCGGCCAGGCCGCTGCCGGAGACCGCCTGGTAGGTGGCGACGACCAGCGAGACCAGACCGGCCTCGTCGTGCAGCGGGCGCAGCACCGGCATCGCGGCCATGGTCGTGCAGTTCGGGTTGGCGATGATGCCCTTGGGCCGGTCCGTGATGGCCTGCGGGTTGACCTCGGAGACGACCAGCGGGACCTCGGGGTCACGGCGCCAGGCCGAGGAGTTGTCGATCACGACGGGGCCCGCGCTCGCGACCTTCTCCGCCAGCGCCTTGGACGTCGAGCCGCCGGCCGAGAAGATGACGATGTCCAGCGCCGAGTAGTCGGCGGTGGCCGCGTCCTCGACCGTGATCTCGGTGTCCTGCCACGGCAGCGTACGTCCGGCGGACCGGGCCGAAGCGAACAGCCGCAGCTGCTCGACCGGGAAGTTGCGCTCGGCGAGAATGCCCCGCACCACGCCGCCGACCTGTCCGGTGGCTCCGACGATTCCGATCCTCATGGGACTCCTTCTTTCCGGCCTGACATGGGTGTCTGCTTCGGAACACCTGCTCAGTAGTGCCTCCATCATGTGTGTGACACCCGTCGCCTTGTCCAATCAGTTCCAATACGTGGCGGGTCGACGGGCCGGACGGCGACGGAGCGTGCCGACACCCTCACGGTAGGTGCGCCCGTGCGGTGGGGATACCCCGTGGAGTGAACACCCGGTGACCGCCGGCCGCACCCTCGGGCAGCACTCCGTGACCGCCCGGTGGCCGGCAGATCCCTGTGCGGTGATGGGCCCGCTGCGTTGCGGTGGCGTTCACGCGCAGGTCATCCCCGATGCCAACGATCCCAGGTGACAGGGCAGTTGTGCTGCCCGGCCGCCTTCGCGTTCGCACTCGGGGAGCCCGCGTATGTCCCGTATACGGTCCGCCGCCACTCTCGACCGCCGTACGTTCCTCACCGCCACCGGAGCCGTCGGTGCCGCCACCGGGCTCGGGCTCGCCTTCGGCATCGGCCCCGACCGGGCGGCCCAGGCCGCCACCGTCACCCCGGGCCCGGCCCCGGCCGCGCCGGTACCGGTCGACGCCCCCGCCGTGCCCCGCGCGCCGTACGCCACGGGCACCACCCTCGGCGGCGTGGCCACCCCGCGCGGCAGCGGAGGCTACCGCCGGCTCGCCGACGGCCCCGCCTGGGACCGGGTGGTACGCGCCGAGCTGGCCGCGGCCCACGGCGGACGCGACCGGCGGCGTACCGCGCTGGCGTCGTTCGTGCAGTTCACCGACCTGCACCTGGTCGATGTGCAGAGCCCGCTGCGCTACGAATATCTGCGCGCCGAGACCGCCAGCGCCTGGCGGCCGCAGGAGGCGCTCTCCGTCGCCGGGGTCGTCTCGCTGATCGAGCGGGTCAACGCGCTGCCCGGCGGGCCCGCCACCGGAGCCCCGCTGTCCTTCGTGATGACCACCGGCGACAACACCGACAACAACTCCAAGCTGGAGCTCCAGTGGTTCCTGACCGCGATGAGCGGCGGGCGGATCACTCCCAATTCCGGCGACCCGCGCCGCTACGAAGGCGTCCAGGACAGCGGGCTGAAGCTGTACTGGCAGCCGGACAGCGCACTGCGCGACGCCGACAAGAAGCTGGGCTTCCCGCAGCTGCACGGGTTCCTGGACGCCGCGATCCGCACCGTCCACAGCCCGGGGCTGCGGCTGCCCTGGTATTCGACGGTCGGTAACCACGACTCGCTGCCCGGCGGCTGCTACGCCCCCGGCGACCCCTTCTGGACCGAGCTCGCCACCGGCGGCCGCAAGCTGGAGACGCTGCCCGCCGCCGAGGCCGCGAAGGTGTGGAAGGCGGTCAAGGACGGCCTCGACCCCAAGGGGGAGGACTTCAAGCGGCTGGTGAAGTCCCACGCCAGGCAGGCCAGGGCGGTCACCCCCGACGAGCGGCGCGCTCCCTTCACCCGCGCCGAATATCTGCGCGCCCATCTCGACCCGGCGCACACCGGCCCCGGCCCGCACGGCCACGGCTACACCGCGGCCCATCTCGCCGAGGACCGCCTCTACTACACCTTCAAGGTCTCCGACGACGTCCTCGGCATCAGCCTGGACACCACCGACCCCGGCGGCCACTACACCGGCTCGGTCGGTGACGCCCAACTGCGCTGGCTGGAACGGACGTTGAAGGCGAACGAGAAGGGCGACCGGTTGCATGTGCTGGTCTTCAGCCACCACACCAGCAAGACGATGAACAACACCCGGCCCGACCCGGCCCGCCCGCACGAGAAGCGGCACGGCGGTGCGGAGCTGGTCGAGCTGCTGGCCGCCCACCCCCGCGTCGTCGGCTGGATCAACGGCCACAGCCACAAGAACGACATCACTGCGCACGGCAGCTTCTGGGAGGTCTCCACCGCCTCGCACATAGACTTCCCGCAGCTGGCCCGGGTCATCGAGCTGGTGGACAACCACGACGGCACGCTGTCGCTGTTCACCACCCTGGTCGAGTCGGCCGCCCCGCACCGCACGGACTTCACCGACCTCTCGCAGACCGGGCTGGCCGCCCTCTACCGCGAGCTGTCCTTCAACGCCCCCGAGGCCCGTACGGACCTGGCGGGCACGGCCCGGGACCGCAACGTCGAGCTGCTGCTCAAGCGGCGCTGACGGCCGGGGGCCGGGGCCGCTAACGGGGCAGTACCACCACATAGGTGCTCGGCCCCCGGTCCGGCGCCGCCATCAGGGCCGTACGCACCACCGCGGCCTGCTGCTCCGGCACCTCACGCAGGGTGCGCGGCAGAGCGCGGACGACGGTGATGCCGAGCCGCTCCAGATGCTCGCGCTTGTGGTCGAACGCCGAGTGCAGCGGGTCCTCCTCGGGGCGCGGCGCCCGGGTGTCGATCTCCACGGCCACCCCGTACTCCGGCCAGAAGGCGTCCACACCGCCCAGGTGCGGGCCGCCCGGCAGCCGCAGATCGACGTTCCACAGCGGTTCGGGCAGGCCGTGCTCGCACACCATCGCGTACAGCCGCTGCTCGGCCAGCGCCCGGCCCTCGGCCAGCAGGGTCTCGACCGCGTCCACCACATGCGGCCGGGTCAGCAGCCGGGCCCGGCTCAGCTCCCGGACCACCGTGGGTGCCTCGCAGTGCCCGCTGCGTACCGCCTCGGTCAGCAGCCGGCGCACCGTGGAGGCGTCGGTCAGGACGCCGATCGCGTCGGCCAGCGCGCGCGGCACCGGCGCGGTCGGCACCCCGGTGATCTCCTGCGACGCGGGCAGCTCGGCCGCCCGGACGATCCGCGCGAAACCGGTCGAGCGCAGCCGCCGGGTACGGGCGACCAGTACCTCGATGCGGTCCAGGGCGAGCAGCGGGGGCGCCTCGTTGAAGCCGTGCAGCGCGAGCGCCGCCAGGCCGGTGATCATCGCCTCGGGGGTGCCGTCGGACGGACTGCCCTGGCGGGGCACGGTAGGCCCCCGATGACTGGCGTACAGCAGCACCGCATGCAGCCGTTCCTCGCTGGTGGGCGGCCCCGGGTGCAGCAGATAGATGCCCGGGAGCACCTGCTGCCAGCTGCCGCCGGGGCGGCAGCGTTCGGTGGTCTCGGCCGCCGGGACGCCGTGCTCACGCAGCTGACGGGTGGTCAGCACCCGGCGGTGGCTGTCGGAGAGGTGCTGGAGGGGGAGGGGGGAGAGCGGGGTGTCGTGGTTCATGTCTGCCCGATTCCCGCGCCCGCTCCACCCCCTAACCGTTGTTACACGCCCGTACCACAAACCGGACAACCCTGTACTAAAGTACGGGCGTTCGACTGCCGAAAAGGGCTGCTCGCGCCGGAGGTTACGGCCTTCGCCCGGCCGCCTCGTCACAAGCCTGTGCGCGCAGCGCCCGGGCCAGATCGTCCCGCTCCTCCAGCACCATCCGGCGCAGCGCGGGCGCCGCCTGGGCGTGCTCGTCCAGCCAGTTGTCCGCGGCGTCCAGCGTGGACCGCTCCACCAGCCAGCCGGGGAACAGCCCGCGCACCACATCCATCGCGATCTCGATGGAGCGCTCCTGCCACACCCGCTCGATCACCGCGAAGTAGCGCGGTGCGTACGGGGCCAGCAGCTCCCGCTGCCCGAGCTGCACGAACCCGCTGATCGTCGCCTCCACCAGGGCGTTGGAGAGCGCATCGGACTCCACGACATCCGCCCATGCCTGCGCCTTGACCTCGGCGGACGGGCGGGCGGCCAGACAGCGCACCTGGTGGCGCTTGCCGGAAGCGGTGTCGTCACGGGCCAGCTCCGCGGCGATGGTGGCCTCGTCCGCGACGCCGTGCCCGGCCAGCGGCTCCAGGAACGCCCAGCGCAGCTCCTGGTCCACCTCCAGCCCGTCGATCTTCGCCGTACCCTCCAGCAGGCCCTTGAGCAGCTGGAGATCGGCGGCGGTGGTGGCGACGGCGGCGAAGTGCCGGGCCCAGGTGAGCTGGTGGCCGCTGCCGGGCTCGGCCAGCCGCAGCTCGCGCAGCGCGCCCTCGGCCAGCTCGCGGGCGGCGATCTCCCGGCGGTCCGGCGCGGTGTAGTGCTCCAGCGCCGTCTGGGCCTGGCCGTGCAGCGACTGCAGAACGCCGATCTCGGTCTCCCGGCCGGCGAACCGCCGCACCAGATCGAGGTAGTCGCGGGCCGGCATCAGCCCGTCGCGGGTCAGCCCCCACAGCGCCGCCCAGCACAGTGCCCGCGCCATCGGGTCGGTCAGATCGTCGAGACGGGCCCGCAGGGTGGCCAGCGAACCCTCGTCGAAGCGGACCTTGCAGTACGTCAGATCGTCGTCGTTGACCAGGATCAGCTCGGGCCGCTCCAGACCGGCCAGCTCCGGCACGGCCGTCCGCGGCCCGGCGACATCCACCTCGGCGCGGGCGTAGCGCACCAGCGCGGAGTCCCCGTTCGCGGAGAACGGGGTCTGCCGCCGGTAGAGGCCCACCGCGACCCGGTGCGGCCGCAGCTCCGGATGGGCGGGCGCCGCCTCCTGGAGGATGCTCAGCTCGGTGATCCGGTCGTGTGCGTCATAAGTGACCTGGGGGGTCAGGGAGTTGACGCCCGCCGTCTCCAGCCAGGACCGCGACCACGCCGCCATGTCCCGGCCGGACGTCTCCTCCAGCACCGCCAGCAGATCCGTCAGCCGGGTGTTGCCGTAGGCATGCCGCTTGAAGTAGCGCCGCGCGCCCTCCAGGAACGCGTCCTGCCCCACATAGGCCACCAGCTGCTTGAGCACCGCGGCGCCCTTGGCGTACGTGATGCCGTCGAAGTTGAGCTTGGCGTCCTCCAGGTCACGGATGTCGGCGGTGACCGGGTGGGTGGAGGGCAGCTGGTCGGCGCGGTAGGCCCAGGACTTGCGGCGGTTGGCGAAGGTGATCCAGCCGTCCCGGAAGCGCGTCGCCTCCACCTGCGCGAAGGCGCCCATGAAGTCCGCGTAGGACTCCTTGAGCCACAGGTCGTCCCACCACTGCATGGTGACCAGGTCGCCGAACCACATGTGCGCCATCTCGTGCAGGATGACGTTGGCCCGGCGCTCGTAGGACGCCTCGGTCACCTTGCCGCGGAAGATGAACTCCTCGCGGAAGGTGACACAGCCCGGGTTCTCCATCGCGCCGAGGTTGTACTCCGGCACGAACGCGGTGTCGTACTTCCCGAAGGGATACGGGAAGTCGAAGTGGTCGTGGAAGAAGTCCAGGCCCTGCTTGGTGACGGTGAAGATGTCGTCCGCGTCGAAGTGCTTCGCCAGGCCCTTGCGGCACAGCGCGCCCAGCGGGATCTCCAGCTCGGCGCCGTCCTCGAACGTCCGGCGGTAGACGTCGGACTCGAAGTGGTACGGGCCGGCGACCACGGCCGTGATGTACGTCGAGATCGGCTTGGTCGTCGCGAAGCGGTGCCGGCCGCCCTCGGCCGCGCCCTCCTGCGCGCCGTTGCTGAGCACCCGCCAGCCCTCGGGCGCGGTCACCTCGAAGGTGAACGGGGCCTTGAGGTCGGGCTGTTCGAAGTTGGCGAAAACCCTGCGGGAGTCGGCGGGTTCGTACTGGGTGTAGAGGTAGACCTCGCCGTCCTCGGGGTCCACGAAGCGGTGCAGGCCCTCGCCGGTCCGGCTGTAGGCGCACTGCGCATCGACGACGAGGGTGTTCTCGGCGGCCAGCTCGTCCAGGGCGATCCGGCTGCCGTCGAACACCACGGCGGGGTCGAGCTCCCGGCCGTTGAGGGTGACGGAGGTGACCGACGGTGCCAGCAGATCCGCGAAGGTCGAGGCACCGGGCTCGGTGCAGCGGAAGCGGAGGGTCGTACGGGACCGGAACGTGGCGGCGGTCGCCCCCTGGCCGACCGCTGAGCGGACATCGAGCGCCACGTCGTAGCCGTCGACGCTCAGCAGCCGGCCCCGCTCACGTGCCTCGTCCCGGGACAGATTCTCACCTGGCACGACGTGACTCCCTCGTCCTCGTCTCGAATATCGAACACGGGGAATCATGGCACGCCCCCCGACGGTTGAAGCTTCCACGGAACAGCCCTGTGTATCCCCACTCCGCAGCACCGCTTTCACGAGGAGACGACGTGTCCGAGACCGCGAAGACCCCGGCAGACTTCTGGTTCGACCCGCTGTGCCCCTGGGCCTGGATGACCTCCCGCTGGATGCTGGAGGTGGAAAAGGTCCGCCCGGTGGAGGTGCGCTGGCATGTGATGAGCCTGGCGGTACTGAACGAGGACCGGCTCGACGAGCTGCCCGAGGGGTACCGCGAGCTGCTGGCCACGGCCTGGGGCCCGGTGCGGGTGTGCATCGCCGCCGAGGAGCAGCACGGCAGCGAGGTGCTCGGCCCGCTCTACACCGCGCTCGGCACCCGCTTCCACAACCGCGGCCTGGAGCGCAGCCGCGAGACGATCGTGGACGCCCTCAAGGAGGCCGGCCTGCCCGCCGAGCTGGCGGACGCGGCGGATTCCGACGAGTACGACGCACAGCTGCGCGCCTCCCACAAGGAGGGCATCGAGCTGGTCGGCCAGGAGGTCGGCACCCCGGTCATCGCCGTCCCCGGCTCCGACGGCGACCAGATCGCCTTCTTCGGCCCGGTCGTCACCCCGGCTCCCAAGGGCGAAGAGGCCGCCAAGCTCTGGGACGGCACCCTGATGGTCGCCTCGATCCCGGGCTTCTACGAGATCAAGCGGACCCGGACGCAGGGCCCGATTTTCGACTGAGGTTTGTGTGCAGCCATGGGAGAGCCCCCGCACGTATCGGACGTGTGGGGGCTCTCCGTCATTCCGCCTGCCGGGTGAAGGGTGAGAAGACGATCACGAGGCAGGACGTCTGTAACGGTGTTACGGCGCCAGCAGCAAGTTGTTCGCGCGCTCCTGAGCGGAGCGGTACCGCTTGGCGACGTCCTGCCAGTTCACGACCTGCCACATGGCCTCGATGAAGTCCACCTTCTGGTTCTTGTACTGCAGGTAGAAGGCGTGCTCCCAGGCGTCGAAGACCAGGATCGGCACCGAGCCCTGACCGACATTGCCCTGGTGGTCGTAGATCTGCTCGACGATCAGCCGGCCGGTGACCGGCTCGTAGGCCAGCACGCCCCAGCCGGAGCCCTGGGTGGTGGCCGAGGCCTTGGTCAGCTGGGCCTTGAACTTCCCGAACGAGCCGAAGCTCTCGGCGATGGCGTCGGCCAGCTCGCCCACGCCGTCCTTCTCCAGCGGCTCGCCGCCGCCGTCGCCGGTCATGTTGTGCCAGTAGATGCTGTGCAGGATGTGGCCGGAGAGGTGGAACGCGAGGTTCTTCTCCAGGCCGTTGATGCTGCCCCACTGGTCCTTGTCGCGCGCCTCGGCGAGCTGCTCCAGGGTGTCGTTCGCGCCCTTCACGTACGCCGCGTGGTGCTTGTCGTGGTGCAGCTCGATGATCTCGGGGCTGATGACCGGGGCCAGCGCCGAGTAGTCGTACGGAAGTTCAGGAAGTGTGTAGGTGGCCATGCCGAGCCTCTCCAACTGCTTACGACTTCTTATTGCAACCCTTGTGCAGAAGCACGCTACCAGCAGCAGTGATCATCGACCCGTTACGGGCACCGGCCTGGTCCCAAAGAAGGAGGCGGGGCGGGACCTCGGAATGAGGT
>NZ_QUAC01000422.1 GCF_003389455.1 Streptomyces inhibens | reverse complement strand
GGGGCCGCCTCCGCAGGCGGCCCCGGCGGGTTTCGGCTGCGCTCAGCGGGCGGGGCGGGTCGTGTTCGACGGCTTCGAGACGGGTGTGCTGCCGGTCGGGGCGGTGTCGGTCGGTGTCGGTGTGGGCGTCGGGGCCGGGGTCGGAGCCGTGGGGGTGGGCGTCGGCGTCGGTGTGGGGGTGGGCGTCGGGTCCGAGGGGGTCGGCGTCGGATGCGTGGGCCTCGGGTCCTGGGGGCCGGGGTGCGGGGCGGTCGCGCCGTAGCCCTCCATCGTGACGCCGGTGCCGCCGGGCTCGATGGCGATCCTGGCCTGCCAGTGGCCCCCGGGCTCCCGGTCGTGATCGACATAGACCGTGATCGTCGTGGACTGCCCCGGCCGCAGATAGCCCGCCGTATGGCTCATCTGCAACCAGGCCGCACCCGCCGACGCGGACCAGCGCACCGGTGTGTCGCCCGAGGCGCTGATCGTGATGAGCGTCGTCCCGCCGCTCGGCCGTGCGGCGACCGTCAGCCGGCCGGGCCCCCACGCCTTGCGGTCGCCCGGCCGCAGCGGGGTACCGTCCGCGCCGATCACCTCGACCGATACATCGGGCGTGCCGTGACCTGCGGAGAAGGCGGGCTCGGGCGTCGTCCTGGCGTTGCCGGCGTTCTCGTACGGGCGGCCGTCCAGCCGCGCCCCGGCCTCCCTTTCGCTGGCCGTCACCGAGGGCGAGGCGTCCGCCGCCTCGCCGGTGGCGGGGGCGCCGCGGTAGGCCGCCCACAGGGCCAGCACCGGCGCCGCCACCACCGTGGCGACCACAGTGGTCGTCAGCGCCCGGCTGCGCAGCCTGCGGCGGCGGGCGGCCCGGTCCGTGGGGCCTACGGGGAAACCGCTGCGGTCGTAGCGAGGAGAACCGTTTGCCCCACTCGACCGGCCACCGCGTCCCGACCGGGCACCCCGGGCCGCCGCCAACGCGCCGAGCACGGCCTCCCGCTCCGCGGTGACCAGCGGCAGCGCGCCCCGGGCCACCGGCGCGGTACCCGGCCACGGCCCCGGCGCGGTGGCCCGCTCGGCGGTCCGCCGGCACTCGGCGCAGTCGTCGACATGGCGCACCAGCTCCCGGCTCAGCGCCGCGCCCAGCAGCATCTGGGTGTCGCCCGCCAGCTGCGCGACATCGCGACATCGGCCGGACTCGACGACGGCCAGCGCCGCCCGGGTCCGTTCGACCTCGCAGGACGCGGTGGCCAGCAGCGCGCGGGTGGCGATCGGGTCGGCGCCGAGCACCGCGGCGACCTCGTCTGCCGAGAGCTGATGACGCACCGACAGCTCCAGCGCCTCGCGCTGCTCGGGGGTGGTGCCGGCGGCCTCCGGCCAGGCCAGCGCGGAGAGTTCCCGCTGCCGGCGCTCGGCGTCGCGGGCGGCCGTTTTGGTGGCCGGTTTCTTGGTGGCCTGTTTTTTGGCGGCCGGCCCGGTCCGCTCGGCGAGCCGGCGCAGACAGGCCCAGCGGGCCAGGGCGTAGAGCCAGGAGCGGTACAGCGCCGGGTCGGCGGGGCGCCGGCTGCGGTGCCGCTCGGCGAGCGCGAGCATCTCGCCGAGTACCGCGGTCGCCGCGTCGTGCTCGCACAGGACGGACAGGCAGTAGGTGAACAGCCCGTCCAGATAGGGCTCGTAGCCGTCATAGGGCTCGTAGCCGTCGCAGCGCTCGTCCGCGGCGGGCTGGTCGGGGCGTTCGGAGGGCTGTGGCCGGCTCCGGCGATGGGCGTCGCCGCGCGACCGGTGTGCGCCGGTGGAGTGCGTGGGGTGCTCGGGCCTGCTGCTCATCACCCCGGCGACGGTAGGCGGATGATGCAGCCAGGCCTGCTCGCCTTGGACACTTTTAACCCTTACGGGTGACCTTCTCCCTCAAAAGAGGACACGAATCAGCCATTGCGGCCGGGGCGCGCTCCGCGTACGCCACCCTGTCGGCGCAACCGGCGGCGATACGGGGCCCCTGCTCCTCCAAGAGCGCGGAGGGGAGCATTGTCAGACCCCGCCGATACGGTGACCCCATGGCAACCCGAAAATCGTCGGCCAAGGAGCGCCCCTCCTATCGCTGCACCGAATGCGGCTGGACCACCGCGAAGTGGCTCGGCCGCTGCCCCGAGTGCCAGGCGTGGGGCACGGTCGAGGAGTTCGGCGGCGCCCCCGCGGTGCGCACGACCGCGCCCGGCCGGGTCACCACCGCCGCGGTGCCCATCGGCCAGGTCGACGGCAGGCAGGCCGCCGCCCGCTCGACCGGCGTGCCCGAGCTGGACCGTGTCCTGGGCGGCGGGCTGGTGCCCGGCGCGGTCGCGCTGCTGGCGGGCGAGCCCGGCGTCGGCAAGTCCACCCTCCTCCTGGACGTCGCCGCCAAGGCCGCCTCGGACGAGCACCGCACGCTGTATGTCACGGGCGAGGAGTCCGCGAGCCAGGTGCGGCTGCGCGCCGACCGCATCGGCGCCATCGACGACCATCTGTATCTGGCGGCCGAAACCGATCTGTCCGCCGTGCTCGGTCATCTGGACACGGTCAAGCCGTCGCTGCTGATCCTGGACTCGGTGCAGACCGTCGCCTCCCCCGAGATCGACGGTGCGCCCGGCGGGATGGCCCAGGTCCGTGAGGTGGCCGGCGCCCTGATCCGCGCCTCCAAGGAACGCGGTATGTCCACGCTCCTGGTCGGCCATGTCACCAAGGACGGTGCGATCGCCGGGCCGCGCCTGCTGGAGCATCTCGTCGATGTCGTCCTGAGCTTCGAGGGCGACCGCCATGCCCGCCTCCGGCTCGTACGCGGCGTGAAGAACCGCTACGGCACCACCGACGAGGTCGGCTGCTTCGAGCTGCACGACGAAGGCATCATCGGCCTCGCCGACCCCTCGGGCCTGTTCTTGACCCGTCGCGCCGAGCCGGTGCCCGGTACGTGTCTGACCGTGACGCTGGAGGGCCGCCGCCCGCTGGTCGCCGAGGTCCAGGCGCTGACCGTCGACTCCCAGATCCCCTCCCCCCGGCGTACGACCTCCGGTCTGGAGACCTCCCGGGTCTCGATGATGCTCGCCGTCCTGGAGCAGCGCGGCCGGATCAGCGCCCTGGGCAAACGCGACATCTACAGCGCGACGGTCGGCGGCGTGAAGCTGACCGAGCCCGCCGCGGACCTCGCCGTGGCCCTCGCGCTGGCCAGTGCGGCGAGCGACACCCCGCTGCCGAAGAATCTGGTCGCCATCGGCGAGGTGGGGCTCGCGGGCGAGGTCAGACGGGTCACCGGCGTTCAGCGCCGGCTGTCCGAGGCGGCCCGGCTCGGCTTCACCCACGCCCTGGTTCCCTCCGACCCCGGCAAGATCCCCGACGGAATGCGGGTAATGGAAGTCGCCGACGTCGGGCAGGCGCTGAGCGTCCTGCCCAAGCGGGTGCGGCGGGAGGCCCCACAGGAAGAGGGCGCACGCCGGTAGACTTTGCCCTGGTCTCGCCCGTCACCGCAGAATTGCCTGTCGGCCACGTACGCTCCGCTGGTACGTCAACACAGCATGGACCGGGCGGCCTGCGGACCGACAGACCTTGCGACGGAGGAGTGCAGTGGCAGCCAACGACCGGGCATCGACTGCCGGCAGGTCCGGTGGGGGATCCGGTACCGAGAGCCTGATGCGCGCCTCGCTGAGCGCCGTCGCGCCCGGTACGGCCCTGCGCGACGGACTGGAGCGCATCCTCCGCGGCAATACGGGCGGACTGATAGTGCTGGGCTTCGACAAGACCGTCGAGTCCATGTGTACCGGCGGTTTCGTCCTCGATGTCGAGTTCACCGCGACCCGGCTGCGCGAGCTGTGCAAGCTCGACGGCGCCCTGGTGCTCGACAAGGACATCACCAAGATCCTGCGGGCCGGTGTGCAGCTGGTGCCGGACGCCTCCATCCCCACGGAGGAGACCGGCACCCGCCACCGCACCGCTCAGCGCGTCTCGATCCAGGCCGGTTTCCCCGTCGTCTCGGTCAGCCAGTCCATGCGGCTGATCGCGCTGTACGTCGACGGCGAGCGCCGCGTCCTGGAGGAGTCGGCCGCGATCCTCTCCCGCGCCAATCAGGCGCTGGCGACCCTGGAGCGCTACAAGCTCCGCCTGGACGAGGTCGCCGGCACCCTCTCCGCCCTGGAGATCGAGGACTTGGTGACGGTCCGCGATGTCACCGCGGTCGCCCAGCGGCTGGAGATGGTCCGCCGGATCGCCACCGAGATCGCCGAGTACGTCGTCGAGCTCGGCACGGACGGCCGGCTGCTCACCCTCCAGCTGGAGGAACTGATCGCCGGCGTCGAGCCGGAACGCGAGCTGGTCGTCCGCGACTATGTCCCCGAGCCGACCGCCAAGCGCTCCCGTACGGTCGCCGAGGCGCTCGCCGAGCTGGATGCGCTCAGCCACACCGAACTCCTCGAACTCCCCATCGTGGCCCGTGCGTTGGGCTACAGCGGGGCACCCGAGACGCTGGACTCCGCGGTCTCGCCACGCGGCTTCCGGCTGCTGGCGAAGGTCCCCCGGCTGCCGGGCACGGTCATCGACCGCCTCGTCGACCACTTCGGCGGCCTCCAGAAGCTGCTCGCGGCCAGCGTCGACGACCTCCAGGCGGTCGACGGCGTCGGCGAGGCCCGCGCCCGCTCGGTCCGCGAGGGGCTGTCGCGGCTGGCGGAGTCGTCGATCCTGGAGCGGTACGTCTGACGACGGGGTGCCGCCGTATGCGGTGGTGACCGGTATCGGTCTTCCTGCCGGACCCTCGCCCACCGGGGCGGGGGTCCGGCGGTGTTCACGACGGCGGCCACCACCGCGTACGCCGACGCTCTACCCCAACGCCGCCGCCTCCTTGTCGGCCGGCAGCCCCACCGCCGGCCGGTCCGGGCGCTGGGGCGCCACTCCGCCGATGGTCTGCAGCCAGGCCCATGTGTCGGCGACGGTTTCGGCGACCGGGCGGCACCGCAGCCCCGCCGCCACCGCCTTGGAGACATTCGCGCCGTAGATCGCGTCCCGCATCTCGCCGGGCGCCAGCCATATCGGCAGTTCGCTCCACGGCTCGATACCGGCGGCGAGTACGTCCTCCGGTGCGGTCCAGCGCAGCTCCGCGTCCGAGCCGGTGATCTTCACACAGCTCTCCAGCAGATCGCCCATCGTCGCGTGCCCGGCCTCGCTCACCAGGTTGTACGCCCCGCCGAGCCCGGCCTGCACCGCGTCCAGCGCCCACTCCGCCAGATCGCGGGCGTCGATGTACTGCAGCGCCAGCTCGCGCGGGCCCGGTGCGAGGACCGGGCCGCCGCGGGCGATCCGGCCCAGCCACCACGGCAGCCGCCCGATGTTCTCGTACGGCCCGAGGATCAGCCCGGCGCGGACCAGCAGCGCCCGGTTCCCGAAGGCGTCGATCGCGGCCAGCTCACCGCCCCGCTTGGCCGCCGCGTAGTCCTCCCACTCCGTGTCGTCGGCGGAACCCGCCACCAGCGGGCCCTCCTCGTCGATCCCGTACGCCGCCGGGTACTCGTACACCGACCGGCTGGAGATGTACGCATAGGTCCCGGCCCGGCCGGCCAGCAGCCGCGCGCTGTCGCGCACCGCTGACGGCGCACCGGTCCAGGTGTCGACGACGGCGTCCCACTCGCCCTGCTCCAGCGCCGCGAGCCCCTCGGCGTCCGTACGGTCGCCGTGCAGCGCCGTCGCGCCCTCCGGGGGCGCGTGGTTCCCGCGATGGAACACCGTCACCTGCCAACCCCGCGCCAGCGCCGCCTCGGTGACCGCGCGGCCCACGAACTCCGTACCACCCAGCATCAATAGCCTCATGACGGCGACTGTGCCGGACGGTGGTGGCCGGGGCCAGCGGCGCACGCTCTCAGCGGATTCCCTACGGGCGGAACTAGCGGAGGGCGAGCTTCCGAGAGGGCTCGGCAGGCGCGGCTGCCGCCCGTGGGCTCAGTGCTTGGCGAGGACGAAGGACGTACGGGCCGCGGTCAGGCCCGGCACCTTGGCCTCGATCAGATACTTGCCGGCCGGCACCACGGCGGAGCTCGGCGTCGCGCACTGCGGGCCGCTGGCCCGCCGGTCCCATTCGACGATGCGCTGTACGGAGCCCTTGGCCGGCACCTTCAGCAGCGCCGGCGCGGTGCCCGACGGGCAGTCGTTCGAGGCCCACACCGGGTCGTCGCCCGCGGTGTCGGTGATGGTGAGCACCGCGGCCTTCTGACCGAGGTCCACCTTGCAGGCCGCGCCGGCCGAGTTCTTGACCGTCAGCTCGAACTTCGGCTTCACGCCCGGTGCGTAGGAGCTCTTGACGCTGCGCAGGACCAACTCGGCGCCGTCGGAGGTGCAGTTGGGGAGCGAGGGGGCGGCCGCCACGGCGTTCTTGCCGGAGCCCTGGCCGATCGGCCCGCCGCCACCGGAGCCGCCGCTGCCGCCGGAACCGCCGCTGCCGCCCGAAGAACCCGAGCCGCCGCCGGAACCGGAGTCCGATCCGGATTCCCCGCCGGCGTCCGACTCATCGCGCCCGCCCGGCTTTTGGCTGATCGCCGGTCCGCCGCCGGACGGCCCGGGCGTGATGGAGGTGGCGGGTCCCGACCCGTTCGACCCCTTGCCCTCGCCGCTGCTCTTGGCGCCGTCCCCGCCCCAGTTGAGGGCCCACACGACCAGGAGGGCGAGCAGTACGACGACGGCCAGCGCAACGGCCCTCCGCCGCCAGTAGATGGAGGAGGGGAGCGGCCCGATCGGATTGCGCAGTGATCCCACGCGGAAACTCTACGAGAGATCGGTAGCCACACCGGCCAGTACCCGCCGCATCAGGCTGCAACTTTTCCCATGATCGGCCCGGAGACGGCTTCGCGGCCGCGTTTCCCGCCGTAACGGGCCTGATGCCCCGTTAGGGCCGGGTCTGCTCCCCTCCGGCCTTACTTTCGTCAGTTGCGCCCCCTGACGTTCGTCGGATGTGGTGCGGCCGGGACGGTCCGTACGGTTGATGATCATGAACAGCACCGATCTTTACCGTGAACTCACCGACGCGGCGTACGACGCTCCCCACTGGCTCCGCACCCTGGCCGACATCGGCACCGAGGGCGGGATCCTGCTCCTGATGGCCGTGGCGGTGCTCGGGTGGTGGCGGGCCCGCAGCGGTACGGCGCACCGGGTCGCGCTCGCCGTGCTGGTGCCGATAGCCACCGCCGTCGCCTACGTCCTGAGCGAGCTCGTCAAGAGCGTGGTGGACGAGGAGCGGCCGTGCCGGGCGGTGGCGGGGGCGGCCGCCTCGATCGCGGCGTGCCCGCCCGAGGGCGACTGGTCCTTCCCCAGCAACCATTCGACGATCGCCGCGGCGCTGGCCGTCGGTATCGCCGTCGCCTGGCGGGCCGCGCTGTGGCTGGCGCTGCCGGTCGCCCTGCTGACCGGCCTCTCCCGGGTGTTCATCGGCGTCCACTATCCGCACGATGTGGCGGTCGGCCTCGCGCTGGGGGCGGCGGTGGCGGCACTCTGCGCGGCGCTGCTCGGCCGCCCGGTGACCGGCCTGGTGCTGCGGATGCGGGCCGGGCGGTGGCGGGTGCTGGTCGAGGCGTAGGCCCTTTCGACGACAGGGCCCAACTCACGGCCCGGCCGGCCGGCGCCACTCCTCCTTGTGGCCGAAGCCCTGCCCGTTGTCGATCAGGCGCAGCCAGTCGGGGCGCAGCTCCCACAGCGCGGTCCGCTCCAGGGCGGCGCGGAGCCGGTCGTCCGCCGCGACGAAGGGGAAGCGCTCGGTGTAGATCCGCCAGCCGGCCGCCCGCTCGTCCCCGGTCAGGGTGCGGCAGCCGCCCCGGCCCTGAAGCCCCGTCAGCCCGCTCCACTCCTGGCCGTCCCGCTGCGCCGTGAACGCGACCCGCGCGCCGGGCTCGGCGAGGGCCCGGCCGTGCCGGGTGGTGGCCGCGGTGACGAAGTACAGCGCGGGCCCGGTCCCGGCCTCCGCGCCGGGCTCCGCCGCGTCGGTCGCGTACAGCACGGCGCACGCCTGCGGTCCGTCCTCGTCCACATACGCCAGCGTCATCGTCGTATGCCCGGCCAGCGCCCGCCGGATCGCCTCCGGGCAGAGCGCACCGTCCGCGTCCGCCACGCCCGCCGCATCCGTGTCTTCGGTACCGCTTGTCTCCGCCATGACCGCATCCTCGCCCGCCGCGGCCGGCGCCGGCGCATCGGCCCGCCTCCAGGGCCGCCGCGTACCGCCGGTAGCCGCCACCCGTGCGTCCCCGCCGTCCTGCGTGCGGGTGGGCGCGCGGCGGGGCGGGCCCGGTGCGTTTCCCGGGTGCCCCTGGACGTGCCAGGATCGGCAGTGCCATGACTTCGACGCCTGTCACCACCGCTGCCCCGACCGCCGCCGCCGACACCGCCCCCGCCGCCGCTCCGGCC
Organism: Streptomyces inhibens; assembly: GCF_003389455.1. Classification (GTDB taxonomy): domain Bacteria; phylum Actinomycetota; class Actinomycetes; order Streptomycetales; family Streptomycetaceae; genus Streptomyces; species Streptomyces inhibens. The sequence continues at coordinate 4,821 of NZ_QUAC01000422.1, read as the reverse complement.
GCGGGGACCGCAGACGGGACCGCGCTCCACGCTCCGGTCACCGCCTGGTTCGACGAGCACGCCCGCGATCTGCCCTGGCGCCGCCCCGAGGCGGGCGCCTGGGGTGTGATGGTGAGCGAGTTCATGCTGCAGCAGACCCCGGTCAGCAGAGTGCTGCCGGTGTACGAGCAGTGGCTGGCCCGCTGGCCGCGCCCCGCCGACCTGGCCGCCGAGGCGCCGGGCGAGGCGGTGCGGGCCTGGGGCCGGCTCGGCTATCCACGGCGCGCGCTGCGCCTGCATGCCGCCGCGTCCGCCATACAGGAGCGGCACGGCGGTGACGTACCGCGCGAGCACGGCCAGTTGCTGGCGCTGCCCGGTGTGGGCGAGTACACCGCTGCGGCGGTGGCGTCCTTCGCGTACGGGCAGCGGCACGCGGTGCTGGACACCAATGTGCGCCGGGTGTTCGCCCGCGCGGTGGCCGGCCGCCAGTACCCGCCGAACGCCACCACCGCGGCGGAGCGCAAGCTCGCCCGCCAGTTGCTGCCCGAGGACGAAAAGCTGGCGGCGCGCTGGGCGGCCGCCACCATGGAGTTGGGCGCGCTGCTGTGCACGGCGCGCGCCCCGGAGTGCGGACGCTGCCCGATCGCCGCGCAGTGCGCCTGGCGGCAGGCCGGATCCCCGGCGCACGACGGTCCGCCGCGGCGCACCCAGGCTTACGCCGGTACCGACCGGCAGGTGCGCGGCAAGCTGCTGGCCGTACTGCGCGAGGCGGTCTCGCCGGTGCCGCAGGTGGTGCTGGACGCGGTGTGGGACGAGCCGGTGCAGCGGGCCCGGGCGCTGGACGGCCTGGTCTCGGACGGCCTGGTGGAGCCACTGGGCGGCGGTCGCTACCGCCTGCCACTGACGTGAGGCCGCTGTCACCTACGTATATGCAGCCCTCGTATTCGCATACGTAGCCCTTACATACAGCCGCCACAGAGCGAGGCCGCGCCGGCGGCCCGCTCCTGACTCCGGCTGAAAAGCGTCCCCATACGACCGAATACCGCCCCTCCCACCCTCCGGCTGTCACCTCGAAACGCCCAATAGGCCTTCGGGTGGGGGTGCTTCTCCCTCCGGAGTATGACGCGCGTAGCCCCGTCGTACGTCCGAGGTATGACCCCCGGCGGGCTGTTACACAACCGAGGGTTTTCCGTGCACTCGCTGTGGGGCCGACGCACATTGCGCCGCAACACCCCCTCCGTAGCGTCTTCCTCGTGCTGGAGATGACCGCCAGCACATTCAACGTGGGGAATCGCAAGCGGATCGGAGGCGTCGAAATGGCGACCAGCGGCGGCAAGGTACTGGACTTCGAAGAGTACGTGCGTACGCGGCAGGAGGCACTGCTGCGCAGCGCCCGGCGTCTGGTACCCGACCCGGTCGACGCCCAGGACCTGCTGCAGACGGCTCTGGTCCGCACGTACGGCCGCTGGGACGGCATCGCGGACAAGTCGCTGGCCGACGCCTACCTCCGCCGCGTCATGATCAACACGCGGACGGAGTGGTGGCGGGCCCGCAAGCTGGAGGAGGTGCCCACCGAGCAGCTCCCGGACGCGAGCGTGGACGACGGCACCGAGCAGCGCGCCGACCGTGCCCTCCTGATGGACATCCTCGGAGTGCTGGCGCCCAAGCAGCGCAGCGTCGTCGTGCTGCGACACTGGGAGCAGATGAGCACGGAGGAGACCGCGGCGGCGCTCGGCATGTCCACGGGTACCGTCAAGAGCACGCTGCACCGCGCACTGGCCCGGCTGCGGCAGGAGCTGCAGATGCGTGACATCGACGCCCGGATGCTGGAGCGTGGCGAGCGGGAGCGGGAGCGGTGCGCGGCCTGACCTGCGGCCCACGGCACCCGGCGCGGAGCGGGACGACGCACCGCGCGGCATTACGTGCGGCGGCATCGCAGGTGGCCGCCTTGCATGTGAGTGCGGTCACGCCCGCAGGCGCCCTACGACTTACAGCTCGACGCGCGACAATCACATCAGGAACAGCAGCGGGATCGGCAGCTGTGCGAGCAGCACGGTGAGCGGGAGCGGATTGTCCAGGAACAGGTTGACCAGATTCGGGTTGACCCAAGGCGGCGCGGCCACGGCAGGAGTGGCCGCCGTCGGCCTTTTGCTGGCCGGATGCAATCCGGGGGGCGAGGGCGTGCGCAGCGAGGGCTCGGCCAGCAGCACCCCCGCGCCCAAGGGCGCCGTGAGCAACGCACCCAGCCCCACCTCGACCGCCGGCTACAAGAAGATCGACGCCGTCCAGCTGATGAAGGACGACCCCAAGGTCGGCGCGGATGTGAAGAAGTCCCTCTACAAGCCCTGCGCCGCCGACGAGTACCCGGTCGAGGTGACCTATGCGCCGCTGACCGGCAGCAAGTCCCCCGATGTCATCGTCAACGTCATGACCTGCGCGGATTCCGTGGGGATCGGCAGTTACGTCTATCGCAAGCGCAGCGGTGCGAAGGACGGGTATGACAACGTGTATGCGAACGAGCAGCCGTCGGTCTACGCCGGGGTCAACAAGGGCGAGCTGGAGGTCTCCAAGCAGACCTATGCCACCGGCGACAAGGTGTGCTGCCCTTCCGGTGAGGACGTGCTGACCTACCGTTGGAGGGGCGGCCGCTTCACCCAGTACGACAGCTATCACACCGACTACAGCAAGACCACCGTCGACGGCCCCAAGCCGACCGACGGCACGGGATCGGAGGATTGAGAGAACCGCATGGCCGAGACCCATGTGCTCTTCGTCGAGGACGACGACGTCATCCGCGAGGCCACCCAGCTCGCACTGGAGCGGGACGGCTTCGTGGTCACCGCCATGCCCGACGGGCTCGCGGGCCTGGAGGCGTTCCGCGCCAACCGTCCCGATATCGCGCTGCTCGATGTGATGGTGCCGGGGCTGGACGGCGTCAGCCTGTGCCGCCGGATCCGTGATGAGTCGACGGTCCCCGTGATCATGCTCTCCGCGCGCGCCGACTCCATCGATGTGGTGCTCGGCCTGGAGGCCGGCGCCGACGACTACGTCACCAAGCCGTTCGACGGTGCGGTGCTGGTCGCCCGGATCCGTGCCGTACTGCGCCGCTTCGGCCACGCCAGCGGCCCGGACGGCGCCCGGCCCGCCGCGGCGGCGGCGGACGATCTCTCCGATCCGCTGCTGCGCTTCGGCGATCTTGAGGTCGACACCGAGGGCATGGAGGTGCGCAAGGGCGGCGCGAATGTCGCGCTGACGCCCACCGAGATGCGGCTGCTGCTGGAGTTCTCCAACGCACCGGGTACGGTCCTCTCGCGCGACCGGCTGCTGGAGCGGGTGTGGGACTACGGCTGGGGTGGTGACACCCGGGTGGTGGACGTCCATGTCCAGCGGTTGCGCGGCAAGATCGGCCAGGACCGGATCGAGACGGTCCGCGGCTTCGGATACAAGCTGAGAGGCTGACACCTCCGGTGGTCAGGCTGGCCCTGCGGACGGGCCTGAGATGGAAGCTCAGCGCCGCGATCGCGCTTGTCGGAGCGCTGGTCGCGGTCGCGCTGAGCCTTGTCGTGCACAACGCCGCCCGCCACTCCATGCTCGACAACAGCCGGGATGTGCAGGTCGAGCGGCTCAACTTCACGCAGAAGATCTTCGAGTCCACCAACCGGCTGCAGTTCGGCGCGAAGATCGACGATCCGGCGCTGCCGCCGGCGCTGCGCAAAGAGGTCGCCGAGGGCGAGCGCGCCACCTACCTTCAGGACACCGGGGAGACCGCCCCCGAGGTGTGGGCCGCCTCGCCGCTCAGCAACGGCCGGGTGCTGTCCGTGCACGACCGCTTCCCCGACCGCTTCGCCGTCCTCGACGACCTGGACCAGGCGCTGGTCATCGGCTCGACCGCGGTCGTGGTCGGCGGCTGCGCGCTGGGGGTGCTGGTCGGCGGGGGGCTGTCCAAGCGGCTGCGCAAGGCGGCCGCTGCGGCGGGCAAGCTCGCCGACGGTGACACCTCGGTCCGTATCCGCGACGAGGTCGGCGGCCGGGTACGCGACGAGACCGACGATCTGGCCTGGGCGGTGGACGCCATGTCGGACGCCCTCCAGGAACGCATCGAGGCCGAGCGCCGGGTCACCGCCGATATCGCGCACGAGCTGCGCACCCCGGTCACCGGTCTGCTGACCGCCGCCGAGCTGCTGCCGCCGGGCCGCCCCTCCGAGCTGGTCCGCGACCGGGCGCAGGCGCTGCGCACCCTCGTCGAGGACGTACTGGAAGTGGCCCGGCTCGACGGTCATGCGGAGCGCGCCGAGCTGCAGGACGTGGCGCTCGGCGAGTTCGTCACCCGCCGGGTGCGCGCCCTCGACCCGGACATCACCATCGACGTCGTACGCGATGCCGAGGTCACCACCGATCCGCGCCGTCTGGAGCGGATCCTCGGCAACCTCATCGCCAACGCCGCCCGGCACGGCAAACCGCCGATCGAGGTCACCGTCGAGGGCCGGGTGCTGCGGGTCCGCGACCACGGTGCGGGCTTCCCGGAGGCGCTGCTGCGCGAGGGCCCGAGCCGCTTCCGCACCGGCAGCAGCGACCGTGCCGGCCGCGGTCACGGCCTGGGCCTGACCATCGCGGCCGGCCAGGCGCGGGTGCTCGGCGCCCGCCTCACCTTCCGTAACGCCGATGAACTCACCGACGGCTCGACCGGCGCGGTCTCGGTCCTCTGGCTCCCGGAGAACGCCCCGACCAACACCGGCAGCTTCCCGGTCATCCATCTCCCCGACCGCTGACCGCTGACGGGGGGGGCGGCGGCACGGCCCGCCCGGCACACGACGAGCGGCCCCCGGCAGATGCGCCGGGGGC
>NZ_QUAC01000418.1 GCF_003389455.1 Streptomyces inhibens | reverse complement strand
GGGCGGGCGGGGCGAGCGGGCCCGGCGGGGCTCTCGACGGGCGCGGGCGCCCGCACATGCGTCGTCTCGGCCCGCGACGGCGCGGCCGCGGCCCGTACCGGCTGCCGCTGCTCCGGTATCCGCACCGCCGACACCGTGCAGGCCAGCGGCACCTCCGTGGGCACCTGCGCCGGCGCATGCGTCCGCAGCAGCTCCATCAGCGCATCCGGCGTGGGCCGGTCCGCCGGATCCTTCGCCAGACAGCTCTCGATCAGCGGCGCCAACTCCTCCGGTACGCCCGCCAGATCGGCCTCGTCGTGCACCACCTGGTACGCGACGATGTACGGGCTGTCCGAGTCGAACGGCCCGCGCCCGGTGGCGGCATGCACCAGCACCGAACCCAGCGCGAAGACATCGGCCGCGGGCCCCACCTCGCGCGGGCGCTGGAACTGCTCCGGCGCCATGAACGGCGGCGTACCGATCAATTTTCCGGTCTCGGTCCGCATTTCGCTGTCGGAAGGGCGCGAGATCCCGAAGTCGATGACTTTCGGCCCATCGGCGGCCAGCAGCACATTTCCCGGCTTGAGATCGCGGTGCACCACCCCCGCGCGATGGATGTCGCGCAGCGCCTCGGCCAGCCCCGCCGCCAGCCGCCGCACCTCGCCGGGCGCCAGCGGGCCGTTCCGCTTCACATGTTCGGAGAGGGTCGGGCCGGGAATGTGCAAGGTCGCCATCCAGGGCCGCTCGGCATCCGGATCGGCGTCCACGACGGGCGCCGTGAAGGCCCCGCTGACCCGCCGCGCGGCCGCCACTTCCTGCCGGAACCGCCCCCGGAATTCCGGGTCCTGGGCGAATTCGGCATGGATGACCTTGACCGCCAGCAGCAGTCCGGAGGACGAACGGGCGAGATGCACCACGCCCATGCCGCCGGCGCCGAGCCGTGCCTCAAGGCGGTATTGGCCGGCGTATTCCGGATGCTCCGCTTCCGGGCCTACCCCGGAATCGCGCAGCGACGGCATGGTTCCACCCCCGTGTCTTTCCCCTGCCATTCGGTCGCAGGTGCGACGCGCGGAGCCTAGTCGATGGCGCGTACGAGATGAATGAGGCTTGCTAGCGTGCGAGTTGCAGAATCGAAACGAACACGATCAACGGGGGAACACGAAATGACCACACAGGACCATCAGGCCTCCCTGGAACCGGCCGGCGACCAGACGCTCGCCGCTGCCGCCGGCGGCCTCACCTTCCCGCTCGCGCCCGGCTACCGCGTCAAGGTCCGCAGCGGCCCCGGCACCAACTTCGCGGTCGTCCGCCAGCTCGCGGAGGGCGCGCGGATCGAGATCCGCTGCCAGCGGCACGGCCAGCAGGTCAGCGGCCCGTACGGCACCTCGGACATCTGGGACAACATCGCTCCCGGCCAGTACGTCTCCGACACGTATGTCCGGACGGGCAGCAGCGGCATGGTCGCACCGCGCTGCATGGGCTGAGCCGCCGCGGCGCAGACCGCGATGCCACGGGCCCGCCGCGGGGATAATCGATGCCATGAGCGATGAGCAGACGCCCTCCGGGAGCGCGGAACCCGGAAGTCCGTCCGGCGGCCCGCAGCCGGAGGAGATCCGGTTCTTCGGCACCACCTGGCTCCACCACGACGGCGGCTACGGCCTGCGCCGGGCCGGCGTCGCGGTGGGCTCGCTCGCGCTCGCCGCGGCCGGCGCGGTCGTCCTGCGCTTCGCCTTCCAGGGCCTGGAGATCGCCGCGGTCGGCCCGTTCGTCGGCATCCTCGTCGTCGCCGGCTTCGCCATCTGCAGCGCCCTGGCCTTCCGCCGCACCTGGGACGGCTTCCGGCACCGCCCCGACCCGGCCGCGCAGAGCGCCGCCGACAAGTCCGCACAGAGCCTGATGCTCATCGGCTTCATCGGCTCGCTGCTCGCCTACTTCTGCCGCAGCCTGATCGAGGCCCCCGGCGAGAAGCTGCACCGCGCCGAGTACGCCGCCGCCCGCGAGCGCTGCGAGCGCCGCCGCGGCGCCCGCACCGGCAACCCGGCCGCGAAGAAGCCCAGGCCCAAGAAGCGCCGCTAGTACCGCACTGCGGTGGGTGGTACGGCAACCGTGCCTGAAATGACGGGATGCCAGCCCGGATCAGCTCTTCGCGTACCGGGCCGCCATTCCAGCCCGGCCTCCGCAGCGCACGCCGCCGCGATGCTCAGCCGTTCCGGGTCGCCGCCCGATATCCGTACCGCGTCGCAGTGCAGCTCACCGGCGATCACCGCCATGTCCTGCCGCACCGCCTCCGCGGTGAAGGTCTTACGGGAGAGCTGCTCCCCGGGAAGGAACCCGGTGTCGTCATTGATGCCCCGTGCGCGCATATCGCGTCTCACTGCCCCTTCGCTTCGCGATCAATTCGTTCCAGCCCGTGCGCCAGCAGATCGAAGGCGAGCTCGACGTCCTCGCCCAGATGCCGACGAGCGTCCTCCAGCGAGGCGCCGGCGGCCAGCCGCTGGAAGAACCCCTCCTGGAGGGCGACCAGCGACGCACCGAGCGCCGATCGGCCGCCCGTCCGGCGACGATCCCCGCCAGGTCGTCGTCCCCCACTCCCTGAAGCGCGAGCGATTCCTTGGTCGGGAAGTACGCGAACAACGTCGCCTTGGCGCCACCTCGGCGGCCTCGGCGCCAAAAACGAACCGAGTCCGTATTTCTGGGGAGTCCCGCCGCGCCCTCCCCAACGTGGGCATCATGACCGCCATGCCCCCGCACTCCCACTCCCCGCAGACGCCGCCCCACCCGTCACAGCCACCGGCCCACGCCACCCTCGCCCGCTCCTTCGACGCCGTGGCCGCCCAGTACGCCGCGGCCCGCCCCGGTTATCCGCCGGCCCTCTTCGACGCGATCGAGGAACTGGCCGGCCGGCCGCTGGCCGGCGCGCGGGTGCTGGACGTCGGAGCCGGTACCGGCATCGCCACCGCACTGCTCGCCGCACGCGGCGCACACGTCACCGCCGTGGAGCCGGGCGCCGCGATGGCCGCCGAAGCGCACGCAGCCCTCCCCGGCACCCCGCTGGTCCGCGCCCTCGGCGATGCGCTGCCCTTCTCCGACGACGCAGGCTTCGACCTCGTCGGCTACGCCCAGGCCTGGCACTGGACCGACCCCGCCCGCTCGGTCCCGGAGGCGATGCGGGTGCTGCGGCCCGGCGGCGCGCTCGCCCTGTGGTGGAACATCCCCGACCCGGACGTCGCCTGGGCCGCCGAACAGGAGGCCCGCCTTGCCCGCCGGCTCCCCGGCTACCACGCCCACGGTGTCGCCCCGGAAGCCCCCGACCTGATCCGCGCCCTCGGACTCGGCCTGCACCCCGCCCTCCGCGTCCTGCACTGGACCCGGAAAGTCCCCCTCGACACCCATCTCGCCATGCTCGGCAGCCGCTCCTACTTCGCCTCCATCGGTCCCGCTGCCGCCGCCCCCGTACTGGAGGACGAACGGACGGCCCTGCTGGACGTCTTCCCGGACGGCGTGGTCGAGGAGGCCTACGCACTCGACCTGACTGTCACACTCCGCCCGGCCACGCCGTCTTAAGGGGGACAGACCTGCCCGACAGCGGGCCGGCGGATGTGTGGAGCAGAGGAGCCAGCAGGTGGCGGACACAGGAAGCGCGCAGGACCACGGCCGACTGGCCCAGTTCGAGGAGCACCGCGGCCGGCTGTGGGGCATCGCGTACCGGATCATGGGCACGGTCGCCGACGCCGACGACGCCGTACAGGAGGCCTGGCTGCGCTGGCAGGCGCTGCCCGACGAGCCCCCGGTCGCCAGCCCGCGCGGCTTTCTGACCACCGTCGTGAGCCGCATCTGTTACGACCTGCTGGGCTCGGCCCGGGCCCGCCGCGAGATGTACGTCGGGCCGTGGCTGCCCGAGCCGCTGCTCGGCGGGGCCGGGGGCACTCCGCCCGTCGGGCCCGTCGCGCCCGACGGCTCCGGCCCCGAGGACCGCGTCACCCTCGACGAATCCGTGGGGATGGCGCTGCTCACCGTCCTGGAACGGCTCACCCCGGCCGAGCGCACCGCCTTCATCCTCCACGACGTCTTCGCGGTCCCCTTCCCGGAGATCGCCGAGGCGGTCGGCCGAACCCCCGACTCCGTACGGCAGTTGGCCTCCCGCGCCCGCAAACGGGTACGGGCCGAGGCCCCGCGCCGCACCGTCGACCGCGCGGAGCACCGCCGCACCGTCGAGGCCTTCCTCGACGCCGTCATGGGCGGCGATTTCGACGCGCTGCTGTCCGTCCTCGACCCCGAGGTCGTCTGGCGTTCGGACGGCGGCGGCAAGGTGAGCGCGGCCCGCCGGCCGGTGCTGGGCCGCGAGAAGGTCGCCCGCTTTGTGCAGGGCCTGGTGACCCGGGGCGCCGAGCAGCAGAATCTGCGGGTCGCGGTGGTGGACGTCAACGGTGCCACCGGGCTGGCCTTCACCGACGCGACGGGCCGTCAGGCCGGCGTGTTCGCGTTCACCGTGCACGAGGGGCGGATCACGGAGGTGGACGCCGTCCTCAACCCGGACAAGCTCGGCCACCTCGACCTCGACCGGCTGTAACCCGGCCGGCGGGGCCGTAACCCGGCCGGCAGGAAGGAGGGGCGGACCCGCTGTCACACTCCGGCGCGCTGTCTCGTCCCCCTTCCGGCCGCCCAGGTCAAGGAGCAGGTGGTCCGCTCCACCGTCCGCTTCCTGAAGCTGGCGGCCCGCCGCCCCGACGCGATCCGCCTCATCCCCGGCGTCGGCTAGCGCGTGCCCGTCGCCCCTACGCCCACGCCCCGCTCAGTACTCCCACTCCGGCTTCCCCTTCCCATACAGCCAGTCGTCGAAGAGATCGGTCAGATCCTCGTCCGTGCGCTCCCGGCAGAAGGCGATGAATTCCTTCGAATCGGCGTTGGAGTAGCGGTACTTGGCGGGCCACTCCTTGAGGATCTTGAAGAACGTCTTGTCGCCGACGGCCTTCCGCAGCTGCTGGAGCACCATCGCGCCCCGCTCGTATACGGGCGTCCCGGTGACGTTCTGCGCCTTGCCCGGGTCGCCCGGCGGGAAGGCCCAGCGCTCGTTGTCGGCGTTGTCGGCGTTGTCGGCGTTGTCCTCGTCGGCCTTGTAGAGCGCGTCGAACTGCTGCTGTGGCGTCTTGCCGCCCTCGTGCTCCTCCCACAGCCACTCGGCGTAGGTCGCAAAGCCCTCGTTGAGCCAGGTGTCCCGCCAGGTCTTCGGCGTCACCGAGTCGCCGAACCACTGGTGGGCCATCTCGTGCACCACGGTCACGGTGTCCGGCGCGCCGGCGTAGATCGGCTTGGTCTGGGTCTCCAGGGCCTCCCAGTCGATCTTCTTCGGCGTGTCGTCGACGATCGCGCCCGCGGAGGAGAAGGGGTACGCGCCGAACAGCCCGCTCTCCCACTTCAGGATCTCCGGCAGCCGCTCCAGCGGCTTCCGGCTCGCCGCGGCCTCCGCCGGGTCCACCGCGACATACAGCGGCAGCCCGTCGGACGTACGGGACGTGTGGACATCGAACTTCCCGATGGTGGCGGTGGCGAGATACGTGGCCATCGGCTGGCTGTTGTGCCACACGAACGTGGCCTTGCCCTTGGAGATCTTCTCCGACCGCAGCTCCCCGTTGGCGACGGCCGTATAGCACTTCGGCACCGTGATCGTGAAGTCGTAGGTCGCCTTGTCGTCGGGGTGGTTGTTCCCGGGGAACCACGTCATGGACCCGGCGGGCTCACCCGCCACGAACGCCCCGTCGGTGGTCTTGACCCACCCCTCCGTCGAGCCGTCCGGATCCGTCATTGCCTCGGGGGTCCCGCCGTAGTCGACGGTGGTACGGAAGTCCGCGCCCTTCTTGAGCCCGTCGGCCGGCCGGACCGTCAGCTTGTGTCCCTTACGGGTAAAGGCGGCGTCCTTGCCGTCGACCCGGACGCCGGACACCCGCAGCCCCTGCAGATCCAGCTGGAAGGACCGCAGATCCTGCTTGGCCTCGGCGGTGATCTCGGCGGTCGCGGCCAGCCGCTGCTTCTTCACGTCGTAGTCGAGGTCGAGCCCGTAATGGCGGACCTGATAGCCGCCGTTGCCGAGCGCCGGGAAGAGCGGGTCGCCCACCCCGCCGCTGCCCGCCGCCCCGCTGCCACCCACGGTGCTCGTGCAGGAGGACAGCAGCAGGGCGACGGACAGGGCGGCGGTCGCACCGCAACAGCGAAGGGGCCGGCGGGTCACAGCACTCCTCGGGTCGGTGATCACAAGTTCCCCGACCCTACGGTCATTTCCGCCGCAACGCCCCTCCCTTTCGCTTAGGTTGCCTTACGGGGTGATCGACGGTGCTTTCTGCCGGGCGGTGCCGTCCGGGCCGCGGCGCTGCTCCTCCCAGCTGCCCAGCGCGGCCGCACAGGCATGGTCGAGATGCCGCAGCCCGGACAGATCCAGCTCGATCTCCCGGTCCCGGGGCAGCGCCTCCAGTTGGTCGAGCAGTTTCGGCAGTCGCAGGAAGGTGGCATGGCCGACGGCCCGTACGCGGATGGGGGGCCGGGCGCCCGGACACCCCGCCTCGCTGTCGGCCGCCTCGCCGCTCGCCGCGGGCCCGGCCTCCGGCTCGTCCAGCCCCACGATCTCCAGGTGCACATGCGAGGTCTCCCACGCCGACTTGGCAATCGCCATCAGCAGCCCCAGCAGGACCCCCTCGAACATGTTGGTGGCCACGATCGCCACCGCCGTCGTCGCCAGCACCACGGCCTCGCCCCGGTGCTCCCGCCACAGCGGACGCCACTCCTTCACCGGGAGCAACTTGCAGCCCGCATGCACCAGTACGCCCGCCAGCGCCGCGATCGGCACCACGCCCAGCGCCGCCGGGAACGCCGCGGCAAAGACCAGCAGCCACACCCCGTGCAGCACCCGCGAGGCCTTTGTCCGCGCCCCGGCGTGCACATTCGCCGCGCTGCGGACGATCACCGCGGTCATCGGCAGCGCCCCGAGCAGCCCGCACACCGTGTTGCCGGCGCCCTGGGCCATCAGCTCCTTGTCGTAATCGGTCCGCGGCCCGTCGTGCAGCCGGTCCACCGCGGCCGCGCTGAACAGCGACTCCGCCGACGCGATCAGGGTGAAGGCGAGCACGGTGCCCAGCGCACCGGCCACCGCCGCCGCCTCCGTCAGCTGCGCGAAGTCCGCGCCGCCCGGCGGCTGTACGACTTCCAGCAGGCCCTGCACCTCGACCCGCGCCACCGGCATATCCAGTACGGACACCACGGCCGTCGCCAGCGCCACCGCCACCAGCGGCGCCGGCAGTACCCGCGCCGCCCGCCGCCACCGCGGCCAGAGCACCAGCACCGCGATGGTCCCCGCTCCCACGGCCAGCGCCGCGAGCGCAGGACCGGCCCCGGCGGTGTCCGCCGCGAGGTCCGGCAGCCCGGCCAGATTCGCCGGCCCGCTGCCCGGTGCCTTGGCGTCCACCAGGGCGTACAACTGCCCGGCGATCAGCACCAGTCCGATGCCCGCGAGCATCCCCTGTACGACCGCCACGGAGATGGCCCGGAACCAGCGCCCCAGCCGCATTGCTCCCATGGCCAGTTGCAGCACACCGGCGATCAGCACCAGCGCACCCAGAGTGCCGAGCCCGTACTCCTCCACGGCCTCGTAGACCAGCACGGTCAGACCGGCGGCCGGCCCGCTGACCTGGAGGCTGCTGCCCGGCAACAGCCCGGTGAGCAGCCCGCCTACGACCCCGGTGACCAGCCCCAGCTCGGCCGGCACCCCGGAGGCGACGGCCACCCCGACACACAACGGGACGGCCACGAGAAAGACGACGAGCGACGCGGTGAAATCGGCGCGCCAGACCGTCAGCGCACCCCGGGACGCGGACCCCGGCCGGGACGAGGCGGATGAGGAGGCAGACGAGGCGGATGAGGAGGACGAGGGAGACGAGGGGGACAACCGCGCGGGTATGGACGACCGGGACGGGCGGCGGCGGGGCACACGGAACCTACGCATGAGGATGCCTCCAGCGAGTGCGAGATGCGGTGGCGCACGCACGGGCACGGGCGAACGCAGAGCGACGCGGGCAGCCGGGATCACCTGCTGCCGCGCAGCGCCGTGCGGCGCACGCCATGAAAGGTGGTGACGGCTGGATCCGTCGGATGCGCGGGCCGGGGGAGGCCCTGGGGCAGCTCTCAGCTCTCAGCAGCGGAAGACGCGGTGATGGACCGGCAGTTCGCCCGATCTCGACAGCGGTACGGCCTGCCGGCCGGTCAACGGGACGGTCACCCGCAGCCCGCCCTCGGTCCGTACGGGACCGGCCGTCGAGACGGTCGTGCCCGGCGGCGTCGGCGCGGTCACCGTGGCCGTGGAACCTCCGCCACGGCGCGGCTGGCAGCGATCGGCGCCGGACTCCGGGTGCTCCGAGTCGTCCGACGCCACCGGGGCGACACCCGATGAGCCGGTACCGGAACCAGTACCCGTACCGGCACCGGCGGCGCGGTTCGTGGCCCGCGCGGCCGCCGCGATCTCTCCGTACACGCCCTCGGTGGCGGTCGGCAGGGCCAGGACGACGGCCACGACGATCAACAGGAGACGGCCGAGGCGGCCGACCCGGATCTTCGCCATCGTCGCCCCTTCCGGTGCGGCTGGACAGGTCCCCCCATTGTGTCGAGCCGAACGCGCCTGACCGCAACTCGATATGTAACCACCGTGTAAACGCGGAGTTATCAAACAGGAACGTATGGTTCCGATCACTACGGCGCCCGCTGGCGCGCGCCCCGCCCCGCCGCGCGCCGCCCTGCACCCCACTCCACCGCAACGCCACCCCAATGGCCCATCAGGCCACCCCGCCTCACTCCAGTCGCTGCATCCCGGGCACCTCATCCCACCCGCTTGACGCCCCACCCCGCCCCGAGCACTATTCATCGCATGATGAATTATGGCCGCGACCCCGCCGTCCACGCCCACGACCTCACCGTCGCCCGAGGCGGCCGCACCGTCCTCGACGCCCTCGCCTTCGACGTACCGTGCGGCCGGATCACCGGCCTCCTCGGCCCCTCCGGCTGCGGCAAATCCACCCTGATGCGCGCCATCGTCGGCACCCAGGCCAAGGTCACCGGCACCCTCGACGTCCTCGGCCACCCCGCGGGCGACCCCCGGCTGCGCCCCCACATCGGCTATGTCACCCAGGACCCGTCCGTATACGACGACCTCACCGTCCGCCAGAACCTGGACTACTTCGCCGCCGTCCTGCACCCCGGCCGGGCCGCCCGCGCCCGACGCCGCGAGACCGTCACCCGCGCCATCGAGGACGTCGACCTCACCCGCCACGCCGACGCCCTCGCCGGCAACCTCTCCGGCGGCCAGCGCAGCCGCGTCTCCCTCGCGGTCGCCCTGCTCGGCGCCCCGGAACTCCTCGTCCTCGACGAACCCACCGTCGGCCTGGACCCCGTCCTCCGCCGCGACCTGTGGAACCTCTTCCACACCCTCGCCGCCGACCGCGGCGTCACCCTCCTGGTCTCCTCCCATGTCATGGACGAGGCCGAGCGCTGCCACCGGCTGCTCCTGATGCGCGAGGGCCGCATCCTCGCCGACGACGCCCCGGACGCGCTCCGTGACCGCACCGGCTCCACCACCGTCGAGGCCGCCTTCCTCCACCTGGTCGACCAGGCCGAGGCCGCCGGCCCACCCCACCGACCGGCGCCCGCCACCGCCACCCCCAAGGAGTCAGCGCGATGACCACCGCACCACCCGCCGCCGGCGCGCCACCCTCCCGCACCGCGCCCTGCTCCCCGTCCCGCACCCTGGCCACCGCCGCCCGCGTCCTGCGCCAGCTGCGCCACGACCCCCGCACCATCGCGCTGATGCTCGTCGTCCCCTGCGTGATGATCGCCCTGCTCCGCTACGTCTTCGACGCCCGCCCGGAGACCTTCAACACCATCGGCGCATCCCTCCTCGGCATCTTCCCGATGATCACGATGTTTCTGGTGACCTCCATCGCCACCCTCCGCGAACGCACCTCGGGCACCCTGGAGCGCCTGCTCGCCATGCCCCTCGGCAAGGCCGACCTGATCAGCGGCTACGCCCTCGCCTTCGGCCTGCTCGCCATCGCGCAGTCGGCCCTCGCCACCGGCCTGTCCGTCTGGCTCCTCGGCCTGGACGTCATCGGCTCCCCCTGGCTGCTGCTCCTGGTGGCCGTCCTCGACGCACTGCTCGGCACCGCGCTCGGCCTGTTCGTCTCGGCGTTCGCCGCCTCCGAATTCCAGGCCGTCCAGTTCATGCCCGCCGTCCTGATGCCCCAGCTCCTGCTCTGCGGCCTGTTCACCCCACGCGACACCATGCAGCCGGCCCTCGAAGCGATCTCCGACATCCTGCCGATGTCCTACGCCGTCGACGGCATGAACGAGGTCCTCACACACCCCGACATCACCGGCAACTTCCTCCGCGACACCCTCGTCGTCACCGGCTGCGCCCTGCTCGTCCTCGCCCTCGGCGCGGCCACCCTCCGCCGCCGTACGAGGTGACGCCGTCCCGGCCCTCGGAATGCACCCGCGTCGCGCGCCGCCCAGGTGCGAGGATGACCGCGTAATCGACCAGGCACCACCGGCGAGGTGAACCGCAGCATGACCCAGAAGGTCGCCGTACTCGGCACCGGAAAAATCGGCGAAGCCCTGCTCAGCGGAATGATCCGAGGCGGCTGGGCACCCGCCGACCTCCTGGTCACCGCCCGCCGCCCGGAACGCGCCGAACAGCTCCATGAGCGCTACGGCGTCGAAGCGGTCAGCAACGCCGAGGCCGCCAAGTCCGCCGACACCCTCATCCTCACCGTCAAGCCACAGGACATGGGCACCCTCCTGCGGGAGCTCGCCCCGCACGTCCCCGTCGACCGCCTGGTCATCAGCGGCGCCGCCGGCATCCCCACGTCCTACTTCGAGGAGCGCCTGGCCGCCGGCACCCCGGTCGTACGGGTCATGACGAACACCCCCGCCCTCGTCGACGAGGCGATGTCCGTCATCTCCGCCGGCAGCCACGCCACCGGCGAACACCTCACCCGCGCCGAGGAGATCTTCTCCGGCGTCGGCAAGACCCTCCGCGTCCCGGAGTCCCAGCAGGACGCCTGCACCGCGCTCTCCGGCTCCGGCCCGGCGTACTTCTACTTCCTCGTCGAGGCCATGACCGACGCCGGCATCCTCCTCGGCCTGCCCCGCGACAAGGCCCACGACCTCATCGTCCAGGCCGCCATCGGCGCCGCCGTGATGCTCCGCGACAGCGGCGAACACCCCGTCAAACTCCGCGAGAACGTCACCTCCCCGGCCGGCACCACCATCAACGCCATCCGCGAACTCGAAAACCACGGCGTACGCGCCGCCCTCATCGCCGCCCTGGAAGCCGCCCGCGACCGCAGCCGCGAACTGGCCTCCGGCAACGGCTGACCAAACGCCACGGCGGAGGCGCGCCACGGCGGGGGCGCCGCAACCTCAACGGCCACCCCCGCCCGGCCGCGGCTAGCCCAGCAACCCCATCGCCCGGAAAGCCGCATCCACCCGCGGCCTGGCCAACCCGCGCGCCCGCTCCGCCCCCGCCCGAAGCACTTCATCCACATACGCCGGCTCCGCCGCCAGCTCCGCATGCCGCCCCCGCACCGGCCGCAACATCTCCACCACCGCCTCCGCGGTGTCCTTCTTCAACGCCCCGTACGAGGAGTACCCCTCGGCCAGCCGCTCCGGATCGCCCCCCGAGCAAGCGGCCAGCACATCCAGCAGATTCGCCACCCCCGGCCGCTCACCCCGCTCGTAGACCACATCGCTCCCCGGATCCGTCACCGCCCGCATCACCTTCTTCCGCACCACCTCCGGCTCGTCCAGCAGATAGACGGTCCCCGCCGTCCTGACGTGCGACTTCCCCATCTTCGACGTCGGCTCCTGGAGATCCATCACCCGAGCCGCCACCGCCGGATGCGTGGCCTTCGGCACCACGAACGTCGCCCCGTACCGCTGGTTGAACCGCACCGCCAGATCCCGCGTCAGCTCAACATGCTGGGCCTGGTCCTCCCCGACCGGCACCTCATGCGTCCCGTACGCCAGGATGTCCGCCGCCATCAGCGCCGGATACGACAGCAGCGACAGCCGCACACTCCCGCCCCGCGCCTGCTCACGCGCGGCCTTCTCCTTGTACTGGATCATGCGCCGCATCTCCCCGTCGGAGGCCGTGCACTCCATCAGATACGACAGCCGCAGATGCTCATCCACCTGACTCTGCACAAATACGGTGCACAGCTCCGGATCCAGCCCCACGGCCAGCAGCAACGTCGCCGCCTGCCGACTGAGCCGCCGCACCCGCGCCGGATCGTGCTCCACGGTCAGCGCATGCAGATCCACCACACAGAACAGCGCCTCCGCCCGATGCTGGTCCTCCTCGGCCCACCGCCGCATCGCCCCGAGGTAGTTCCCCAGCGTCAGATGCCCCGTCGGCTGCACCCCGCTGAAGATCCGCGTCCGCGCGCTCGCCGTCATCGCCATCTCGTCCGTCCTTCTCTCCCGCACTGCCGTTGAGTGCGTGTCGAGACCGCCGACTTCGCCGGCCGGCTACGAGAGGGAGATACGCGAACGGCCGCCGAAGCGGCGGCCGTGGTCATGCATGCGCTGCTGGTCGGCCGCCGTCAGGCGAGCCACCACTGCTGTACGGGCGCATGCGTAGTCATGGGCCCCAAAGTACCCCCAGAACCCAGCCCCGGCACGGGTTTGAAGCACCTCACCCCCTCGTGTAGTGTTCTCCGAGTTGCCACGGAGCCGACAGGCCCCAGCAACCATCCCGCCGCGACAGCGGCACACCACTACCGAACGGCCCCTCACCGGGAACAATTTCGGCATGCCGGAATTCGGACCGCGACGTGATTATGCGTCAACGAGGAATTCCGCTAAAG
>NZ_QUAC01000417.1 GCF_003389455.1 Streptomyces inhibens | reverse complement strand
GGTGGCCCCCGCCCAGGGGCCACCGGCAGGGGCCGCACCTTCACCCAGCCGCCTTACTTCTCCGGCTGCTCCGGGTAGCGGCGCGGCGTCCATACCACCTGTGTGCCGTCGTCGCGTCGTACGACCTCGGTCTGGGACGAGCCGATGAGCAAGAGGGTGCGCATATCGACCTGGTTCGGGTCGAGGTCGGCGAGGTGGACGGTGCGGACCGACTCCTCGGGGCCGCCGATGTCGCGGGCGAGGATGACCGGGGTGTCGGGGGCGCGGTGTTCCAGGAGGAGTTCGCGGGCCTTGGCCACCTGCCAAGTGCGGGTGCGGGAGCCGGGGTTGTAGAGGGCGAGGGCCAGGTCGGCGCCGGCGGCGGCGGCGAGGCGTTCGGCGATGACTTCCCAGGGCTTGAGGCGGTCGGAGAGGGAGATGACCGCGTAGTCGTGGCCGAGCGGGGCGCCGGCGCGGGCGGCCGCGGCGTTGGCGGCGGTGACGCCGGGCAGGACGCGTACGGGGACGGAGCGGTACGGGTCCTGGGAGGCGACCTCCAGGACGGCGGTGGCCATGGCGAAGATGCCCGGGTCGCCGCCGGAGACCACGGCCACCCGGCGGCCGCGGCGGGCCAGGTCGAGGGCGAGTTCGGCGCGTTCGGACTCGACCTTGTTGTCGGAGGCGTGGCGGCGCTGGCCGGGGCGTACCGGGACGCGGTCGAGGTAGGTGGTGTAGCCGACGAGGTCTTCGGCGGCGGCGAGGGCGCCGCGGGACTCCGGGGTCAGCCAGAGCGGGCCGGCCGGGCCGGTGCCGACGACCACGACCTCACCGACGCCGGGCGACGCGGGGGCCACCGGCGGCGGGCAGGCGATGCGGCTGGGGACGACCGCGACGGAGAAGTACGGGACCGTGTCCGCGTCGATGTCGGCCAGTTTGTCCGTGCGTTCACCGGACATGGTGGCGCGTTCGACGTAGTGGGCCTCCGGCATACGTCCGGCGCGTTCCATGGCGCGGCGCACGGAGGGGAAGGTGCGGCCCAGTTTCATGACGACGGCCGTGTCGGTGGAGGCGAGCCGGGCCGTCAGTTCTTCCTCGGGGAGCGTGCCGGGGAGGATCGTGAGGACCTCGTCGGCCTCGGCGAGGGGCTTGCCCAGGCGGGCCGCGGCGGCGCTGATGGAGGTGACGCCGGGGATGACCTCGGTCGGGTAGCGGTGGGCCAGCCGCTTGTGCATGTGCTGGTAGGAGCCGTAGAAGAGCGGGTCGCCCTCGGAGATGACGGCTACCGTGCGGCCGGCGTCGAGGTGGGTGGCGAGGCGGGCCGCCGCGGTCTCGTAGAAGTCGTCCAGGGCGCCGCGGTAGCCGCCGGGGTGGTCGGTCGACTCCGTCGTGACCGGGTAGATCAGCGCTTCCTCGATGTGGTCGGCGCGGAGGTGCTCGGCCGCGATGGAGCGCGCGATCGAGCGTCCGTGCCGGGCGCTGTGGTACGCGATGACATCGGCCTCGGCGATGACTTTCGCGGCGCGGATCGTCATGAGGGACGGGTCGCCGGGGCCGAGGCCCACGCCGTAGAGACGGCCGGGGGCAGTCGCCTCCGGGGCGCCCCCGTTACCCATGGCCCGCTGTCCGTTCCCGGCGCCTGTTGCCTGCTGCTCGCTCACGCTTACTCTTCCTCGCTTGCAATGGCGTTGATCGCGGCCGCGGCCATGGCGCTGCCGCCCCGGCGCCCGCGCACCACGATGTGGTCCAGCTTCGACGGGTGCGCGATGAGCGCGTCCTTGGACTCCGCCGCGCCGATGAAGCCGACGGGTATGCCGAGGACGGCGGCGGGGCGGGGCGCGCCCTCCTCGATCATCTCCAGGAGGCGGAAGAGCGCGGTGGGGGCGTTGCCGACCGCCACTACGGCGCCTTCCATACGGTCCCGCCACAGTTCCAGCGCGGCGGCGCTGCGGGTGGTGCCCATCCGGGCGGCCAGCTCCGGCACCGACGGGTCGGCGAGGGTGCACAGCACCTCGTTGTCGGCCGGCAGCCGCTTACGGGTGACGCCGCTGGCGACCATGTTGGCATCGCAGAGGATCGGCGCACCGGCGCGCAGCGCCTTACGGGCGCCTGCCACCACATCGGGGGTGAAGGCCAGATCGCGGACCAGGTCGACCATGCCGCAGGCGTGGATCATGCGGACCGCGACCTGGCTGACGTCGGCGGGCAGACCGGCGAGGTCCGCCTCGGCGCGGATGGTGGCGAAGGACTGGCGGTAGATCGCCGCACCGTCCTTCTCGTAGTCGAACGCGGTCACTGTGGCCTCGAAGGTGTTGGGGGTGTCGGGTGCGGGGTGGCGCGTGGGGTGGTTCATGGGGCTGCCTGGGGAGTTCACGATGTCGGGTGGGGTGCCGGTACCGGGGCCGGGGCGGTGGGGTGTGCCTCGTCCCGTACGACCGATGTCCGGTAGCCCTCGGCCGTTGCCAGGACGTCGACCCAGGTGCCGTGCGGGTGGCCGCAGCGGCGTTCGCAGCCGGACCAGTGGACGGGTAGGCCCTTGTGGAGGCCCTGTAGGGGCAGGTCCTTTACGGGGAGCTCGCCGGGGGCCGGTGTGCCCTGGGCGACCGCGGCCGCCGCATCGGCGCGTACATCGGTGCGGGACTTGGCGCAGCCGGGGCGGCCGGTGCAGGCGCTGATGCGGTGCCAGGGCGAGGCCGGGTCGGTGATCAGGCCGGCGGCGGCCAGTTCGCGCAGCCGGTGGGCGGCCGCGGTGGCGGGCAGTTTGGGGATGACGATGCCGCGCCAGGGGGTGAGGCGTAGTTCGCCGGATCCGTCGTCGGCGGCGATGGCGGTCAGCAGACGCCATTGGGCGACCGTCAGCCGGCCGAGCGGCGCCAGGACCGACAAGGCGCGGCGGTCGTCGGGGCCTTCGATGATGCCGGGGGCGGAGGAGTCCGCGTACGCAGACTCGATGACGGCCGCCCGCGGATCGTCCGCCACGTACTCCGCCGCGATGCCCGCCGCCCGCAGCCCGTCCGCCACGGCATGGGCCGCGAGGCCGTATCCGTCGGGGAGTTCGCGGACCCGCCAGGCGCCGCTGCCGCTCGCCCCGGCGCTGGTCAGGAAGCATGCGGCGGCGGCGAGCGCGGCGCGCGGTACGTCGGCGCCGGCGATCCGCAGCGCCGCCGGATCGTCACCGACCCGCAGCAGGGCACCGCCCCCGGGCCCGGCCGGGCCACCGGAAGCCGGGCCCCCGCCCGATTCTGCGACCAAGGTCACATCCCCGCCGAGCGCCGCCACATCGCCCCGCCCGTCGTCCAGGACGAAGAGAAAACGGCCGGACAGCGCGGTCGCGGACTCGTTCGTGCAGAGCAGGGTGTCCAGCTCCCGGGCCCACAACCGCACGTCAGCGGGGGTGTGATGGTCCAGCCCGGCCAGTGGGGAGGCGAGGATGTTGCGGATGCGTTCGTGGCGTTCGGAGGGCAGCAGGCCGGCGTCGCGCAGCAGGCCGGCGAGCCGGGCGCCGCAGTCGTCCGCGAGGCCGCGGAGCTCCGCGTTGCCGCGGGAGGTCAGGGAGAGATGGCCGTCGCCGAGCAGGTCGGCGGCGTCGGCCAGCGCCGTTGCCTGACGCACCGTCAAGTTACCGGCGGGCAGCCGCACTCGGGCGAGGTGCCCGTCGGCGGCGGAGTGCAGCCGCAGCGCTCCTGGGCAGGCGTCACCGCGGTCCCGTATGGGCGGTTCGGCCCCTTGGGGCCGTATCGAGGGGGAGGGCGGCATGGCGGCGAGCATACCGACGACGGCGCCCCGCGGATCCGGGGCGGATCCGGCCACGGACCCGGCCGGGACCCCGGGGCGGATCCGTGCCACGGGCCCGGCCACGGACCCGGGAGGTGCGCCCCGGGAGGGCAGCCGCACAGGCCCGCTTACCTCCCCCGGCCGCAGCCCTTACTATGCAGGTCGGTGGGTCGGCTGACCCGCCGGACGCCAGCGACGGCGCAGGGTCTTACGGCCCTAGGGAGGAAGCCCGGTGAGAATCCGGCGCGGTCCCGCCACTGTGAACCCGGCCTGTGCCGGGCGAGCCAGGAACTCCCGCCGTCCTTACGACCACCCGGGGCGCGGACACCCCGAGGAAGGCCTGCGCTCGCATGCTTCTGCTGCTGTCGACCTCCGACACCGACCTGCTCAGCGCCCGCGCGGCCACGGGCCCCGTGCCGTACCGGCTCGCCAACCCCGCCCGCCTCGACGTCGCCGAGCTGCCCGCGCTGCTGGAGGGCGTCGACCTCGTCGTCGTACGCCTCCTCGGCGGCATCCGTGCCTGGCAGGAGGGGCTGGATCTGCTGCTCGC
The DNA here is from genome assembly GCF_003389455.1 of Streptomyces inhibens. Taxonomy (GTDB): domain Bacteria; phylum Actinomycetota; class Actinomycetes; order Streptomycetales; family Streptomycetaceae; genus Streptomyces; species Streptomyces inhibens. The sequence goes on along the minus strand of NZ_QUAC01000417.1, from coordinate 8,490 downwards.
CGAGGACCAGCACCGGCCGGTCGTCGTGCTCACCGGTGAACAGGCCCCCGACGCCCAGCTCATGGAGCAGTCCACGGTCCCCGTCGGCATCGCGGCCGAGGCGCACGCCTACCTGGCGCACGGCGGTCCCGCCAACCTCGACCAGCTCGCCCGCTTCCTCTCCGACACGGTGCTGCTGACCGGCCATGGCTTCGAGTCGCCGGCGCCCGCCCCGTCCTGGGGCCACCTGGAGTGGGACGCCCGCCGCGAGAGCGGCCCGCTGGTCGCCGTGCTCTACTACCGCGCCCACCACATGAGCGGTAACACCGCCTTCGTACGGACCCTGTGCGAGCAGATCGAGGAGGCGGGCGGCCGCGCCCTCCCGCTCTTCGTCGCCTCCCTGCGCGCCCCCGAACCCGAGCTGATCGACGCACTGCGGGCCGCCGACGCCCTCGTCACCACCGTCCTCGCCGCGGGCGGCACCAAGCCCGCCGAGGCCTCCGCCGGCGGCGACGACGAGTCCTGGGACGCGGGCGCGCTGGCCGCGCTCGACGTACCGATCCTCCAGGCCCTGTGCCTGACCGGGTCGCGCGCCGCATGGGAGGAGAACGACGAGGGCCTGTCCCCGCTGGACGCCGCCTCGCAGATCGCCGTCCCCGAGTTCGACGGCCGGCTGATCACCGTCCCGTTCTCCTTCAAGGAGGTCGACGAGGACGGCCTTCCGGTCTACGTCGCCGACCCCGAGCGCGCCTCCCGGGTCGCCGGGATCGCGGTGCGCCACGCCCGGCTGCGCCACATCCCGGCCGCCGAGAAGCGGCTGGCGCTGGTGCTGTCCGCGTACCCCACCAAGCACTCCCGTATCGGCAACGCGGTCGGGCTGGACACCCCGGCCTCCGCCGTCGAACTGCTGCGCCGTCTGCGGTCCGAGGGCTACGACTTCGGTACGGAGCCGGTCCCGGGCCTGGAGTCCGGCGACGGTGACGAGCTGATCTACGCCCTCATCGAGGCCGGCGGCCACGACCAGGAGTGGCTCACCGAGGAGCAGCTCGCCCGCAACCCGGTCCGGATCCCGGCCGCCGACTACCGGCGCTGGTACGGCACGCTGCCGCAGGAGCTGCGCGACTCGGTGGAGCAGCACTGGGGGCCGCCGCCCGGCGAGATGTTCGTCGACCGCAGCCGCAACCCCGAGGGCGACATCGTGCTCGCCGCCCTGCGCCGCGGCAATCTCCTCATCCTCATCCAGCCGCCGCGCGGCTTCGGCGAGAACCCGATCGCGATCTATCACGACCCCGATCTGCCGCCCTCGCACCACTACTTGGCGGCCTACCGCTGGATCGCGGCCTCCGCCGACGACGGCGGTTTCGGCGCGGACGCGATGGTCCACCTGGGCAAGCACGGCAACCTGGAGTGGCTGCCCGGCAAGAACGCCGGTCTGTCCGCCGCCTGTGGTCCCGACGCCGCCCTCGGCGACCTCCCGCTCGTCTACCCCTTCCTGGTCAACGACCCCGGCGAGGGCACCCAGGCCAAGCGCCGGGTGCACGCCACCCTCGTCGACCACCTCGTCCCGCCGATGGCCCGCGCGGAGTCGTACGGCGACATCGCCCGCCTGGAGCAGCTGCTCGACGAGTACGCGGCCATCTCCTCCATGGACCCGGCCAAGCTGCCGGCCATCCGCGCCCAGATCTGGACCCTGATCCAGGCCGCCAAGCTCGACCACGACCTCGGCCTGGAAGACCGCCCCGACGACGACGGCTTCGACGACTTCCTGCTGCATGTCGACGGCTGGCTCTGCGAGGTCAAGGACGCCCAGATCCGCGACGGTCTGCACGTCCTGGGCGGCGCCCCGGCCGGTGAGGCCCGCGTCAACCTCGTCCTCGCCATCCTGCGCGCCCGCCAGATCTGGGGTGGTACATCCGCCCTGCCCGGTCTGCGCGAGGCGCTCGGTCTGGACGAGTCCGCCGCGACCCGTACGACCGCCGACGAGGCCGAGGAGAAGGCCCGCGCCCTGGTCCAGGCGATGGACGACGCCGACTGGGACCCGGCCGCGGTGGCCGGTATCGCCGACGGCCACCCGGCCGCGGTCGCCGACATCCTCGATTTCGCCGCCCGCGAGGTCGTCCCCCGCCTCGCCGCCACCACCGATGAACTCGACCACGCGGTGCACGCGCTGGCCGGCGGCTTCGTCCCGGCCGGCCCCTCCGGCTCCCCGCTCCGCGGGCTGGTCAACGTCCTTCCGACGGGCCGTAACTTCTACTCCGTCGACCCCAAGGCCGTGCCCTCCCGGCTCGCCTGGGAGACCGGTCAGGCCCTCGCCGACTCCCTCCTTACGCGCTACCGCACCGACAACGGCGAATGGCCGCAGTCGGTGGGCCTGTCCCTGTGGGGGACCAGTGCCATGCGGACCTCCGGTGACGATGTGGCGGAGGCGCTGGCGCTGCTGGGCGTGCGCCCCGTCTGGGACGACGCCTCCCGTCGTGTCATGGGCCTCGAAGCCATTGACCTCGGCGAGCTGGGCCGCCCCCGTATCGATGTCACCCTCCGCATCTCCGGCTTCTTCCGCGACGCCTTCCCGCACGTCATCGGCCTGCTGGACGACGCGGTACGGCTGGCCGCCGCGCTGGACGAGCCGGCGGAGGACAACTTCGTACGGGCCCATGCGCAGGCCGACCTGGCCGAGCACGGTGACGAACGCCGCGCCACCACCCGTATCTTCGGCTCCCGCCCGGGAACGTACGGCGCGGGCCTGCTCCAGCTGATCGACTCCCGCGACTGGCGCACCGACGCCGACCTCGCCGAGGTCTACACCGTCTGGGGCGGCTATGCGTACGGCCGCGGCCTGGAAGGCCGTCCGGCCCGGGACGAGATGGAGACGGCCTACAAGCGCATCGCGGTCGCCGCCAAGAACACCGACACCCGCGAGCACGACATCGCGGACTCCGACGACTACTTCCAGTACCACGGCGGCATGGTCGCCACCGTCAAGGCGCTCAAGGGCAAGGCCCCCGAGGCCTACATCGGCGACTCCACCCGCCCCGAGACGGTCCGCACCCGCACCCTGGTCGAGGAGACCTCCCGGGTCTTCCGTGCCCGGGTGGTCAACCCCCGCTGGATCGAGGCGATGCGCCGCCACGGCTACAAGGGCGCCTTCGAACTCGCCGCCACCGTGGACTACTTGTTCGGCTACGACGCCACGACGGGCGTGGTCGCCGACTGGATGTACGACAAGCTCGCGCAGACCTACGTCCTCGACCCCGAGAACCGCGCCTTCCTCCAGGAGGCCAACCCCTGGGCCCTGCACGGCATCGCCGAACGCCTCCTGGAGGCCGAATCCCGCGGCATGTGGGAGAAGCCGGACGCCGAGACACTGGCAGCGCTCCGCCAGGCATTCCTGGAGACCGAGGGCGAGCTGGAGGGCGAGGACTGACGGCCACCAGGCCAGGCCCGGACCGGCCCTGGCTCCGCTGGGGCCGGCCCTAGCCCAGCTGGGGCCAGTCCAGTCGCCTGGCGTGGTGCAGCCATGCGGTCAGCGCCACCAGGATCGCGGTCGCGCCGCCGAGGGACATGACCGTCGAGGGGGACGTGCTGTCCAGGACGACACCGCCGGTCAGCGCGCCGAGGGAAAGGGTCGCCTGGAACGACGCGGTGAAGAGCACCGAGGCCGCTTCCGGTGTGGCGGGGGCGGATTTGGCGAACCAGGTCTGCAACGAGACCGGCACGGCGCCGTAGGCGATTCCCCAGACGATCAGCAGCGCCAGTGCGCCGATCTCCCCGCGGCCGAGGAGCGGGAGCAGCAGTGTGGCGCCGGCGATCAGCGCCGCCGCGGTCCCGATGGTGGTACGCGGGCGGCGGGCGACCAGTGCGCCGCCCAGGAAATTGCCGACGACCCCGGCGGCGCCGTACGTCAGCAGGAAGACGGTGATCAGGCCGGGGGACGTGAGGTGGGTGACCCGCTCCAGGAACGGCGTCACATAGGTGTACGCGCCGAAGTGTGCCAGCACGACCAGGAACGTCATCACCAGCGCGAAGCGGGTGTGGGTGCTGCGCACCATGGCACGCAGCTCGTGGGGGCGGGTGGGCCGGCCGGCAGGAAGCGCCGGGGTCGCCAGAGCCGTCAGCGCGAACACGCCCACCGTCAGGGCGCCCATCACGAGGAACGCGGTCCGCCAGCCGGCGAGGTCGCCGATGAAGGTGCCGGCGGGGACGCCGAGCACGGAACCCAGCGGCACCGCCGAGAAGATCAGCGCGGTCGCCCTGCGGGCCGATTCCGGCCGCACCAGCCGCTCGGCCAGACCGGCTCCGATCGACCAGAAGCCGCCGATGGTGACGCCGACCATGACGCGGGAGAGCAGCACGAGCCAGTAGGCGGGCGCGACCGCGGCGAGGACGTTCGCCAGCGCCAGCAGGAGGACGAAGGCGCACAGCATCAGTCGCCGGTCGATGCGGGCGGTGGCCAGGGTGACGGTGGGGGCGGCGACCGCGGCCAGGATTCCGGGCGTGGTCATCATCAGCCCGGCCGTGCCGTCCGAGATGCCGAAGTCGGCGCCGATGGCCGTGAGCAGGCCGATCGGCAGGATCTCGGTGGTGACGATCGAGAAGATGCCCAGCGTCACCGCGATGACGGCGAGCCAGCCCTGTAACGGCGAGCGGGCGGGCCGGTCTGTGGCGGCGGCGGTGGTGGTGGTGCGGGTGCCGGAGGTGGGCGTGGCGGTCGACGACATGGATTCCGTCCTGGTGGGCGAGCGAATGCGGTGCTCCCCAGTCCAGCGCGCTCGGCGGCCCAGGTCTGGCAGCTTTGCGACGTGGCAGTCGGCGATCGGCGGTGGCAGCCCGCGGTCTGCGCAGGCCGTCGGACCAGGCCGTCGGATCAGGCCGTCGGATCAGGCCGTCGGCTCATGTGGCCGGCGCAGGCGTCAGCTCCGTCCGGCCTGCGCGGCGGTGATGTCCCCGTTGCTGGTGGTCAGGTCCAGGTGGAAACGGGCCGCCGGGTCGTTGGTCACGCGTATGTCCTTGTCGCCGTTGCTGGTCTGTGCGGACACCTGGTAACGGCCCCTCGGCACCTTCACCGAGACGGAGCCGTTGGACGTCTCCGCCCGCAGGTCCTGGGCGGTGGCCGGGGTGAGGAAGATCGCTCCGTTGGAGGTGTGCGCCGCGATGTGCTTGCCCGACAGGCCGCGTCCGCTGATCTCGCCGTCGGTGGTCCGTACGTCGACCGTGCCGGCGACACCGTTCAGGTCGATGGACCCGGAGCTGGTGGTCACCTTCACGGTGCCCACTCTGCTCAGGTTCACGTCCCCGCTTGAGGTCTCCCCGCTCACCGGTATGCCCGCCGGCAGCTGGACGGTGTAGTTCACCGAGCAGCCGTCGCCGCAGCCGCGGAGTACCAGCACCCCGTCCTCGACCCGGTGCGTCGCCCCCTCCGGCCGGTCGCCGTGGTAGGTGACCGAGCGGTGGACCGACACCGCACCGCCGCCCTTGCCGCCGCGCACCGTGAGGCCGCCCGAGCCGCTGTCCAGCCGCACGGCCGTGATCTTCCCCGATACCGAGGCGTCGTCCTTGAACGTCTTCCCGGGCAGCAGTCCGCAGGCGCTGACGCCGCAGGCCCCGATGACGGCCGCCGCCACGGCCCCGATGAAGCGGACACGCCTGCGCATGAAGTCCCCCGGAATGGTTGGAAGTTGGTGCTCCGGAGGGCTGTGCCCCGCCGTGCGACCACGTTCCGTCAGGCTATGACGACGCTCGCGGTCCGGGCCATGAGGAAAACCCCCGAGTTGGGGTGTGGTGATCCTCAGGTGCGGCCCGGGCGAGCCCCAGGTGCGGCCCGGGCGAGCCCCAGGTGCGGCACGCGGGCGCCGGTGCGACGATTTTTGTGGGGGCTGTACATGTGCTGCGTTGGGGCGTACGAGGAGGCTTCCGGTGACTGCCAAAAAGACATGGAACGCCGAGATCACCATCACCGAGACCGACAACGAGGTGAAGGCCGAGGCCAGGCTGCGCGGCAAGGCGGGCGGGCAGATGGTCGGCCAGGGGACGGCCCGGTGCAATCCGGCGGATGAGAACGTCCCCGCCATCGGGGACGAGTTGGCGGTGGCGCGGGCGATGTCGCACCTCAGCCATCAGCTGCTGCAGCGTGCCGCGCACGACATCGAGGTGCACACGGCCCGGCCGGTGGAGCGCCTGCACGTCTGAGAGGAGCCGCCCGGGGTCCTGCTGCGCGCGTCTGAGAGGAGCCGCCCGGGCCCGAGCGCTCCGCCGACCTGCGCGCCCCGTGCCTGTACGGCAAGGCGCGCCATGCCGCCCTGCGCCCTACCGGCACAGGGCGGCGGGCCGCCGGTCCGCTACCCCCCGACCTCCGCCGAGAAGTCCGGCCCGATCGTCAGGGTCACCGCGCCCGGTGCCGCATCGGCCGACTCCGTGGCCTTGGCGCCGCGGAGGCGTGCGGCGAGCACCTCGCTCTGGGTCTTGAGCGCGGCGGGGTAGGTGATCGTGGTCTTGTCCGTGGCCGGGGCGTTGCCGGTGGCGATGACCGTGAAGCCGAGCCTGCGCAGCTGGTCGGCGGCGGAGGCGGCCTGGCCGGCGGTGCCGGTGCCGTTGAGGACGCGGACCTGGACGGAGTGGGCGGTCACCGGGTTCTTGGCGGCCTCGGCGAGCTTCTTCTTTCCGGCGGCGCCGAGCTCGCGGTCGTGGGCGATATCGCTGAACAGGTCGGCGGCCTGCGGGTACTGCCAGACCACATTGGCGTGGTCGGAGGGGACATCGGCCTCGCGGTAGTAGTTGGGGACGGTCACGAACGTGAGGCGGTCGCTGGGGATGTCCTTGACCGTCGAGGCGAGGCTGGTGAGCGCGTTGAGGCTGTCCAGGTCCTTGTCGGTCTTGATGGACTTGGTGGCCGCAGTGAGGAAGTCGTAGAGAGCGCCGGGACTGGTCAGCTTCTCCTGGGCCTTCTTGCCCAGTGCCTTCATGAACTCCTGCTGGCGGCCGATGCGTCCGAGGTCGCTGCCGTCGCCGACGCTGTAGCGGGTACGGACGTACCCGAGCGCCTTCTCGTCCCGTACGGTCTGGCAGCCCGCCTCCAGGTCGAGATGGGCCTTCTTGTCGTGGATGGCGTGCTTGGGGCAGACCTCGATGCCGTCCAGGGCGTTGACCATGCCCTTGAAGCCCTGGAAGTCGATCGAGGCGAAGTTGTCGATCCGCAGCCCGGTGTTCTGCTCGACGGTCTTGATGGTGCAGGCGGCGGCCTTGCCGACCTCACCGGTGTCACCGCCGATGGAGAACGCCTCGTTGATCTTGAAGCTGTGAGGCGTGGACTTCGTACCGTTGCCGCGGGTGCAGGCGGGGATCTTCACCCAGGAGTCGCGGGGGAAGGACAGCGCGGTCGCCCATTTACGGTTGGCGGCGATGTGCAGCACCATCAGCGTGTCCGACTGCATGGTGGTCAGGCCCTTGCCGTACTTGGCGTTGGCGCCGGCGCGGCTGTCCGAGCCGACGAGCAGGATGTTCTTGGAGCCGGGGCTGAGGTTCGCCGGCCGGTCGCCGTCGACCTCGATGTCCGCGCCCTGGATATTGCCGTCCAGCTGGATGTACGCCCAGACGCCGACGCCGGCCGTACCGAGCAGCAGCACGCCGACCACGCCGCCGGTCCAGGCGAGTATGCGACCGCGGCGGGTCATACGGACCTTGCCCGCCCTGCGGGAGCCGCCGCCCGATCTGCGGCCGGAGCCGGTGGTCCTGCGGCGTGACGTGCCGGGCGCGGAGCCGCCGTCCGGTCGGGCCGTCTGCTGCTGCGTCTGCCTGTCATGCACGCCGATGGCCCTTCTGGTCCTTCTGATGCCGGTGATGCGGGTGGTGCTGTACGGGGGAGGGGGCGGCCTCGGCGGCCGGAGTCGGCGGCAGCGGTGCCGGGAAGAGCCTGCGGCGGTGGGTCAGATACCGGCGGTGGGCAGCACGCGGATGGACTCGGGGTCGTAGCGATGCCACTGCGGACCCACGCCGCCGGGCAGCGTGCGCAGCCGGCACCACTGCTCGCCCTCGCCGTCCGTCCACCATGCGCTGATCCGGCCCAACTCCCATGTGCCGTCCGGGTATTGGACCTCCACGGGCTGATAGACCCATCGCACCTCCGCCTCTGGAGGCGGGCAGTCCCAGCTCAGGAGTCCGCACCTCGTCGCCATCTCCCCCTCCGGCCGCGCCCGTTGCGCATGTGTGCGCGCAACTCTACCGGCTAGTTCTACAGTGTTGTAGAAGTTGCCTGGTATGGGACGGCTCACAGCCCGGTGGGCGACCCACCGCACAAGTCCGGTGGGAGACCCGCCTGGAGGAGAGTCAGGGATCAGTGTGCCCTTAGAGAGGCGTTGCTGCCTTGAGAACGACGAACAGCGCCACGGCCGCGTTGAGCGCGGACAGCGCGGAGGCGGCCGTGCCCGCCGCCGCGACCAGTGCCGCCAGGCCCGCCGGGGTCAGCGCCGGCGGCCAGTGACGGGCCGGCGGTACGGGCCCGAGCAGCGCCGCCACCCG
>NZ_QUAC01000415.1 GCF_003389455.1 Streptomyces inhibens | reverse complement strand
GGGCCGCCGCAGCTGAACGCTGCGGCGGCCCGACTGTGCTACTGCGGGTCAGAGGAGACCCCACAGGCCGAAGAGGCCGTGGCCGAAGAGGCCGTAGCCGCCATAACCGCCGTAGCCGCCATAGCCGAAGTTGTCGTAGCCGTGGTGGTGGTGGCAGTGGTGGTGGTGACGACCGTGGTGGCCGGAAGAGGACGCGGACTGCGTCTGGGGAGCGGCCGAAGCCATACCGGCGAGCGGGACGACGGCGGCGGCGGCGATTGCCGCGGCGGCCACAGAGCGGCCTATGAACTTGCGCATTGCGTTTCTCCTGTTTGGCAGGAAATCTGACAATGCGATGAGTACCGCGCAGAACCGAAAACCGTGCAGACACGACGAACGGCCACTCCAACAGCCCCAAGAATTGCTCCAGTCGCGGTAATGAAAAGGCAAAGTGGGCCGGTCGGTGGCCCGGTCAGAGACGGATGACGACCAAGGCCGTGTCATCGGTGGCTCCTCCGGGCAGCAGCAGCTCCGCCAGCAGCGCATCGGCGAGCTCCTCGGGGCCGGCGTGCCGGTGCCGGGTCAGCGCATCGGCCAGCCGCGCCAGACCGACGTCGATGTCCTCGCGGCGGCGCTCGATCAGCCCGTCCGTATAGAGCACCAGCACCGCATCGTCCTCGAAGGCGGCGTGCGCCTCGGGGCGGTCCACATGCTCGGGCCTGGCCCCCAACGGCGGGTCGGTCGCGCGGTCCAGCAGCTCGACCGTGCCGTCCGGGTGCAGCAGGGCCGGCGGTGGATGGCCGGCGCTGCTGTAGGCGATGGTGTGCGTGGTCCAGTCGATGATCGCCTGCACCGCGGTGGTGGACTCGGCGCCGTCCACCGAGCGGGCGTAGAGGCCGACCACCTCCAGCGCCTGGGCGGGGCCCGCGGCGACCAGCGTGGCGGCGCTCAGCGCGCTGCGCAGCTGGCCCATGACACAGGCGGCGTCCAGGCCGTGGCCGACGACATCGCCGACGGCCACCGCCATCCGGTCCCCGGGCAGTTCGGCCAGGTCGTACCAGTCGCCGCAGACGTTGAGGGCACCGACCGCCGGCCGGTAGCGCACCGCCGCCCGGTGGTGCCCCACGGGCCGGGGCGCGGGCAGCATCGCCTCCTGGAGGGCCAGCACCACCTCTCGCTCCCGGGCATGGGCCTGCCGCAGCCGCTCGTTGACCTCCTGGAGCTCCCGGGCACGGGTGTAGAGCTCTGCCTCCATCCGGTCCCGGTCAGCGCCGCGGTCGAGGGCACCGGCCCGGACGATCTCGGTGACGTCCTCGACCCGGTGCACGATCAGCACCACCCGCCCGCCGGCGTCGAGGACGGGCGCGTTGACCGGCCTCCAGTACCGCTCCTCGAACACCCCCGGGCGGCCGGGCGCCTCGATGTCGTAGCGCTGTAGCGGCATGGTGTCGCGCACCCCGGTGGCCAGCACCCGTTCCAGTGACGCCTTGACGTTGCGCACCCCGGACGCGTCGGGGTCGTCGGGATTGTCGGGGAAGACGTCGAAGAGATAGCGGCCGATCAGTTGGCCGTGTTCCCGTCCGGCCCGCCACAGCAGGGCCTCGTTCACGTCGGCGATCATGAACCGCGGGGTGAGCAGCATGACCCCACCCGGCAGTGCCTGGAAGACCGCCGCGTAGTCGATCGCGGGTTCGCTCACGTGGTGCCCGCATCCGGTGGGGTCCGCGTCACCCGGGTTCCCGGGTGCAGATGCGCGCAGATGAACGCCGCGGCCAGCGCGGCGGCCATCCCGTAGAAGACCGCCCGGTTGCCCTGGGCGAAGTCCAGGCGGACCGCGTCCAGGACCTCCGGCGGCAGCAGCGACGAGGGGCCGCTGCCGTGCGGCGGCCCACCGCCCTGTCCGGCGAGGGATTCGGTGAGGCTGTGGGCCACCTCGCGCGCGGTGGCGGTGGACAGTCCGCGGTCCTTGAGGCTCGCCACGATCCGGTCGGTGGTGACGGTGGCCAGCACCGTGCCCAGTACGGCCAGGCCCACGCTGGCCGCGTAGTTGCGGACGGTCTGGGTGATGCCGGTGACCTCGCCGTAGGAGGCGCCGATGGCGCGGTTGACGGCGTCGGTCGAGGCGGGGGCGAGCAGCAGTCCGATGCCGGCGCCGGCCAGCACGATGTACGGCCACTGGGCGGCCGGCGACAGATCCGTCATCCTGTGCGCCCACAGCCCGAAGCCGACGGCGCCGAGCGCGGAGCCGAGGCGGAGGGCCGGTTTGGCGCCGCGCCGGTCCAGGATCCGGCCGCCGAGCTGCGAGGCGATGCCGAAGCCGAGGAAGAAGACCAGCAGATAGAGGCCGGCTTCGTTCGGCGAGGAGCCGAGCGCGACCTGAGCGTAGACCGAGGCGAAGAAGAACACCGGGACGAATGCCATCATCGCGAAGAACAGCACGGCGATATCGGCGACGAAGGCGCGGTCGCCGAACACCCCGATGGCGATCAATGGGTGAGCGGTGCGCAGTTCGAGGCGGACGAAGACGATCAGTAGGAGCAGCCCGCCGATGACGCACGTCCAGGTGGCGGCTGAGCCCCAGCCCCACGCGGAGGCCTGCTGAAGCCCGAGCACGCTCAGCCCCATGCCGGCCGCGACCAGGACCGCGCCACGGCGGTCGAGCGTCTCGCGGCGGCCGTCGGCCGGGATGTGCGCCAGCAGCGTCAGGACGACGGCGATCAGGGCGAGGGGCACATTGACCCAGAAGACGGCTCGCCAGGTCCAGGTGGTGAGCCAGCCGCCGAGGATCGGGCCGACGGCGGTCAGCGCGCCGGAGAGGCCGAAGAACAGCGCCGGTGCCCGGCCCCGGCGTTCGACGGGGAAGACCATGACCACCACAGCGAGCGCCGCCGGGAACATCAGCGCCGCGCCCAGGCCCTGCACGGCCCGGAAGGCGATCAGCCAGGTCTGTGCGGCATCCCCTTTCGGCACGGCTCCGCACAGCGCGGAGGCGATCACGAAGACCAGGGTGCCGAGGAGCATGACGCGGCGGTGGCCGAGGAGATCGGCCAGCCGCCCGCCCAGCGCGAAGAATGCCGCGAGGGACAGCAGATAGGCGTTGACGACCCATCGGACGCCCGAGGTGGACAGGCCCAGCTCGTCGGTGATGTGCGGGGCCGCGAGGGAGACGATCGTCTGGTCGATGAAGGTCATCGACACCGCGACGAGCATGGCCGCCGGCGAGAGCGTCTCGTTCGCCGCTCCCGCCGGGACGTCGCGCCGCTCCGCCAGGGCGGGTGTGCCGTTCGCCCTCGGCACCTTCCTGTCGTTCGCCACGTGCGGAATGTTCCCGTCCGGGCGGTGTACGCGCATGCCGGGGGCGGGTGTTTCCCGCCCCGTCGGCGCACGAACGGCGAGGCCGATCCGGTCCTGTCGCCGCCGCGGCGGCTACCGCCGTTCGGGTCAGCCGTGGCCGAGGCACCGCGCGCGGATCCGGAGGGGTCAGCGCACCGGAGCGCCCGGCCCCAGCGGGAGGCCCAGCAGCCACCAGACGACGAACAGCAGCGTCCAGGCGAGCAGCATCGCCAGGGCCACCGGCAGGGTGCAGGAGACCAGTGTGCCGATGCCGGCCTCCTTCTTGCGGGTCTGGAGGAAGCCGACGGTGAGGATGAAGCTGGTGCTCATGGGGGTGATCGAATTCGTACAGGAGTCGGCGATCCGGTAGAGCGCCATCGTCGTCGCCGGGTTGATGTGCAGCAGCATCAGCATGGGGACCAGCACCGGCGCGACCAGCGCCCACAGCGCCTGGCCGCTGGTGATCAGCAGATTCAGCCCGGCGACGGCGACGATCAGCACCAGGAAGAGGATCAGGGTGGGCGCGCCCAGCTCGCGGAGGGCGTCGGCGCCACGGACCGCGACGAAGGTCCCGATGTTCGTCCATTTGAAGAGCGCGACGAACTGCGAGACGGCGAAGAAGATCACCAGCAGCGGTGCGATGGAGCGCAGTCCGTCCGCCATGAAGGCCGGTACGTCCCTGCCGGCTGCCACGGTGCGCGTGAGCCGGCCGTAGACCAGGCCGATGACCAGGAAGAACAGCGACAGGAAGAGCGCGATGTGGTCGAAGAGCGGGGACTCGACGATCGCACCGTCCGCGGCGCGCAGCGGTGAGTGCCGCGGGAGGGTGGCCAGCGCGATCAGCACCCAGTAGCCGAGGGCCGCCCAGCCCGTCAGCTTCAGCGCCCGGATCTCGCGGGGGCCGGGGGCGGGTCGTACGCCCTCACCGGGCGCCGCGGTCGCGTCCGCGGCATCGTCGGGCATCAGTGTGTGCTCGCGACGGGCCAGTACGCGCTCCACCACGAACGTGATCACAAAGGCCAGGACGACCGCCGACACGGTGGTGAAGTACATGTTGTCGGTCGGGCGCACCACGGTGTGCGGTGAGACGGTCTGCGCCGCCTCCGTCGCCATCGCCGCGAAGGCCGCATCGCCGGGCGCGATCAGCGGATTGGCGTCGCCGGCCGCATTGATGGAGACAAAGGCGACGATCATGCCCAGGACGGGTGAGCGGCCCACGGTCTGGAACGCGATGGCGCCCAGCGGGATCAGAACGATGTAGGCGGAGTCGGAGAGGAACTTCGACAGCGCGCCGGCGAGGGCGACCGCCGGCACCACCGAGGTGGCGGGCACACGGGCGAGCGCCTTGCGGGCGAGGGTCTCGAAGAAGCCCGCGCGCTCGGCGACGGCGACGCCCAGCATGACGATGGTGACGGTGGCGAGCGGGCCGAAGGTGACGAAGTTGCCCTCGATCATCGAGAGGAACTCGCGTGCACCGTCGGTCGACAGCACCGTGCGTACGGCGACGCTCCTGCCCGTCCCCGGGTCGGTGACCCGCAGCCCCGCCGCGGCCATCACCCAGCTCGCCGCCGCGGTGATCGCCAGGAGGATCCAGAACAGCCAGAAGGGGTGCGGCAGCCGATTGCCGGTGCGTTCTATCGCGCCCAGAAATCTGCTGAGTCCCGGTGGTGCGGGGTCGACGGCTGTGGCGTCCACGGCTGCCATGGGGCCCTCCTGGCGGTGGCGGTCTGAGGTGCGGGCGACCTTATGAGCAGCCGGGGTCGGTCTGACCAGGGTTACCTGTGGCGCGCCAATCGGGGTCCGGGGTGGCCGCAGCGGCGGCAGGGTCGGGGCAGGGAGCGCCTGTCCCATGGGCGTACCGGAGCGCATCCGCGTGCCGGAGCCCGTTGCTCCCCGGCCCCCGTACCTCGTATCACAGAAGACCCGTTGTCCGCCGCCCCCTCCCCCGCCGTCTCGCCCGGGGCCCTCGCCGCGCGCCGGCCCGTCCTCAGTGCTTGCGCGCCCGGCTCGGCTGAACCCTGGACGGCTCCCCCGGCATCTTCGGATGGTCGGGGGGATAGGGCATATCGCCGAGCCCTTCCTCCGCCGCGTGCCGGTCGGCGAGTTCCAGGAGGGATTCCAGGCCGAAGGCGTGATCCGCCATGTCGGCGTGCACATCGCCGAGTTCGGCGAACCGCGGCGGGACCGTCCGCAGATCGAAGTCCTCGGGTGCGGCGTCGGACAGCTCCTCCCAGCGCAACGGGGTGGAGACGGTCGCGCGGGGGCGGGCCCGCAGCGAATAGGCCGAGGCGATGGTCCGGTCCCTGGCCATCTGGTTGTAGTCGACGAACACCTTTGCGCCGCGTTCTTCCTTCCACCAGGCGGAGGTCACCAGGTCCGGCATCCGGCGCTCCATCGCCCGGGCCACGGTGATCGCGGCCCGTCTGACCTCGGTGAACGTCCAGCGGGGCAGGATCGGTACATAGACGTGCACGCCGCGGCCGCCGGATGTCTTGGGCCAGCCGCGCAGCCCGTGCTCCGACAGCAGCTCCCGCAGTTCGTGGGCGACCCGTACGGCGTCCGCGAAGTCGGTGCCGGGCTGCGGGTCGAGGTCGATCCGCAGTTCGTCGGGGTGCTCGGTGTCCGCGCGGCGTACGGGCCAGGGGTGGAACGTCAGACATCCCAGGTTGGCCGCCCAGAGCACCGCCGCGGGTTCGGTGGGGCACATCTCGTCGGCGAACCGCCCGCTGGGGAAGGCGATCCGCGCGGTGGGCAGCCAGTCCGGCAGCCCCTTGGGCGCGCGCTTCTGGTAGAAGAACTCGCCCTCGATGCCGTCGGGGAAGCGCTGCATGGTGGTGGGCCGGTCGCGCAGGCCCCGCAGCACCCCGTCCGCGACGGCGAGGTAGTACTGCGCGACGTCCAGCTTGGTGAAGCCGCGCTCCGGGTAGTACGTCTTGCCGGGATTCGACAGGCGCACCGTGCGCCCCGCGACATCCAGCTCGACAGCTCCTCCGGCCATCCCTCCACGCTAGGCCCTGTCCGATGGGTCTGCGCGTGCTGCCGCGCGCCGGGAAGGCGCGGTGGCCCGCGGCCCGGGGCGCTCCGGCGCGCGGGATGCGGCCCCAGCCCGCAGGATCGGGACCATGGATCTGCCTGTCATGCCACCGGTCTCCCCCATGCTCGCGAAGCTGGTGGCCGACATTCCCGCCGGCATGCAGTACGAGGCCAAGTGGGACGGTTTCCGCGTCATCGTCTTCCGCGACGGTGACGAGATCGAGATCGCCAGCCGGACCACGAAGTCGCTCACCCGCTACTTCCCCGAGGTGGTCACGGCCGTACGGGCGGAGCTGCCGCGGCGCTGCGTCATCGACGGCGAGATCGTCATCGCCCACGACGGCCGGCTGCACTTCGAGGAACTGCTGGAGCGCATCCACCCGGCCGACTCCCGGGTCCGTACGCTCGCCGAGCGGACCCCCGCCTCCCTCGTCGCCTTCGATCTGCTGGCCCTCGGCTCCGATGCGCTGATGCACGAACCGCAGGCGGCGCGCAGGGAGGCCCTGGTCGAGGCGGTGCGGCCGGCCCGTCCACCGGTGTACACCGCGCCCGCGACCATGGATCAGGAGCTGGCGCACCGCTGGTTCACCCAGTTCGAGGGCGCGGGCCTGGACGGGGTGGTCGCCAAGCCGCTCGACCAGCCCTACCGGCCCGGCGACCGCACCATGTTCAAGATCAAGCATGCCCGCACCGCCGACTGTGTCGTCGCGGGGTACCGGTGGCACAAGAGCGGGCCGGTGGTCGGCTCCCTGCTGCTGGGTCTGCACGACAGCGCCGGTCATCTCCAGCATGTCGGGGTGTGCGCCTCGTTCCCCATGGCCAGGCGGCGCGCGCTGGTCGACGAGCTGGCGCCGCTGCGGATGGACGATGTCGCGGGCCACCCCTGGGGGCAGTGGACGGACGAGGCGGCGCATGCGTCCCGGCGGATGCCCGGCGGGCCCAGCCGCTGGAGCGGCGGCAAGGATCTGTCGTGGGTGCCGCTGCGGCCGGAGCGGGTGTGCGAGGTCGCCTACGACCACATGGAGGGCAGCCGGTTCCGGCATACCGCCCAGTTCCGCCACTGGCGCCCCGACCGTACGCCGGAGAGCTGCACCTACGCCCAGCTGGAGGAACCGGTGGGCTACGACCTGGGGCAGCTGCTGCCGGGCTGAAGGGACGGGCCGGCCCGGTGGCGCCCGCCGGTCATCGGCTCATCCCTTGTCGCTGTCCGGCGGCCATCGGCGTCTGCTCTCCCCCGGCGCGAGATGGTCCACCACTTCGGCCAGTTCACGGCAGGCCTGCTCGATCTTGCGCCGGATGGCGCGCTGCTCGGTGACGATCGCCGACAGCAGCAGCGCGGTGAGCGCGGCGGACGCGTTGAGCGCCTGCAGGTTGACCATCGCCTCCAGGAGGCTCTGGCCCTCGAACGGTCCGGTGCGGCCGGTCGCCGCCGAGATGGCCAGTACGGACACCAGCAGCACACAGGGCGCCGCGCCCGGCAGCTGGAAGCGCAGCGCCGCCCAGATGATCAGCGGAAAGACCAGGAACAGCAGCGAGAGCTCGCTCCTGACCGCCACGAACGGGACCACGACCGACGCGACCGCCAGAGCCGCCCCCTCGGCCCACCGGTACGCGGCGATGTCCCGGGGCCACCGGAGCGCGCGGAAGGCGAGCACGAGCGGGGTGATGACGAGGACGCCCATCGCGTCGCCCACCCACCACGCCACCCAGGTCCGCCAGAAGTCCCCGGCCGGCAGCGCACCGGTGAGCACCTGTGTGCCGCTGCCCAGCGTCGCGCTGATCAGCATTCCGGCGAAGGCACCGAGGGCGACCAGCGCCACCCCGTCGCGCAGCCGGTCCAGTGCGACATGGAAGCCCACCCGGCGGAGCATCAGGCAGGCGCACACCGGCGCGAGGGTGTTGCCGATGACGACGCCGATCCCCGCGAGATCGGGCCGGGTCAGCGTCGCGAGCACCAGGATCGTGCCGATGACGATCCCCGGCCAAATCCACAGGCCCAGCAGGAGCAGGCCGCTCAGGGCGATGCCGGTGGGCGGCCACAGCGGCGTGACCACGGCACCCGCGACCACCACTTGCTCCAGCAGACCGATCCGTGCGGACCCGTAGTAGACGGCGGCGAGGGCGAGGATCGTCAGGGCTGCCGGTGCAGGACGACGGAGTTCCTCGGTGCGCACCACATCAGGCATCAGACAACGCCGGCGGCCGGGCGCCGGCCGCGACACGCACGCCCGGCCGCGCTTCACCCGGGCCTGTCCGCCGCCCCGTCGAAGCGCAGCGCGATCACCGCGGCGTCATCGGTGTGCCCGGTGAGCTCGGCCACGCTCATCGCCACATCGGCCACCGTGGCCGGATCACCGGCGGCGTTGGCGCTGACCAGCCGGGTCACCTGCTGCAGTCCCGCCTCTATCGGGAACGACGGCCCCTCGATGACACCGTCGGTGAGCAGGACGAACGCCCCGGCCAGGGCCAGCCGGCGGCGGGTCACCGGATACCCCTCCCCCGGTACGACGCCGAGCGGCAGGCCCCCGGGGTCGTCGGCGATACCGGACCGCCCGTCGACGGTGGCCCAGACGCCGGGTACGTGCCCGGCCCGGGCGCTCGACAGTTCCCAGGTGACCGGGTCGACGCGGACGAAGGTGCAGGTCGCGAAGAGCCCGCAGTCCACGGAGATCAGCAGGTCGTTGGCCCGGCTCAGCACCTCGCCCGGGTCGGCGGCATGGACGGCGACGGCCCGGAGCGCGAGGCGGATCTGCCCCATGAAGGCGGCCGCCTCGACATCGTGGCCCTGGACATCGCCGATGCAGAAGGCGAGCGATCCGTCCGGCAGGGGGAAGCCGTCGTACCAGTCGCCCCCGATGTCGAGCCCGTGCCGGGCGGGCGCGTAGGTGGCGGCGGTGCGCAGCCCCGGCATCTGCGGCAGCACGGCCGGCAGCATCTCGCGCTGCAGCGCCTCGGCCAGCTCCACCCGCGCCCGTTGCTTCTCGGCGCCTTCCCGCGCCTGGGCGGTCAGCCGCCCGAGCGTGGTCAGCAGATCGTCGGCGCTCGCCGACCGCGGGGGACGACGCCGCAGCATGGACGGCTCCAAGGTGCATCGGTGTGTGGGCCACAACGGGGGCACGCTCCGTGCGGCAGTCCGCGTTGGCCTCCTGACCTGGCCTTATGGGCTCTTGAGGGAGCCCGTGCTTCCCGGTTCATCATATTTCCGCGGTTCGACTTCCGCTTGACGACCGGGCGTCCGGCCGCCGCGCGCCGGGCGCGTCACCCTCCGCAGCCGGACAGGCTGGAGAGCGATCCCCGGCCGCCGCCCGGCTCACACCGTGGCGGGCCGGCCCGCCACCAGGTGCTTGACGCCCGACCGTACGGCCCAGAAGAAGACCGCGAGCGCGAGGGCGGCCACCGTGATCGAGTCGTAGGGGGCCGGCAGCCGGCCGGAGCCCTCGAAGGTGCCCAGCCAGGACACCATGGTCAGGGCGACCAGGTAGACCACCAGCCAGGCGCCGGTGCGGAGTTCGGCGCCGAGCGGGCGGCTCGGGCCGGCGCCGTCGCTCTCCACGGCGGCCATGCCGCCGCGCGCGCCGGGGCGGCGCATGACCAGGAAGATCAGCAGGCCGGCGAGGACGAGGGGAAGGGCGAGGCGCAGGTCGTGCCAGCCGGACCAGTAGACGAACTCGCTGGCCACCACGAAGCTGAGCGGTGCGATCCAGCGCAGCCCCGGCACCCAGCCGGCGGTCCCGCCGCCCGGTTCGGCGCGGAACACGGCGACCGCGACCGCGGAGGCGGCATAGATCAGCAGATACATGTCGCCCATGACGCTCACGATGTCCTGCCAGCCGCCGAAGGGCAGCAGAAAGACCACGATGACCAGGAGGTTGACCACCAGCGCCCGGCGCGGGATGCCGTACCGCTCGTTGACCTTCATGAAGTACCGGGGAATGGTGCCGTTCTTGGCGAGCGCGTAGGTGTGCCGCGCGTCGATCGCCACCCCCACGTACGCGGAGCCGCCGGGCGAGATCACCGCGTCCGCGTAGAGCAGGCTGGACAGCCAGTGCAGATTGAGGATCAGGGCGAGCTGGCCGAACGGGGAGTCGAAGGAGACTCCCTGCCAGCCGTTGCCGAGCAGGTGCTCGGGGACGGTGAACAGGTAGGCCAGTTGCAGGGCCAGGTATATGACGACGGCCAGGCCGATGCCGGTGAGGACCGCCACCGGGATGGTCCGGCGGGGGTTGCGGGTCTCGCCCGAGAAGTCCAGCGGGGCCTGGAATCCGTTGACGGAGTAGACGATGCCGCCGCCGGCCAGCGCGGTCAGACAGGCCACATAGCCGTACGGCGCGAAACCGCCGTGGTCCGTGAGGCGGCCGGAGTGCCAGCCGGAGGCGATCAGCGCGAGCACGGTGACCACCGGGACGGCAATCTTGAACACCGAGATCAGGTTGTTGAGTTGGGCGAACATCCGCACCGCGAACCAGTTGAGTGCGGTCAGCAGCACGCTGAGTCCGGCGGCCAGTGCCAGCCCGGAGAGGGTGAGGGTGTGGCCGTTGTAGATGCCCGGGAGGTAGTGCGCGGCGTACTGCATGATCGCGCTGATCTCGGCCGCGGTGCCGCCCACCGACAGCAGCGTCGACCAGCCGATGAGGGTGCCGACGAGCCGGCCGCTGGCGAGCAGCGGCCAGCGGACCGTGCCACCGCCCTCCGGCCGGGACGCACCGAGTTCGATCAGGACCAGGGCGACCAGACCGCACAGCAGACCGGCCCCGATCCAGGAGAGCAGCGCCGCGGGGCCGGCCGTCTGCGCCGCGTACATCGCGGCAAACAGCCAGCCGGAGCCGACGATGTTGGAGAAGCCGATGCCCGTCAGCCCCCAGAACCCCAGGTCGCGGTGGAGCCGTCGCTCCTGCGCCTGCACTTCCGGCGCGCCGACCCCGTCGGCCCCCGCTGATACCTGCCCCTCCGTCACGAAAACGGCCTCCTTGATTCGCTGTTCCGGCTCGCCGGACCCTACTCGACGATCTTCGAACAGGAATCGTCCGTTCTAGGGGTGGACACCTCAGGCGATCAGCTCGACGCCTGGGGAATGAAGCGGCCCTTACGAGATCTCGTCGGCCGGTGGTGTCGGTCCTGCCGGCGCTCTTCGGCTGACCGCCTGTCAGGTCCGCTTGCGGGGAGTCAGGGGAATCAGCTGCAGGTCCAGCAGCCCGACCAGCAGGCGGAGCGGCCGGCGCGGTGCCCCCTGGGGTCGCGCCGGTCGACCGGGCGCTCCTCGCCGGGGTCGTGGTCGGCGAGGGCGCGCAGGCTCGCGAGTTGGGCACACAGGACGACGGTGATCGCGGCGAGTTCCTCGGGCTCGGCATGGCCCTTGTCGATCCGCAGCGAGAATTCGGGCAGGGCGGCGGGTCGGTCCCCCTCTGCGGGTAAGGCCTCGCCGCCCGGCGCGCTCTGGCCGCCCGGCGCGCTCTCGTCGATCTTGGTGCCCTCGCCGGTGGCTGTGCTCTCGTCGGTGAATGCGTTCATGTGTGGGGGTCCATGGGCTCGATGGCGATCCGCGGCGGGAGACGAACCGCCCCGACGTTCCATCGAGACGTGTACGCAGCCGCCGGCAAAGCCATGTTCGGGGCCGTGTTCGGGCAGGTCACAGGGCCGACGCTAGGAGCGCGGTGGGCCGCTGTCGCGCGGGAGGGCGGTCCGCCTGCGCCATTCGGGCGAGCAGTTCGCCGCCCCAGGCGTGATATCGGGCACCGCGGCCGTGTTGGTCCCGGTCCTCGCGTCGTGGGCGGAGACCATCGCGCCCAGGTATGTGCAGGCACGCGGGTGCCGGATGACGCAGTCAGGATGGCGGGACGATGAGACGTGATCAGGCCGGTGGCGAGCGTGTCCCTGTGCGGGACGACCGACGCCGGGAATTCCTCAAGTGTGCGGCGGGCGTCGCGGGCGTGGCGGCCACCGCGGGGCTGGGCGGCGAGGCGGCCGCCGCGCAGGCGGACCGGCCG
>NZ_QUAC01000416.1 GCF_003389455.1 Streptomyces inhibens | reverse complement strand
GCCGGCGGCCGGCCGGCCGCGTCCACCCCCGCCGTCGTCGCCACCGGCGCCTCGATGCCCGCCGCGGCGAGCCCGTCCGGCGCGGTCTTCGCCAGCGGGACGCCGTACCGCGCCAGTCGCAGCGGCATCATCGCGTCGACGGGGGCCCGGCGGCGCCAGGCACGCCCATAGCGCGCCCGCAGCCGCGCCTGGTAGACGAGACGGTCCTGCTCCAGCTGGATGACCTGGTCGTACGAGCGCAGCTCCCACAGCTTCATCCGGCGCCACAGCCGGAAGGTGGAGGGGAAGGCGAGCAGCCAGCGGGTGAGCCGGACGCCTTCCATGTGCTTGTCGGCCGTGATGTCGGCGATCCGGCCGATCGCGTGCCGGGCGGCCTCCACGGCCACGACGAACAGCAGCGGGATGACTGCATGCATCCCGACGCCCAGCGCATCGGGCCAGGCCGCCGCGCCGTTGAACGCGATCGTGGCGGCCGTCAGCAGCCATGCCGTCTGGCGCAGCAGCGGGAACGGAATACGGATCCAGGTGAGCAGCAGATCCAGCGCCAGCAGCACCACGATGCCGGCGTCGATGCCGATCGGGAAGACGGCCGAGAAGTTGCCGAAGCCCTTCTTCTCGGCCAGCTCGCGCACCGCCGTGTAGGAGCCGGTGAAGCCGATGGCCGCGATCAATGCCGCCCCGGCGATGACCACACCGATCAGGATGCGGTGGGTACGAGTCAACTGCGCCGTCTGCGTCGCGGACACCCGCGGTCCCTCCCCGGCTCGGCGAAATGGCGGGCCTAGCGTGGCACACCCGCCCCCCGGCGACACCGGGAGGTACCTCGGCCGTGGCCGGAGAGGGCCCGGGGGTGGCGATCGGTGCTGCGGTCAGCCGTTCGCCTTGGTGGCGGCGGCGACCGCCTCCTTGGCGGCGGCCTGGGCGTCCTTCAGCAGGTCGGCGCCCTTCGGGGTGTCGGCGCCGGCCAGGCCCGCCCCGTTGTAGTTGATCGTGACGACGATGTTGGACGTACGGGCAACGATCGTCGTGTTCTTGAACGTGTTGCCCTCCTTCTTCGCGTCGTACGTGATCGCGGTCGCCTCGTCGCCGGTGCCGGAGGTCTTGACCGTCGTCAGCTTCTTGGCGCCCGAGACGCCCTTCGCATCGGCGACCTGCTTGGTGTAGAACTCCGTGGCGCGCTTCTCGCCCGAGCCGACGCCGGGGTCCGAGTCGTAGCGCTGGTAGCCGATGTCCAGCCAGCGGAACTGGGTGCCGTCGACACCGTTCTCGTCGGAGCTGTTCCACGAGCAGGTGCCGTGCGCGGAGTTGTCCGTGGACTTGCCCTGCTCGCCGGACGCGTCCTTCACCTTGGGCAGCATCTTCTTGATGGTGCCCTTGGAGAACGCCTCACAGGGGTTCGGCAGCTTCTTGAACTTCGCGGCCGCGACGGTCGGCGACGGCTTGACCGAGCCGCTGGAGCTGGCGGAGGAGGAGGCGTCACCGGAGCTGTCGCTGTTCGAGCCGGAGCAGCCGGCGACGAGCAGCACCGGTACTGCTGCGCAGGTGAGAAGGCTGGCGAGTCGCTTGGCTGAACGGTGCATGGTTCCTTCGCTGTTCGTCGTCGTCGGGTCGGCGTGGCGCGGCCATGGGGGTGGCCGCGGGCTCGCCGCCCTGCCTCGCGTACGGGGCAGGGCTAGACGGCACGGTACGCGGCGCGGCGGGGTGGGTGGCCGGTTCGTGTCGACAAGAACGACGTGCAAATCGGGCGTTCGGCGCTTCTTTCCGGAGTCGCCCAATCCGCTCTATCGGGACTATTCGCTGAGGCTGTCGACCAGCTCGCCGGCCAGCGAACGGGCCTTGTCCTGCAGTTCCTGGCTGTCCGGCAACATCGACTTGTCCGTGGACCACTGGTCATAAGTGATCGTCACGATGACGTTCGACGTGCGAAAGACCACAGTCACATCACGGTGCACACCGGAGTCCGCAGTGATCAATCTGTCATTGAGGAACGCCGCATCCCCGAGGCCGTCCAGGACGCGCGGGGCGGTGGAGCCGCTCGGGTCCGTACTCGGGTCCGCGCTCGGGTCGGACGACCCCGACGGGCTCCCGGACGCCGCCGCCCCCTTCTTGCCGGACGTGCCCGGCTTGGCCGGGGTGTTCGCCTGGGCGTCCGCGCCGGCCCCCTTGCCCTTCGAGGCAGAGGGTGTCGGTGCGGTGGGCGAGGAGGAGCCGGTGCCGCCGGGCGGAATCTGTGCGGCCAGCTCCTTGCTGTCGTAGATCCCCTGCGCCTTGTCGTCGTCGCTCACGGCGGCGTCGTACGAGACCACGCGCTGGATGTCGAGGCTCAGATGGCGGGTGCCCGCGGTGGTCTCGCGGGTCCAGCGGCAGCCGACCCGGCGATCGGTGTCGTAGGTGATGTCGGCCTGGCCGCCGTAGAGCTTCTCGGCCTCGGTGCGCGACAGGTGCTGGCCGTCGCCGGGCAGCATGCCGCGCACGGTGCCGCGCGCGGGCAGTCCGCAGGCTTCCGGGAGGGTCTGATAGCGGCCCGGTTCGGCGGCCTGGCTCGCGGTGGCGGCGTCACCGCTCTTCGCGTCGGCTCCACCACCGTCGGTGCCGGAGCCGCCGGTGCAGCCGGTGAGGCCGACGGCCAGCGCCGCGGCCGCAACCCATGCGGCACCGGGTACGAACGGCTTACGTGGCATCGTTCGCGGCTCCTTCCCCTACGAAATGTGGTTGCCGCCGAGTGGCGGCCGGTGGACACAATGTCTATCGCACGTCTTGCCGCGCACGCCGGTCCACCGTCCAAGATCGGATATCTTGTCCGGCTTTTGCGTTTTTCATAAATTCGGGGGAATGAGGAAGTTATGTCGTATGTCGAAGTGCCTGGTGCGCAGGTACCGATCCGGATGTGGACGGACCCGGCCACGGTAGAGGGCGTCGCGATGCAGCAGCTGCGCAATGTCGCCACCCTGCCGTGGATCCAGGGCCTGGCCGTGATGCCCGATGTGCATTACGGCAAGGGCGCCACCGTCGGCTCGGTGATCGCGATGCGCGGTGCGGTCTGCCCGGCCGCGGTCGGTGTCGACATCGGCTGCGGAATGAGCGCGGTGAAGACCTCGCTCACCGCCAACGACCTGCCCGGTGATCTTTCCCGGCTCCGCTCGAAGATCGAGCAGGCGATCCCGGTGGGCCGGGGGATGCACGACGCCCCGGTCGACCCCGGAGCGCTGCACGGCTTCCCGACGGCGGGGTGGGGGGACTTCTGGGCGCGGTTCGACGGGGTCGCCGAAGCCGTCAAATTCCGTCAGGAACGTGCCACGAAGCAGATGGGTTCGCTGGGGTCCGGCAACCACTTCATCGAGTTCTGTCTCGATGACAACGGCGCGGTGTGGCTGATGCTGCACTCCGGCTCCCGGAACATCGGCAAGGAGCTGGCCGAGTTCCACATGGGACAGGCCCAGAAGCTGCCGCACAACCAGGGCCTGGTCGACCGCGACCTCGCCGTCTTCATCGCGGACACCCCGCCGATGGCGGCGTACCGCAACGACCTGTTCTGGGCGCAGGAGTACGCCAAGCACAACCGGGCCGTGATGATGGCGCTCTTCCAGGACGTCATCCGCAAGGAGTTCAAGAAGGCCAGGCCGACGTTCGAGCCGGTGATCTCCTGCCACCACAACTATGTGGCGGAGGAGCGCTACGACGGTATGGACCTGCTGGTGACCCGTAAGGGCGCGATCCGGGCCGGCAGCGGCGAGTACGGCATCATCCCGGGCTCGATGGGCACCGGCTCGTACATCGTCAAGGGCCTCGGAAATGCCGCCTCCTTCAACTCCGCCTCGCACGGCGCCGGCCGCAAGATGAGCCGGAACGCCGCGAAGAAGCGGTTCTCCACCAAGGACCTGGAGGAGCAGACGCGGGGCGTGGAGTGCCGTAAGGACTCCGGGGTGGTGGACGAGATCCCGGGCGCCTACAAGCCGATCGAGAAGGTCATCGATCAGCAGCGGGACCTGGTCGAGGTCGTCGCCAAGCTCAAGCAGGTCGTCTGCGTGAAGGGCTGAGCGCAGCACTCCACGGCGTGCGCATCCGGTGGCACACGGCGCAGATGTTCCGCGGTGAGGCGCGCGTACCGGGGTCGCGCATACCGGAGCACGTCTGACTGCGCACGGGCACACCCCGGCCCCTCGCCCGCCTGCGCCGTCGCCACCCTGACCCTCAAACTGCCTGTGGAATACGGAAGTCGGCGGACGTCCCGGGTCAGCGACCCGGCGATAGCAGAGCCAGCGGACGGGTGAGCGGGACGGACAGCCCTTCGAGGGCCTTCGGCGCGGCCGGGTGCGCGAACCGTCGCGGCTCGGCGGGCGCATCGCTGTCGCACATCGCCTTCGCCGCGAAGGCCCCGGTCGCGGCGTCGATCGGCCCCGGCTTGATGTGACCCGTCGCGTCGATCTGCTGGTACTTGGCCCGGTTGAGCCCGAACGTCATCTGGCGCTTGCCGTCGGGCGTCGAGTACGTCACCGTCTCGGCGCCCCACACCGAGCCGGTGTGTCCCCAGAAGCGCCCGCACCCAGTGTCGACCGCGGCGATGCCGAGGCCGTAGTGCATCAGCAGATTGCCCTCTCCGTCCTTGGCCTCGACGGTGGTCTGCATCTGGCGGAGTTCGGCGGGGGCGAGCAGTTCGCCGGTCAGCAGCGCCCTGTAGAAGTCGTTCATGTCCTCCATCGTCGCGACCAGCGCCCCGGCGGTACCGGCCCAGGACATGTCGTACGTGCTGTAGTCACGGGCCGGGCTGATCAGTCCGTAGAAGGATTCGTACATCTTGGAATGCGGCCCGGATATCCGTGCGGAGGTCGGGAAGTTGGTGTGCTTCAGCCCGGCCTTGCGGATGACCTTGCGGGTGATGTACTCCTGCGGATCCTCGCCGGTGACCTTCTGCAGCAGCATTCCCGCGATGACGTAATTGGCGTTGGCGTAGGACCACTTCTCGCCGGGCTTGCCCGTCGGTTCCGCCTGCAGGCCCAAGCGTGCGAGCTCCTCAGGGGCGAAGTGGCGGTAACGGTTGGCGTCGATGCGCGCTGGTGTGGACGCTCGTCGCGCTGTTCGTGCTGGTGGCGCCCCGGGAGGCGCTCGTCTCCGTGGTGATCGTGGTCGCCTGCTCCTCGCGGGCGGGCTGTTCTTCCTCCTCATGCTGAAATTCGACCGCGAGGCGCTGGAGACCGAGCCGTGAGACGTGAGCGCCTTCAAGCACTGACTCGGAGGCAACCGCGGTACTGCCACCAGGGGCACCGGCTCGTGCATCGTTAAGGGCTGAGCGAAGGGTTCGGTGAAGGGCGGCGCGGCGCGGTGGGCGCCGTGCAGCCCTTTGCGCGTCTGCGGGCCGCTGTCCTGGTGTGGCGCTGGATCAGGTACTCGGCGGCGATCAGGTTGAGGACGAGGGCTGTCCAGGAGGTGGTGCCGGCGATGTCGTGGGCGGCGGCCAGCGGGTTGCCGGCGTACGAGACGGGGTCGGAGAGCTGGGCCGCCACGAGGTGTTCGACCAGGGGCTGGATCAGGCGTGAGGTGATGGCGACGAGGGTGAGGGAGTAGTTGCGGATCATCCACACCCTGTGGTCGGCGTAGCGGCGCTGCCGCGCGGCGCGGTAGCCGGCGATACCGGTGAGGAACCAGAGGACGTCGAGGACCCCTAGGGACAGCTGGTTGCTGAGTCCCAGGGGGGTGAAGTAGACGACGGGGATGCCGACCAGGGCCGAGGGGAAGACGCCGGCGAAGAAGTAGGCGCGGCCCGTCCAGCGGTGGGCGGCCGGGTGGCGGCGGCGCAGCCAGGGCCAGGACTGGGCGAGGCCGGTGAGCACGGCGATGGCGGTGGTGAAGATGTGCGCCACCAGGAGGGCGAAGTGCAGGTCGCTGCGCGGCGGGATGCGGCTGGTGTGCAGGTCGGGCGGCACGTAGGCGGTCAGGGCCTGGCAGGTGACGAGCACGGTTGCCGCGGTGAGGGGGAGCAGCCAGGCGGCGGTGCGCAGGCGGCGGTCCCGGTGCGTGGTGGAGGGCATGCGTCCACTGTCGCGGGGGGAACGGGCCGGGACACGGGGCCCGGACACCCGGTTGGGGGTGTACCCAGGCTCCGTGTTCCGGAGGGTGGTTGTGCCGGCGGGCGGGGCCCGCAGGGTGCCTCAAGTGGTGCGGTGGACCTTGGAGTTGGAGGCCTGGGCGCGGGGGCGGACCACCAGGAGGTCGATATTGACGTGGGCGGGGCGGGTGATCGCCCAGGTGATGGTGTCGGCGACATCCTCCGCGCTGAGCGGATGGTCCACGCCCTCGTAGACCTTGGCGGCCTTGGCGGTGTCACCGCGGAAGCGGGTGGTGGCGAACTCGTCGGTCTTGACCATGCCCGGGGCGACCTCGATGACGCGCACCGGCTCGCCGCACAGCTCCAGGCGGAGGGTTTCGGCGATGACATGCGCGCCGTGCTTGGCGGCGACATAGCCGCCGCCGCCTTCGTAGGTGCCGTGGCCCGCGGTGGAGGAGAGCACGACGACGGTGCCGTCGCCGGAGGCGGTGAGCGCGGGCAGCAGCGCCTGCGTCATATGGAGCACACCGAGCACATTGACCTCGTACATGGCGCGCCAGTCGGCGGGGTCGCCGGTGGCGACCGGTTCGGCGCCGAGGGCGCCGCCGGCGTTGTTGACCAGTACGTCGATGGAGGGGTAGCGGTCGAGGGAGGCCGCGAAGGCGTCGACGGCGGCGCGGTCGGTGACGTCGAGTGCACAGGCCTCGGCGTGCGGGAGTTCGGCGGCGAGCGCCTCGATGCGGTCCTTGCGGCGGGCGGTGAGCACCACGTGGTAGCCGGCCGCGGCCAGCGCTCGTGCGGTGGCGGCGCCGATGCCGCTGCTCGCTCCGGTGACGACGGCGGTACGGGCCTCGGCGGTCATGGCGCTCTCCTCGCGGCGATGGGGGTCCCCTCCTCGTCATGAGCCGGGGAGGGTGCTGCGCGGCCAGGATATGCAGGCGTGGTCAGCGGCTTCGGGGGGCGTACATGATCACTGCCATACCGGCCAGGCAGATCAGTGCGCCGATGACGTCCCAGCGGTCGGGGCGGTAGCTGTCGGCGACCATGCCCCAGGCCAGCGATCCGGCGACGAAGACACCGCCGTATGCGGCGAGGATGCGGCCGAATTCGGCGTCCGGCTGGAGCGTGGCGACAAAGCCGTACACGCCGAGCGCGAGCACCCCGGCGCCGATCCAGACCCAGCCCCTGTGCTCGCGGACCCCCTGCCAGACGAGCCAGGCGCCACCGATTTCGAAGAGGGCGGCGACGACGAAGAGGGCGGCGGAGCGGGCGATCAGCATGGGGAAAGCGTAAGGAGGGTCGGCGGCCGCCCGCCCGGGTGCGGGGCCGGGCCGCGGTCTCGTGGTGGGTGTCAGTGGGGTGTGAGAGCTTCGGGGACATGCTGATCGAACGGGCTTACGTGGACCTTCCGGAGGGCGAGGGGACGGCCGAGGACGGCTGGCCCTGGACGGTGCCGTGTGTGCGCCAGCTGGCCGAGGAGGGGCTGACGTTCCGCGCTCCGGTCACTTTTCTGGTGGGGGAGAACGGTTCGGGGAAGTCGACGCTGGCCGAGGCGCTGGCGGAGGGGTTCGGGCTGGATTCGTACGGCGGCTCCGCCGGCTACAAGTACGCCGGCTCGCGGGAGGCGTCGCTGCTCGGCGGTCTGATGCGGTTCGATCCGACGCGGGAGGGGCGCCGGATGGTGCGCGGGCCGCGGGTCCGTCGGCGGGGGTTCTTCCTGCGGGCCGAGACGGCGCTGGATGCGCTGGGCCGGGAGCGGCAGTCGCAGCGGCTGTCCCAGGCCCCGGACGGCATGAGCCACGGGGAGGGCTTCTTGATGGCCTTCCGGGAGCGGTTCGCGCAGCGGGGGCTGTATGTGATGGACGAGCCGGAGGCGGCGCTGTCCTTCTCCTCCTGTCTTGAACTGGTCGGGCTGATGGACGAGTTGGGGAGCGGCGGCGCACAGATCATCTGCGCCACGCACTCCCCGCTGCTGACGGCGCTGCCCGGCGCCGAGATCGTTGAGGTCGGTGAGCACGGGATGCGCTCGGTGGAGTGGGCGGAGCTGGGGCTGGTCGACCACTGGCGGCGCTATCTCAGCGATCCGCGGGCGTATCTGCGGCATGTGCTCCCGGGGTGAGCGCGGTGAGCGCGGTGATCGGGGTGGTGGGCAGGGAGGCGCCCGCGGGCTGCGCCCCGGTCCAGTGGATGAGCGCGGTGCGTAGCGCCGCGGCGCGCTCGGCGGGGGCGGTGGCGTCGGTGGCCCAGGCGATATAGCCGTCAGGGCGTATGAGGAGCGCGGTGCGGCGGTCGCTCTGCCAGCAGGCGGTGCGGACGCGGTCGTCGGCGGGGCGGAGGGGGGCTCCCTTGCTCGTCGGAGCGTGCGGGACGGTGGGTTCGTCGGCGGGGGTGAGGAGGACGAACGTGCCCCGGCGGAGGAGTTCATAGAGGCGGCTGCCGTCGGCCAGGCGGAAGTCGGGGGCGCGGCGGCCGGCCAGCGGGTGGGCGCCGGGCCCGGCGGGGTAGGCGATACCGATGCCGGAGAGGGTGAGGATCGCGCGCCGGGACAGCGGCCGTACGCGGTTCACGACCTGGGCGGCGAGCGCGCGGACGGCGTGTCCGGGCTTGGTGTGCAGCAGGGCGAGCCGGATGATGGCGCCGCTGCTGCGCAGCACCATCCTGCCCACCGGGTGGCGCTCGCTCTGGTAGGTGTCCAGCAGGGTGTCGGGGGCGTGGCCCCGGAGCACCGCGGCCAGCTTCCAGCTGAGGTTGGCGGCGTCCTGGAGGCCGGTGTTCATGCCCTGGCCGCCGGCGGGGGAGTGGACATGGGCGGCGTCGCCGGCGAGGAAGACCCGGCCGACGCGGTACTCGGGCGCCTGGCGCTCTTCGCTGTGGAAGCGGGAGATCCAGCGGGCGTCGTGCATGCCGTGGTCACTGCCGAGGGCGAGCCGGGTGAACTCGCGGACCTCGTCGAGGTCGGCGGGGACGTCGTCCGCGGGCTGATGGTGGCGGTTCCAGCCGATGACGCGGTACCAGCCGTCGCCGAACGAGCCGATCAGGGCGAACGCGTCATCGTTGGCGTTCACGACGAAGGGGGAGTCGGGCTCCTGGGCCAGCCGGACATCGGCGAGCACCACGGAACGGATCACGGACCTGCCGGGGAAGGGCTGGCCGATGGCCTCGCGGACGGTGCTGCGGACGCCGTCCGTGCCGACGACGTAGGCGGCGCGGGCGCTGCCGGTGCCCTCGGCGTCGCGCAGGCGCACCGTGACGCCCTCCGCGTCCTGAGCGAGGCCGAGCACCTCGGAGTCGTACCGGAAGGTGACGCCGGCCTGCCGGGCCCGTCGCTCCAGCAGCCGCTCGACCTCGAACTGAGGGGTGACCAGCACGAACGGGAAGCGGGAGGGGAGCTGGGTCGGATCGAGGGTGGCCTGCCCGAAGAGGCGCAGGCCGGATATCGGATGGCCGCCGGCGACCAGCTCATCGGCGAGACCGCGGGCGTCCAGCTGCTCCAGGGTGCGGGCATGCACGACCAGGGCGCGGGTGAGGTTGCTGGTGGCGTCGTTGCGGCGCTCCAGGAGCGTGACGCCGAAGCCGGCCTCGGCGAGGTCTCCGGCGAGCAGCAGGCCGGTGGGGCCGGCGCCCACGACGATGACGTCCGTATCGCGGGCCTTGTGCGCCTTGGAGGTGCTGGTGGCCTTGCCGGGTCCGGTGCCACTGTCGCCCGTCTTGCGGTTCATGCCGTTCATGCCGTTCATGACTTCCGCCTCCCCTGCCAACGCATGTTGGTCAACGCTTGTTGGCAAGCGTAGGGCGGCCGCGCCTGGCGTGTCAACAGTCGTTGGCCTACAGTTGTTGACATGCCCGAACACGCTCCCTCCGCCGCCGATACCGCGCCCGATGCCGACCCCGCGCGCCCCCGCCGCTCCGCCGCGACCCGGGCCGCGATCCTGGCCGCCGCCAGGGACCGCTTCGCCGCGGACGGCTATGAACGCGCCACCATCCGCGCCATCGCCAAGGACGCGCGCATCGACCCGTCGATGGTGATGCGCTACTACGGCAACAAGGAGGGCCTCTTCGCGGCCGCCTCCGAGATCGATCTGCGCGCCCCGGACCTCTCCCGTGTGCCGCGCGAAGAGCTCGGCGCCCGGCTCGTACGCCATTTCCTGGAGCGCTGGGAGTGCGACGAGACCCTGACGGCGATGATGCGCGTCGGCGTCACCAATGAGGCGGGCGCCGAGCGGATGCGCGGTGTGTTCGCCGAACAGATGGGGCCGGTCCTCGCCGCGGTCAGCCCGGTGCCCGAGGAGGCACCGACCCGCGCCGCCCTGATCGCCTCGCAGATCCTCGGCATGGCGCTGTGCCGCTACGTCCTGCACCTCCCGCCGGCCGTCGGCCTCAGCCATGACGAGGTCGTCGCCTGGCTGGCGCCCACCGTCCAGCGCTATCTGACGGCGGAACAGCCCTGAGATCCGCGGGCGCGGAACAGCCCTGAGCTCGCGGGTGCGGAACAGCCCTGAGCTCGCGGGCGCGGCCGCGGGCTCAGCGTGCGTACGCGGTCGGCGGGACCCCGACCGTCGCGGTGACATCGCGGATCAGATGCGCCTGATCGCTGTAGCCCAGCTCGGCGGCGAGCGCGGGCCAGTCGACCTCCCCGCCGGACGCGGCGCGCTCCAGTGCCTCATGGACCCGGTAGCGCAGCAGCACCCACTTGGGGCTGACCCCGACATACCCGGCGAACAGCCGCTGCAGCGCCCGTACCGACAGGCCCTCGGCCCGTGCGAAGTCCGCGACGCGGCGGATCGTACGGTCCGTGCGGATCCGGTCGGCCAGCCCCATGGCGAGATCGGCCTGGGCGAGGATCCGCGGCTCGGCCCGTAGGAGCGGCGTCAGAAAGGCGTCCAGTGCGGCCACCCGGGCGTCCTCGTCGTCCGGGCCCAGCACGGCGGCCGCGGCGCCGGCCCCGGCGGGCGCCACGTCAACACCCCCGAAGACCGTGGCCAGCGGCAGCCGGCGGTCCGTCCAGTCCGTGACCGGCCGCTCCGGGGCGAACGGCCGGAACCCGCCGGGCCGGAACTGCACCCCGCACACCCGGCCGCGCCCCACCAGCTTCTGCGAGAACAGCTCCAGCCCCACGCCCGCGACCTCGCCGAACGCGGGACGGTCGGCGTACCGCTGGAGGACGAGGTTCACGCACGGGTGCGGGACGACATGCGTGGCGTACGGCTCGGACAGGTCCCAGTCGATCAGCCAGTAGTGCTCGACGTACGGACGCAGCGGCGCGGCGGGGGTGCGGCGGCGAAACCGCACCCGGGTGAAGAGCTCGGGGGCGTCGACGATGCCCCGGGTGTCGCGCCGTGGAGCGGCCATGTCCTGGATCCTAGGGCCTGTCCGATGGGTCATGGCCGGGCCCGCGGCGCTCGCAACGGCTCCGGACTGTCGCATTTCTTCAAGCCGCCGCCGGATCGCCGCCCGTAGCGTCATCGGCATGACAGACGCACCTGACATCACGGACGAAACGCCCACGGCTGCGCCGATCAGCGCGCTCCTGGAGGCCGCGTCACAGGCGGCGCTCCCCGTACTGCGCGGGGTGCGCGACGACCAACTGGAGCGGCCGACGCCATGCGCCGAATACGACGTGCGGGCGCTGCTCAACCACCTCTTCCATGTGGTCGTCGCCTTCCGGTCGCTGGCCGCCAAAAAGGACGCGGACTTCAGCCACACCCCGGACCGGCTCGGCGAATACGGGGCACGGTGGCCCGACCGGTTCGCGGACGAGGCGGCGCGGCTGGCCGAGGCCTGGGCGGCGCCCGGTGCCGAGGAGGGCCTCAGCGGCGGGATGCAACTGCCGGCGCGGACCGTCGGGGCGATGGTGCTGCTGGATCTGACGGTGCACACCTGGGACGTGGCGCGGGCGACCGGCCAGGCGTATGCGCCGGCCGCGGAGTGCCTGCCCGAGCTGCGGGCGCTGGTCGCACGGATGGCGCCGACGGCCCGGAAGATGAACGTCTTCGCCGAACCGGTCCCCGTACCGCCGGGCGCCCTGGACCTCGACGTCCTGCTGGCGGAGACGGGGCGCGACCCGCACTGGGCCGGCTGACGGCAGCCGGCCCGCCGGGCCCGGCCTCAGGCCCCGGCGCCGCCCCGCGGCGACGGCACCCGCT
>NZ_QUAC01000414.1 GCF_003389455.1 Streptomyces inhibens | reverse complement strand
GGGGCAGGTCCGCCGGGGGCCGGAGCGGTTGCCCGGGGGCCGGCGGCGGGCGCGGCCGGCCTGGCGGGGCGCGGGGCCTCGGTGAAGAACGAAGCGGCCGAGCGCTCGCCGCTCTCCACGGCCCGGACCGCCGCCGCCAGCGCCGCGGCTTTCGCCTTGGCCGAGCCGGACGCCGCGGTCTCCTGCGCCGCGCCGGAAGCCGGAGTCCCGGCATCGGCGGCGGGCGTCGCGGACGCTCCGTCGCTCTCCTTCGCGTCCTCGCCCGGTGCCACCGCCGCTTCCTCCGGCGCGGCCGCGTCCTCGGGCGTCTGGGCATCCGCAGTCCCGGGCGCGGCCTCCGGCTCGGGCGGGGTTTCGCCGGCGAGGCGGTCGGTACTCACAGCGTGCTCCAGTCGTGATCGGGATAGTGGTGCACCGGAGCCGAAACATCGTCCAGCGCCCGGCGGATCTCGT
Organism: Streptomyces inhibens; assembly: GCF_003389455.1. GTDB lineage: Bacteria > Actinomycetota > Actinomycetes > Streptomycetales > Streptomycetaceae > Streptomyces > Streptomyces inhibens. The sequence continues at coordinate 11,192 of NZ_QUAC01000414.1, read as the reverse complement.
CAGGAAGACTAAGGGTCTCCACTGACAATGCCTCTCTGAGCTGCTGCGCTGTGCGGGCGCCCAGGACCGGGGCGGCCACTCCGGGACGGTCGCGGACCCAGGAGAGCGCTACCTGGAGCGGGGTGACGGCCAGTCCGTCGGCGGCGGTCGTCACCGCGTCGACGACCCGGCTCGCCGTCTCGTCGAGATAGGGCGCGACGAACGCGGCCAGATGGTCCGAGGCGCCGCGCGAGTCGGCGGGCGTGGCATGGCGGTACTTGGCGGTCAGCACCCCGCGGCCGAGCGGCGACGACGGCAGCAGGCCGATGCCAAGATCGAGCGCCGCGGGCAGCACCTCGCGCTCGATGCCGCGCTGCAGCAGGGAGTACTCCATCTGTGTGCTCGCCAGCCGGTTGCGGACGCCGGGCGCCGCGAGCTGCCAGGTGGCGGCCTTGGCGAGCTGCCAGCCGGAGAAGTTCGACAGCCCCACATAGCGCGCCCGGCCGCTGGCGACGGCGACGTCGAGGGCCTGGAGGGTCTCCTCCAGCGGGGTGTGCGGATCGAAGGCATGCAGCTGCCACAGGTCGACGTAGTCGGTGCCCAGCCGTTGCAGCGAGGCGTCCAGCGCGGCGAGGAGATGGCGCCGGGAGCCGTCGACGCGGCGGTCCGCCTCCAGGACGCTGCCGGCCTTGGTGGCGATCACCAGATCGTCGCGCGGAACGAGCCCTTCCATCAGCTGGCCCAGGAGGTACTCGGCGCCGCCGTCGGCATAGATGTCGGCGGTGTCGACGAGGGTGCCGCCGGCCTCCCAGAACGTCTTGAGCTGGTCGGCGGCTTCCTGCTCGTCCGTGTCGCGCGCCCAGTTCAGGGTGCCGAGCCCCAGCCGGGACACGCGAAGGCCCGTTCGGCCGAGGTGCCTTTGCTCCATGGGCCTTGAGATTACTGGCCATGGGCCCGGATCAGGGGACCTGTGGACAACCCGCCGATGACGGCCGGCCGCGGTGCGCGCTACAGTCCCCGCAACAGCGACGTTACTGATCGGTAAGGGGAGCGGCATGAGGCTTGGTATCAACCTCGGCTACTGGGGCGCCGGGATGGACTCCGACAATCTCGCGGTGGCGCAGGAGGCCGATCGCCTCGGCTACTCCGTCTGCTGGGCCGCCGAGGCCTACGGCTCCGACGCTCCTTCGGTGCTCTCCTGGGTCGCCGCCCAGACCGAGCGGATCGACATCGGTTCGGCGATCTTCCAGATCCCGGCGCGCACCCCCGCGATGACCGCGATGACGGCGGCCACCCTGGACTCGCTCTCCGGCGGCCGTTTCCGGCTGGGCCTGGGCGTCTCGGGACCGCAGGTCTCCGAGGGCTGGTACGGCGTGAAGTTCGACAAGCCGCTGGCGCGCACCCGCGAGTACGTGGACATCGTCCGCAAGGCCATGTCCCGTGAGCGGCTGTCCTACGAGGGCGAGCACTGGACGCTGCCGCTGCCGGGCGGCCCCGGCAAGCCGCTGAAGCTCACCGTCCATCCCCAGCGTGAGCACATCCCGCTCTACATCGCCGCGATCGGCCCGAAGAACCTCCAGCAGACCGGCGAGATCGCCGACGGCGCGCTGCTGATCTTCCCCTCCGCCGACCACCTGGAGGAGACCGCGATCTCCCACATCCGAGCCGGCCGCGAAAAGGCGGGCAGGACGCTGGACGGCTTCGACGTCTGTCCGACGCTGCCGCTGGCCGTGGGCGCGGACAAGGACGTCAGCGCGCTGGCCGACATGTTCCGCCCGTACACCGCCCTGTACGTCGGCGGCATGGGCAGCCGCAAGCAGAACTTCTACAACCAGCTGGCCCGGCGCATGGGCTACGAGAAGGAAGCCGCCGAGATCCAGGACAAGTACCTGTCCGGCGACAAGGACGGCGCCGCCGCCGCGATCCCCGAGCGGCTGATCGACCAGACCACGCTGCTCGGCTCCGTCGAGCGGATCGCCGAGCGGATGCAGGCCTACGCGGCGGCCGGAGTGACCACCCTGACCCTGGCCCCGGCCGGCTTCACCCTGGAGGACCGGCTGGCCTCACTGCGGGCCGGCACCGAGGCCCTGGAGCGCGCCGGTCTGGCGTAAGGGCACAGCACAAGGCCCGGCGCCATCGGGCGCCGGGCCGGAGAAACGCTGCGGCCGTGGTGGGGGCTCGGGGGATCTTCCCCGCCACGGCCGTCATGCTGCACAACGCGGCGACGGGCACGCGGGTTACGCCCCGCCACGGGGCGCGCCTCGTCCGAACGGCCCAACGGACCGCCGCTCCGGTTGCCGCCCGCGGAACACCCGATTTGACTGTTCCTTTACGGGTGTGTCCGTTCGGAGGTGGCGCAGATGTTCTCGGCCCGGAGCCTGTTCCAGGAGATCGTCGACAACGACGACTCCTACCGTCTGTTCTGCTCCATAGCCGCCAGCGGCGAGGCCCAGGGCGGCTGGGAGAACGGCCGGATCGCCGCACTGATGCCCTCCTCCCTGCGCTACCTGGCGCCCAAGGTCACCCGGCACGGCGCCGACGAGGACAAGCACGGCCGGATCTTCCAGGCCCTGCTGCGCAAGCGCGGTCTGACACCCGCCGAGGTCCCCGAAGAGACCGACTACACCATGCTGCTGGAGCGCCGGGGCATCGGCCTGGCGCACGACAAGCTGCGCCGCGACGAGCCGCTCACCGAGCTCGACGTCATCACCTACCTCGCGCACAGCCGGGTCACCGAGCAGCGCGCCGCCGACCAGATGGCGATGCTCAACAAGCGCTTCGGCGACCACCCCGAGGTGGGCAAGGCGATCCGGATGATCTCCCACGACGAGGAGAACCACCTCGCTTACTGCCACGAGGAGCTGCTGCGGCTGGCCCACGCCGGGCACGGCCGGACCATCCAGCGGATCCTGCACGACTGTGCGCGCGCCGAGATCGTCATCTACCGGGACGTCAGCCTGGCCGTGATGGACCACATGGGCCGCATCCTGAAGTGGCCGAAGGGGAAATCCGCGGCGCTCGCCGTCGGCATCCGGGCGATGTATGGCTATGAGCGGCTGGCCGGCTGGCGGCGGATGGTCAGCCTCCGGATGCCCGAGCAGCGGGACCCGCTGGGCGGCCCGGCGACCTCCGCGCCGGAGTTCGCCTGAGCGCTCCGGCCCCTACGGCACCGCGCCCGCCGGCCTCACAGCCAGCCGCGGCGCTTGAACAGCCGGTAGAGCGACACCTCGATGATGACCATCGTCACCAGGATCACCGGATAGCCCAGATGCCACTTCAGCTCCGGCATGTCGTTGAAGTTCATGCCGTAGATCCCGGCGATCAGGGTGGGTACGGCCGCCAGCGCCGCCCAGGCCGAGATCTTGCGCATATCGTCGTTCTGCCGCACACCCATCTGCGCCAGGTGGGCGGCGAGAATGTCCGAGAGCAGCCGGTCCAGGCCCTCCACCGACTCGTTGGCGCGGGTGAGGTGGTCGTCCACGTCGCGGAAGAACGGCCGGGCGTGATCGTGCACGAACGGCACCCCCGGGTTCTGCAGCCGGGTCATCGGCTCCGCCAACGGGCCGGTCGCCCGCCGGAATTCGAGCACCTCCCGCTTGAACGAGTAGATCTCGGCGGCGGTGTTCCTGGTGTCCCGGCTGCGCACCGGAGCGAACACCTCCGTCTCCAACTCCTCCAGATCCACCTGGAGTTCGGCGGCCACCTCGATGTAGTGGTCGACCACCGCGTCACTGACCGCGTACAGCACCGCTCCCGGGCCGTGCCGCAGGATCTCCGGGTGCTTCTCCAGCCGGTGGCGCACCGCCGCCAGCGGGCTGGCCTCCCCGTGCCGGACGGTGACGACGAACGAGTCGCCGACGAAGACCATCAGCTCCGAAGCGGTCACGGTGTCCGCCTGGACGTCGTAGGTGATCGGCTTCAGCACCATGAACAGCGAGTCGTCGTAGACCTCCAGCTTGGGGCGCTGATGGGCGTTGAGCGCGTCCTCGACGGCGAGCGGGTGCAGCGCGAATTCGGAGCTGACGAGCTCGAACTCCTCCTCCGTCGGCTCGTACATCCCCAGCCACAGGAAGGAGTGCCCCTCGGCCCGCGCCGCCTCCAGGGCACCGGAGAAGTCGGCCGCGCAGTCGGTGCGGCGGCCCTCCCGGTAGATGGCGCAGTCCACGATCACACCTGGCATTCTCGCTCGTTGCCCGGCAGCCTGCCAGGAAGGCGTACGCGGAACGTAGGGTGGCGGTCATGCCCACGCTGATCCTGGTGCGGCACGGCCGCTCCACCGCAAACACCGCCGGCGTGCTCGCCGGGCGGGCGCCCGGTGTCGCCCTCGACGAGCGCGGCGCCGCCCAGTCCGCCGCACTCCCCGCCCGCCTGGCACAGGTGCCGCTGACCGCCGTCGTCTCCAGCCCGCTGCAGCGCTGCCGCGAGACCGTGGCCCCGCTGCTGGACGCCCGGCCGTGGCTCACGCTGCACGTCGAGGACCGGATCAGCGAATGCGACTACGGCGACTGGTCGGGCCGCAAACTCGCCGAGCTGAGCGACGAGCCGCTGATGGAGGTCGTCCAGCACCACCCCTCCGCGGCCGCCTTCCCCGGTGGCGAGTCGATGCGCGCGATGCAGGCCCGCGCGGTGGACGCGGTACGCGACTGGAACGCCCGGATCGAGCAGGCGCACGGCCCCGAGGCGACCTACGCCATGTGCTCGCACGGCGACATCATCAAATCGCTGGTCGCCGACGCGCTGGGCATGCACCTCGACCTCTTCCAGCGGATCTCCGTCGAGCCCTGCTCCGTCACCGTGATCCGCTACACCCGGCTGCGTCCCTACGTCGTTCGCCTCGGGGACACCGGCGACTTCGGATCGCTCGCGCCCCGGGAGGACGGCGGCGGCGCGGCCGCCGAGCGGGACGCGGCCGTCGGCGGTGGTGCGGGAGCAGCGTGATCAGTCGGCGCAGTAGGGTGGTGCGACGGCGCTGCCCGCCACGCCTGCGATCCGCGCAGTGTCCGCAGGACGTGCAGCGACCGCCGTGACCCCGCAGTCGAGCAATCGGAGCAGGACGTTGTCCCGTCAGGTGTTCTTCTACGACGCGCCGGACCGCTTCGTGGCCGGTACGGTCGGGCTGCCTGGCCGCCGTAGCTTCTACCTCCAGGCCACCGCGGCCGGCCGCACCACCAGCGTCGCCCTGGAGAAGACCCAGGTCGCGGCCCTCGCCGAGCGGATCGACGAGCTTTTGGACGAGGTGGTACGGCGCAGCGGCGGCAATGCCCCGGTACCCGCCGTCTCCCCTGCCGAGCTGGCCGACACCGCCCCGCTGGAGACTCCCGTCGAGGAGGAGTTCCGGGTCGGCACCATGGCGCTGGCCTGGGACGGCGAGGACGAGCGGATGATCGTCGAGGCGCAGGCCCTGGTCGAGCTGGACGCCGACAGCGAAGAGGCCCTCGCCGACGCCGAGGAGCGCCTGCTCCAGGACGACGAGAACGGCCCGCCGATGCTGCGGGTGCGCCTCACCGGAACCATGGCCAGGGCGTTCGCCAAGCGGGCGCTGGAAGTCGTCAACGCCGGCCGCCCGCCGTGCCCGCTGTGCAGCCTGCCGCTCGACCCGGAGGGACACGTATGCCCGCGCCAGAACGGATACCGACGGGACGCCTGAGCGCCGTGGAGCCCGCCGTCGAACCGGCCGGGCGGCTGCCCGGCCCCGCGGATCCGCAGGAGGCGGCGCCGGCCGCTCCGGAGCCCGCCCGGGGGCTGTCGGACGCCTTTCTCGGCGAAGGCGAGCTGACCGTACGCGGCCGCATCCAGGAGGCGTCCAACGCCGTGCTCTACTGCACGGTCGAGCAGGACGGCCGCAGCGCCTCGTGTGTCTACAAGCCGGTCGCGGGCGAGCGCCCGCTGTGGGACTTCCCCGACGGCACGCTCGCCCAGCGCGAGGTCGCCGCGTACGAGATCTCCCGTGCCTGCGGCTGGGACCTGATCCCGCCGACGGTGCTGCGGGACGGCCCGTACGGCACCGGCATGGTCCAGGAGTGGATCGATCCGCCGGAGAGCAGCGACGAGGTGCCCGCGCTGCTGGCGCTGGTGGAGGACGAGGAGCCGGGGCCCGGGTGGAAGGCGGTCGGCCTCGCGCAGATCGGCGAGGGCCGCACCGCGCTGCTGGTGCACGCCGACCATCCGCGGCTGCGGCGGCTCGCGGTGCTCGACGCGGTGATCAACAACGGGGACCGCAAGGGCGGCCATCTGCTGCCCGGCGCCGACGGACAGTTCTTCGCCATCGACCACGGTGTGACGTTCAACGCCGAGGACAAGCTGCGCACGCTCCTGTGGGGGTGGGCGGGGGAGCCGCTGACCGAGGAGGCGCTGGAGGTCCTGCGGGGCCTGCACGCGGCGCTCGCGGACGGGGAGCCGCTCGCCGCCCGACTGGCCGAACTGATCACGGATACCGAGATCGAGGCGCTGCGGGCGCGGGTGGCCGGGCTGCTGCGCAGCGGCCGGCACCCCGAGCCGAGCGGCGAGTGGCCGGCCATCCCCTGGCCGCCCGTCTGATCCGGCGCGCCGCCGCGCGCCGGCGCCGGCCCCGTCGTGTATGCCACTTGCACGTCCGGCCGTCGAACACAAGACCGCCTTTCCGGCCAAGACCCTGGTCCGGTTCGTATGCGGAACATCCGTCCGGTTACGCTCAAGGCATGCATGCATGGCCCGCTTCTGAGGTCCCCGCCCTGCCTGGCCAGGGCCGCGACCTGAGGATCCACGACACCGCGACCGGCGGACGGGTAACCCTCGACCCCGGTCCCGTCGCCCGTATCTATGTCTGCGGCATCACGCCGTACGACGCCACCCACATGGGGCACGCGGCGACCTACAACGCGTTCGACCTGGTTCAGCGCGTGTGGCTCGACACGAAGCGCCAGGTTCACTACGTGCAGAACGTCACCGACGTCGACGATCCGCTGCTGGAGCGGGCCAACAAGACCGGTGACGACTGGACGGCGCTCGCCGAGCGCGAGACCGCCCTCTTCCGCGAGGACATGACGGCCCTGCGGATGCTGCCGCCCCGCCACTACATAGGCGCGGTCGAGGCGATACCGGGCATCGTCCCGCTTGTGGAGCGGCTGCGTGACGCCGGCGCCGCCTACGAGCTGGACGGTGACATCTACTTCTCCGTCGCCTCCGACCCGCACTTCGGCGAGGTCTCCGGGCTGGACGCCGAGGCGATGCGGCTGCTGTCCGCCGAGCGCGGCGGCGACCCGGAGCGGGAGGGCAAGAAGAACCCGCTCGACCCGATGCTGTGGATGGCCGCCCGTGACGGCGAACCGAGCTGGGACGGCGGCTCGCTGGGCCGCGGCCGGCCCGGCTGGCACATCGAGTGTGTCGCCATCGCGCTGGACCACCTCGGCATGGGCTTCGACGTCCAGGGCGGCGGCTCCGACCTCGCCTTCCCGCACCACGAGATGGGCGCCTCGCACGCCCAGGCGCTCACCGGCGAGTACCCGTTCGCCAAGGCGTATGTGCACGCCGGCATGGTGGCCCTGAACGGCGAGAAGATGTCCAAGTCCAAGGGCAATCTCGTCTTCGTCTCCACGGTGCGGCGCGAGGGCACCGACCCGGCGGCGATCCGGCTGGCGCTGCTCGCGCACCACTACCGCGCCGACTGGGAGTGGACCGACGCGGTGCTGGAGGAGGCAGAGGAGCGGCTGGCGCGCTGGCGTGACGCGGTCTCCCGCCCCGACGGCCCGTCCGCCGACGCCCTCCTGGCGGAGATCCGTACGGCGCTCGCCGACGACCTGGACTCGCCGGCCGCCCTTGCGGCCGTGGACCGGTGGGCCGCCGCGCAGACGGCCGACGGCGGCACGGACGAGGGCGCACCCGGCCTCGTCTCTCGCGCGCTCGACGCGCTCCTCGGCGTGGCCCTGTAACGCACACCCGCAGAATCCGTCCTCAGGGGCGCTTCCGCCGACCGGCGGGGGCGCCCCTCTTGTCATGGACGGGCACGCAGAAATCCAGCAGTCCGGTTCAAGAGTCCATGGTGGCGGACCGTTCCGGCGGGCTAGAGCTGCGGGCATGAGGAAACCAACAGGACTGCGGGCGGCGGTCGTTGCCGCGCTGCTCGGACTCGCGACGGCCGTCGCGGGCCCGGTGGGCAGCGTACGGGCCGACGGTCCCGCGCCCGCACAGACCGTCGGCGACATCACCGGCTTCGCCGCGGACGGGCCCGTCTACCATCTGCACGCCGGCAAGGCCGAAGCCCGCGTCAGCTTTGTGACGGACCGTACCTTCCGCGTCGAACTCGCCCCGGACGGCACCTTCTCCGACCCCACCGGCAAGGACATCGTGCTGCCCCAGGGCGCACCGCCGGCCACCCACTGGCGTGACGCCGGCGACGCCTACGAACTCAGCACCTCCCAGGTCACCCTGAAGGCCTTCAAGGCGCCGCTCCGCCTGGAGCTGCGGCGGGCCGACGGTTCGCTGGTGTGGTCCGAGGCGAAGGGGCTGAGCTGGGACGACAAGACCACCACCCAGACCCTCGCACGCGGCGCCGAGGAGCAGTTCTACGGGGCCGGGATGCAGAACGGGCGCGGCAACACCTCGCACCGCGGCCGTACCGTCGAGGTGGGCGTCGACTACAACTGGAACGACGGCGGACATCCCAACTCGGTCCCGTTCTACCTGTCCTCCGCGGGGTACGGCGTCTTCCGCAATACATACGCGCCCAACACCTATGCCTTCGACGACCCGGTGACCACCAGCGCCAAGGAACGGCGTTTCGACGCCTATTACTTCGCCGGGCCGAGCGCCAAGGACGTGATCGGCCAGTACACCTCGCTGACCGGAAAGCCTTTCCTGCCACCGCTGTACGGGCTGGAGATCGGCGACTCGGACTGCTATCTGCACAATGCGAACCGGGGCGAGCGGCACACCCTGGACGCCTTGAAGATCGCCGACGGATATACGCAGAACGATATGCCCAACGGCTGGATGCTGGTCAACGACGGCTACGGCTGCGGCTATGAAAACCTCGCACAGACCTCACAGGGTCTCGGCGAGCGGAAGATGAAGCTCGGACTGTGGACCGAGGACGGTATCGACAAACTCGCCGATCAGGTCAAGGCGGGCCAGCGGATCGCCAAACTCGATGTCGCCTGGGTCGGCGACGGCTACAAATTCGCCCTGGACGGCTGCAAGGACGCCTACAAGGGAATCGAGGACAACAGCGACGCGCGGGGCTTCACCTGGGCCCCGGAGAGCTGGTCGGGGGCGCAGCGCTGCGGCGTCCAGTGGTCCGGCGACCAGAGCGGCACCTGGGACTACATCCGCTGGCAGATTCCGACGTATGCCGGCGCGACGATGTCCGGACTCGCCTATACGACCGGCGATGTGGACGGAATTTTCGGCGGCAGCCCGAAGACCTATGTCCGCGATCTGCAGTGGAAATCCTTCCTTCCGGCGATGATGACGATGGACGGCTGGGCGGACAGCGACAAACAGCCCTACCGCTACGGCGAGCCCTATACCTCCATCAGCCGGAAATATCTGAAGCTGAAGGAGTCGCTGCTGCCGTACATGTACTCCTATGCGGCCGAGGCGACCCGGACCGGCGTCGGCCCGGTGCGTCCGCTGTCGCTCGAATATCCCGACGACCCCAAGGCCGGCACCGACGCGGCCAAGTACGAGTTCCTCAGCGGCCAGGACTTCCTCCTCGCGCCCGTCTACAAGGACAGTGACACCCGCGACGGCATCTATCTGCCCAAGGGCACCTGGGTCGACTACTGGTCCGGGCGCACCTACCAGGGGCCGACGACGATCGACGGCTACAGCGCGCCGCTGGACACCCTGCCGCTGTTCGTCAAGGCCGGTGCCGCCGTGCCCATGTGGCCGGGCATCAGGTCGTACCAGGACCGCACGGCCGGCTCACCGCTCGCCTGGGACATCTATCCGCAGGGCCGTTCCTCCTTCACGCTCTACGAGGACGACGGTGTCACGCGTGCGCACCGGGACGGCGGCAGCGCCACCCAGCGGGTACAGGTGGCGGCGCCGCGCTCCGGGGGCGGCGACGTACGCATCGACGTCGGGGCCTCCCGGGGCTCGTACCAGGGCAAGCAGACGAGGCGGCCGTACCTCTTCACCGTGCACACCGGCGACGCACCGCGCGCTGTCGAGCTGGCGGGCCGGCCGCTGAAGCGGCTGCCGTCCGCGAGCGCGTTCAAGTCGGCGGACGAGGGCTGGTTCTACGACCCGGCGGACCGCGCGGGCGTGGTGCAGATCAAGACCGCCGACCGCGCCACCGACCGCGCCTTCGGTCTGACGCTGAAGGGCGCCGGCGCGGTCGGCGGGCGGACACCGGGCGCGGTGGTCGCGGTCGGCACGCCGGGCGGTCAGGAGGTGACCAAGGGCGCGCCGACGACCGTACGGACGGCCGTCACGGCGGGCACCCGCGATGCCCATGAGGTGTCGGTGTCGCTGGCCGCGCCCCAGGGCTGGGCCGTCTCCGCACCGGTGCACCATGGGCGGATCGCGGCGGGCGCCACCTGGCGCGACGCGCTGACGCTCACCGCGCCCAAGGACGCCAAGAGCGCGGACCCGGTCACCGTCACCGCGACCGTCCGCTACCGGTCGGCGGGGGCGCTGCGTACCGCGGTGCACCGCTTCGAGGTGCGGGCCGTGCCACCGGCGCCCACCGCCGACACCTGGGCGAGCGAGATGGAGTGGCTGAGCGCCGTCAATGGCTACGGCCCGGCCGAACGGGACCGCAGCAACGGGGAGCCGGGGGCGGCGGACGGCCATCCGCTGACCCTCGGCGGGAAGACGTACGCCAAGGGCATCGGGGCGCACGCCAACTCGGACATCGAGTTCTTCGCCGGCGGACGCTGTACGTCCTTCACCGCGGACGCCGGGATCGACGACGAGATCGCCGACTACGGGGCGGTGGCCTTCTCCGTGGAGGCCGACGGCAAGGTGCTGTGGACCTCGCCCCAGCTGACCGGGAAGTCGGCGCCGGTGGCGGTGGATGTGCCGCTGGGCGGCGCCCGGAACGTACGGCTGAAGGTGACCGATACGGACGGCAAGAAGTCCGGCGACCACGGCGACTGGGCGGGGGCGCGCTTCCACTGCTCGGGGTGAAGCCACTGCGGACCTGAGGGGAAACGCACGGGGCGCCGAACCGGCTCGATGGCCGGTTCGGCGCCCTTCGCCGTGCCGCGGACGGGCCGCGGTCTCAGCTTGTG
>NZ_QUAC01000413.1 GCF_003389455.1 Streptomyces inhibens | reverse complement strand
AGCGACGCGGCGAGCAGCACCCCCGCCGCAGCGCCCCGGCGGCCCCCGGTGGCCCGCCCGGCCCGTCCCCCGCGCCCTCGTACCGCTCCCCGCATGGCTGCTCCCCCTCGAAGTGGCGTGCTGGTGTTGCCCCTTCGACGGTGACCGGCGGACCGGGGTTGCCCCTCGTGGATCGCGATCCGGTCACGGTCCCGGTGGTGCGCTCTGAGAGAGTGGAGGCATGAGCACAGCGCACACCAGTACGGGCCGCGGGCCGGGCCGTGTCGGTCACGTCGTCGTCATCGGCGGAGGCATCTCGGGACTGGCGGCCGCGCACCGGCTGCTCGAAGGCGGCGCCCGCGTCACCGTCCTGGAGGCGTCGGACCGGCTCGGCGGCAAGCTGCGCGCGGGCGATATCGCGGACGTACCGGTCGACCTCGGTGCCGAGTCGATGCTGGCCAGGCGCCCGGAGGCGGTGGACCTCGCCCGCGCGGTCGGGCTCGGCGACCGGTTGCAGCCACCCGCCACCGCCACCGCGTCCCTGTGGACCCGTGACGCGCTGCGTCCGATGCCCAAGGGCCATGTCATGGGCGTGCCCGGGGACCTCGGTCCGCTCGCCGCCTCCGGTGTGATCTCCCCCGAGGGCATGGCGCGGATCGCAGAGGACGAGACGCTGGCGCGGACCGAGGCCGGCGAGGACGTCGCGGTCGGCGCGTATGTCGCGGCCCGGCTCGGCCGTGAGGTCGTCGACCGGCTCGTCGAGCCGCTGCTCGGCGGCGTCTACGCGGGCGACGCCTACCGCATCTCGATGCGCGCCGCCGTCCCGCAGCTCTTCGAGGCCGCCCGCACCCAGCGCTCCCTGATCGAGGGCGTACGGGCCCTCCAGGCGCGCGCCGCCGCCACCGCAGCGCCCGACGGCCCGGTCTTCATGGGGATCGACGGCGGGATCGGGACGCTGCCGGCCGCCGTCGCCGACGCCGTACGCCGGGCCGGCGGCGAGATCCTGCTCGGATCCGTCGTGGACGACCTCCACTGGACCGACGGCGACGGCTGGCGGATCCGCCTCGGCGACCGGACGGTCACGGCCGACGCGGTCGTCCTGGCCGCGCCCGCGGGCGCCGCCGCGTACATCCTGCGCCACGACTGCCCCGCCGCGGCCGCCGAGCTCGCCGCCGTCGACTACGCCTCGATGGCGCTGGTCACCATGGCCTTCCGCCGCGCCGACCTGGACCGTGTGCCCGGCGGCAGCGGCTTCCTCGTACCGCCCGTCGACGGCCACCGGATCAAGGCCGCCACCTTCGCCGGCCAGAAGTGGGGCTGGATCGGCGCCGCCGACCCGGACCTCTTCGTGCTGCGCACCTCCATCGGCCGGTACGAGGACGACGCCGACCTCCGGCGCGACGACTCCGAGCTGGTCGATCTCTCGCTCGCCGACCTCGCAGCGGCGGTCGGCCTGAGTGCCCGGCCGGTCGCGAGCCGGGTCACCCGCTGGGAGGGCGGGCTGCCCCAGTACGCCGTCGGCCATCTGGAGCGGGTGGCCAGGATCCGCGGCGCGGTCGCCCGGATGCCGGGTGCGCTGCGGGTGTGCGGCGCGGTCTACGACGGCGTCGGCATTCCGGCCTGCATCGGCTCGGCGCGCCACGCCGCGGACGAGATCCTCGGCACCCTGACGCCGGGCGCCACCCCGGGCGAGTGAGAATGGACGACATGACAGACGCTTCCACCCCCGCTTCCGCGCCCCGGAGTCCCGCGGCGCCCGAGAAGGCTCCCCACGCCGGCAAGAAGGCCAAGGACCTCAACGAGGTCATCCGCTACACCCTCTGGTCGGTGTTCAAGCTGCGTGACGTCCTCCCGGAGGACCGCAGCGGCTATGCAGACGAGGTCGAGGAGCTGTTCGAGCAGCTCGCCGCCAAGGACGTGGTGGTCCGCGGCACCTACGACGTGTCCGGCCTGCGCGCCGACGCCGACCTGATGATCTGGTGGCACTCGGAGAGCTCGGACGCGCTCCAGGAGGCGTACAACCTCTTCCGCCGCACCCGTCTCGGCCGGGCGCTTACGCCGGTGTGGTCGAACATGGCGCTGCACCGCCCCGCCGAGTTCAACAAGTCGCACATCCCGGCCTTCCTGGCCGACGAGGTGGCCCGCGACTACGTCAGCGTCTACCCCTTCGTGCGCTCCTACGAGTGGTACCTCCTCCCTGACGAGGACCGCCGCCGGATGCTCGCCGACCACGGCAAGATGGCCCGCGGCTTCCCGGACGTGCGCGCCAACACCGTGCCCTCGTTCTCGCTCGGCGACTACGAGTGGGTGCTGGCGTTCGAGGCCGATGAGCTCTACCGCATCGTCGACCTGATGCGTCATCTGCGCGGCTCCGAGGCGCGGATGCACGTCCGCGAGGAGGTCCCGTTCTACACCGGCCGGCGCAAGCCGGTTGCCGAGCTGGTCGCCGGCCTGGCCTGATCCCGGGCCGGCACGCAGCGCGCGTGCACACAGCGATACGGGCCGCTCCCCTCGGGGGACGGCCCGTACCGCATCCGGCAGGTGCCGCTACTTCCCCGGCCGCGCGTGCTGCGCCCGGGTCACCTGCTGGCCCGGCACCGGCTCGGCGCGCCGCGGGCAGTACGCCTTGTGCGCCGGGATCTTCCCGCGCAGCAGATACGCCTCCGCGTACGCGTTCACACAGGCGTTGCTGCCGAAGGCGATGCCGTGGGTGCCCGCACCGTTCTCGGTGACCAGCGAGGAGCCGGGGAACCGCCGCTGCAGCTCCAACGCTCCCCGGTACGGCGTCGCCGCGTCCCGCTCGGCCGCCATCAGCAGCACCGGCGGCAGCGCGCCGGGCTCGGTGTGGACATCGAGCGGACCGCGCCGCCCGTGGAACGCAGCGTCCAGCGCGGTCTCGGCCGCATGCCCGGTGGCGTCCATCAGCTCCTGCCCCGCATCGCGGCCGGTCGCATGGCGGACCGCGGCGTCGAGACCGGCCTCGGCCGACTCCGACCGGTCGGGCCAGAAGGCGCACGGCAGATTCATCCAGGCGTTGTCCCAGGTCTCGAACGGCGCGATCCGCGCGACATCGGTGTTGTCGCGGTTCCAGGTCTTCCAGGAGCGCGGCCAGATCGCGTCATTGCACTCCACGGCGGTGTAGACGGCGTTGCCGTTCTCCGCGTCCTTGGCGCCGCCGGACCGGGGCAGGGCCTGCGCGATCAGCGGCTTGGGGTCGCCGTGCAGATACCCCGACAGCGCCTCGGCGCGCATCGGCCAGAACGCGTCGTTGTAGCCGGTCTTGAGGAAGGCCGACTGCAGCTGACCGGGGCCGATCTTGCTGCTCAGCGGATCGCGGCGCAGCTTGTGGGCGGCCTTGTTGTAGGCGTGCTGCACCGCCCTCCTGGACTTGCCGAGGTGGTAGTGGTCATCGTGCCGGGCGACCCAGCGCAGCCAGTCGCCCCAGCGCCGCTCGAAGGCGAGGCTCTGGTCGAGGTTGTTGTGGTACCAGATCTTCCGGGGCGAGGGATTGACGACGCTGTCGAAGATCATCCGCCGGACATGGCCGGGGAAGAGCGTCGCATAGACCGCACCGAAGTACGTCCCGTACGAGGCGCCCATGAACGTCAGCTTCTTGTCGCCGAGGGCGGCCCGCAGCATGTCCAGGTCGCGGGCGTTGTTGACGGAGTTGTAGAACGGCAGGTCGGCGCCGGCCCGGCGGGCACAGCCGCGGGCATACGCCCTCGCCTCCGCGACCTTCTTGCGCTTGAAGTCCGCATCGGGGTGCATCCGGCTGTCGGTGGGCGCCTTGACGAACTCCTCCGGGTCCTGGCACGACAGCGGCGCCGAGCGGCCGACCCCGCGCGGCGCATAGCCGACAAAGTCGTAGGCGCGGGCCAGTTTGCTCCACTTGGGGAGCGCGCCGTAGAGCGGGAACTCCATGCTGGACGCGCCGGGGCCGCCGGGGTTGAAGACCAGCGAGCCCTGCCGTTCGTCGTGCGCGGTGGCGCGGATCCGGCTCACGGTGAGGTCGATCTTCTTGCCGTCGGGGCGCGCGTAGTCGAGGGGAACGGTGAGCTTGCCGCACTCGACGGATGACGGCAGATGCTCCACCGGTGCGCACCGGCCGAAGTCGATGCGGTGCGCAACGGGCGCGGGCGGCGCGGAGGAGGCCCTCGTGGCGCCGCCTGCCGGAGCAGTGGCGAGGGCGGTCACGATCAGCGACCCGATGGTGCCGTACAACGCAAGTGCTCTCACTGGCCGTCCCTTCGTGTGTGCATACAAAAGGGATAGTTGAGGCGGTGGTTGTCGATGTAAAGCACCTGGCTCCGGTGTCGGACCCTATGCCCCGGAAGAGTGGAGCGCGGCGCGCAGGGAGGGGTCGGTGAGGGCGGTGGGGCCATGGAGAGCAAGGGTGGTGAGGGAGGCAGGGGCGGCGGGGGAGCCCGGAGTGCCGGGGGATTGCTGAGCATCGGGCAGGCGCCGCTCGCCCGCGTCGGTGGCCCAGTCGTGGTACGGATGGAGCTCGAAGCGGGCCACCGCCCAGGTGCCGAGGGTGAGGATCAGCGGGAGCGCGAACCAGGCCAGGACCAGCCTGTGGTCCTCGCCGGACGGCGCCATCCAGTAGCTCGCCGCGGCGGACAGCAGCACCAGGAGGGCGGCGCCCTGCACCAGGCGGACCGCGCCGCGGATGCCCGGACGGGCCGCGGCGGGCAGCGCGAGCCCGGCAGCCACCAGCCGGTCGGCCACCGCCCGCACCGCGTCGTCGGCGACGAGGGCGTCCCGTATCGCGGGTATCCGGCGCTGCCCTTCGGGCCCTATGGCGGTGAGGGCGGCGCGCTCGACGGCGTCCTGGGCGACGGGCTCGACGACGGTGGCCCAGCCGGTGTGGGCGAGCAGCAGCCGCCGCTTCTGGGCCATCAGCACCAGGACCACATCGGCGAGCCGGTGCGGGCCGCCGGAGAGGTAGGCCATCTCGTAGAGGGTCAGTCCGGGCCCGGGGTGGTCTTCGGCGGACGGGTCCAGGGTGGTGCGGGGCGCCGGCCGCGGGGCCGGTCCGGTGGTGCGGGCGGCGGCCACCGCGGCACGGCAGACCCGGGCGCAGGAGAGGACTGCCGCCACCCAGGCGACGAGGAGGAAGAGAAGCCACATGGCGGCAGGTTTACGGGACGGAGCATGACAACCGCCACATAATTTCTGATCATGTGGGCGAGCGCACACGGTAGGTGGGCGGACACGCTCCGGGGAGGCCCGGCGTCAGCTGCTGCCGCAGCCGGACCCGCCGCCGCAGCTCGATCCGCCGCCGCAGGACGAGCCGCCCCCGCAGCTCGAACCGCTCCCGCCGCACGACGCCCCGGCGCCGCACGAAGAACCACCGCTGCCGCAGCTGGACCCCGAGCCGCCGCCGGAGGAGCCGCACCAGAAGGCGCTGTCACCCGACGAGCCTCCCCCAAAGTCGTAACCGGACGACGAGCTGCCGGACGAGGCGGATCCGCCGGACGAAGCGGCGGCTGCCGCGACGTGTTGCGCCTCCGCGAACTGCTGCCGCAGCAGCTCGTCCGTGATCAGCGCCGTACCGCCGAGCGCCACCACGAGCCCGGCGGCCTGCCAGGCCCCGCCCACGTCCCCTGTGGGGTTGGCCGCCTTCGCGGTGCGGAGGGCGAAGGACCCCGCCTTGGTGATCCGGTGGGTGAACCCCTTCCGGCACAGCGAGCCCACGATCAGGCCCCCGATCAACGCGGGCACGATCGTGATGACCGGCGGCGCATCGGACGCGTCGTCCCAGCCGTTGCCGATGATGGAGATCAGCACCCCGACGAAGAAGAGCACCGCACACGCCGCCATCTGGGCGCTCGCCAACCGGCGCCATCCCCGGCCGAGCCGCGGATGGCGCAGCAGCCCGCGGGCCGCCAGCCGGTTGCCGATGTCCTGGACCGCCGGGCTGCGCATCGCCACGGGGCGCAGCGTGGCCATCGCCCCGCCGGGCGTCCGGGCGACCGCATCCAATACGGCCGCCTCGACCGCGTCGTGCGCGACGGCCTGACGTACCGTCACCACGCCCGGGCCGCCCACCGCCAGCCGGCCGTCTTCATGCATACCGGCGATCGCGGCGTCCACCACCCGCCCGGGGCCGCCGGTGAGGAACGCCATCTCCCACACCTCGTGGGTCACGGCGTCCGCCTTGCGGACGGACGGCGTCCGCAAGCGCATCAGGATCGCGCCGATGATGAGCACCAGCGACGAGGCGCCGATCCCCAGATACACCCATTGCGCGAAGGAGGACACGTGCTCGAAGAACATGGCGGTCACCTCTGGTGCAGGGCGCGCCGCACGGCGCGCGTGAGTCGGGCCACGGGCCGGGCGGACGGCGGCTTCGGCCCCGCGCGATCTTGCCACCAGCGGGTCAACTGCTCCCGGGCGGCCGGGTCCTCGGGACGGCCCTGGGCCAGCAGATGCGCCGCGAAGTCCAGCGCGTCCTGGCGGTAGCCGCCGCTCATGGGCCGGTGCCGCGCATAGCCGACGAACGCGGCCCGATAGCCCTCGCCGAGAATCTCGGGCAGCTCGGGCGCGACCTTGGCGACGACCGCGGAGCGCTTGGCGGTCAGCGCCCGGCTCTGTACGCGCAGTCGTGCGCGGTCGAAGCCTTCGGGGGCCGGCGTCCCGGCGACCAGCGCGGACAGCAGCGCGGTCTGCGCCAGCGCCAGCCGCTGCCGCGCCGCGTCGGTGCCCGTGACCGGGTGCGCGTGCGCGTCCGCGTCCGCGTGCGTGCCGGCGTTCGCTTCCGGGCGCGCGTCCGGCACGGTGTCCGCAACCGGCTCAAGCCACCTGGGCATGGCGGGCCTCCTTCAGCACGGTGCGGATCGCATCGAGTTCGCCGGCCAGCTCCCCGCCCTCGGGGAAGTCGTCATCGCGCTCCAGCAGCACGCCGGGCGGGGTGGTCCGGGCACACAGCTCGGCGAGCACGTCCAGCACCGGCCGGGTCACCGGATGGGCATGGCTGTCGTGCCACACCCCGTCCCGCTCCACACCGCCCGCGACATGGACGTACGCGAGGGCCTCGACCGGCAGCTCGTCGAGGGCGACGGCCGGGTCCTCGCCCCGGTTGATGTGGTTCGTATGGAGGTTGGCGACATCGATGAGCAGCCGCACCCCGGTCCGCTCGACGAGCTCCGACAGGAACTGCCCCTCGGTCAGCTCCTCGCCCGGCCAGTTGATGAGCGCGGCGATGTTCTCCAGGGCCAGTGGCACCGGCAGTGCGTCCTGGGCGATCCGTACGTTCTCGCAGAGCACCCGGAGCGCATCACGGGTACGCGGAACCGGCAGCAGATGCCCGGCCTCCATGACCGGCGAGGCGGTGAGCGGCCCGCCGGCCCGGACGAAGGCGATGTGCTCGGTGACCAGCGGCGCGCCCAGCGCCTCGGCACGCTCGGCGAGCGCGGTCAGCCGGCCGGTGTCCGGCCGGTCGGCGCCGCCGAGGCCGAGCGAGACCCCGTGCGGAATGACGGTCGTGCCGCGCTCGCGCAGCTCCTGCAGGGCGTACGGCAGATGGCCGGGGCAGATGTTCTCCGCCACGACCTCGACCCAGTCCACCCCGGGCAGCTCCGCGATCTCCGCGGCGATCTCCGGCCGCCAGCCGATTCCGGTACCAAGACGCTCCATGGTCCCCCCTCTCGCTCCGTGGTCGGGGTACTCATGGCCGCGCCGCGAGGGGCCGAACCCTGCACCGGCCGAGTTCAGAGGTTGATTTGAGCTTCGTTCAGCGCCCTGCGCAGCGCGGGGTGGCCGGCGGCGACGTGATCCCGCGGTGGACCCCGCGCCGGCCGGCACCGTCCCGCTGAGCGCGGCGAACACGTTCGGCTCGACCTCGGTGGCCCAGCTCTCGGGTTCCCCCGCCCTGGAGCCGCGCCCTCGTGTGCGCTGACCTGGTGCGCTCGTCGGCAGCACCGGCCGGTTGTACCTGTCGTCCACCGGCTGGTTGTACCTGTCGTCCACCGGCCGGTTGTACCTGTCGTCCACCGGCCGGTGGACCCCGTGGGCGGCGGGGCATCCCTGCCACCCACCGGGTCCGCGCGGCGCGGTGCCGCTACGTGCGGTGCACCTTGTGCTGGGCGGCCTGCGCCCGTGGGCGTACCACCAGCAGGTCGATGTTCACATGGCTCGGGCGGGTGACCGACCAGGCGATCGTGTCGGCGACGTCATCGGCCGTCAGCGGCATCGCCACGCCCGCGTACACCCGGTCGGCAGCCGTGCGGTCGCCGCGGAAGCGGTTCAGCGCGAACTCCTCGGTGCGCACCATGCCGGGGGCGATCTCGATCACCCGTACCGGTGCGCCGCACAGTTCGAGCCGCAGGGTCACGGCGAGCGCGTGCGCGGCGGACTTGGCCGCCGCGTACCCTCCGCCGCCTTCGTACGCCACATGCCCGGCGGTGGAGGACACGATCAGGACCGTGCCGTCGCCACTGGCGGTCAGCTTCGGCAGCAGCGCCCGTGTGACATGCAGGACGCCGAGGACGTTCACCTCGTACATCCGCCGCCACTCCGCCGGGTCCGCGTCCGCGACCGGCTCGCTCCCCAGCGCGCCACCCGCGTTGTTCACCAGGACGTCCACCCGGTCCAGCCGGCCGGCGAACTCCGCCACCGCTGTCTCGTCCGTGACGTCCAGCGTGTACGCGGTGCCGCCGATCTCGTCGGCGAGTTCCTTGATGCGGTCGGTGCGGTGGGCGGCGAGCACGACGTGGTATCCCTCGCCCGCCAGCCTGCGGGCGGTGGCCGCGCCGGTGACCACGGCGGTGCGGGGCCGTTCCGCCGTCGGCCGTCGTTCCGAAGCCGTCGCTGTCGTGGTCATGAGGCCGTCCCCGTTGCGGGCTCGGTCGTGGGCTCGGTCGCGGGCTCGGCGACGGGCGCCACCCGCGGCCGGGCCAGCCGCCGGTAGTCCTCCGTGTCCAGGGCCAGGGACAGATGCAGCTCGCCCGCGTTGAAGAAGATCTCCCGGTGCTCCAGCAGGCCGGGGTCGACGATCAGCTCCAGCTCGGGGTCGAAGGAGAACGGCACGATGGAGCCGCTGACGCAGCCGGACAGGCGTTCCGCGGTGGCCTGGTCGGCGAAGGACACATGTCGTGCGTCGTACAGCTCCTTGACCCGGCCGAGGTCCACCCGCCGGTCACCGGGGACGACGGCGAGGGCGTAACGCGAGGACTTCTTGGTGACCTTGACGCGCATGACGATGCACTTGGCCGCCTGGTTCAGGGCGTTCCCGCGCAGCGCGCTGACCACGTCCGTACGCCCCTCCGGGGCATGTTCGATCAGCCGGTGACGGGCCCGGCCGTCCTGCAGAAGGGCCAGCAGCCGGTCCAATGTCGTGCCGGGCGTGCTGCCCGCCTGCCGTGCCGCGTCCGCCTGCGCGGGGGCGTCGGGAGAGACCGTGTGTGCCGTCATCCCCACACCACCGCGGAATTGAGCGCGTCGGTGCCGAAGCCCATGAAGAAGCCCATGGTGAGCCTGTCGGATCCGGTGACCCGCTCGATGGAGTGGTACTGCATCGGGTTGATCAGGTAGACGTCGCCGGTCTGCGGCTTGAACTCGTGGCAGGGGTACCCGTCGACCACGGCCTCGTCGTACCCGAGACCGTCCTGGATCTTGTACGTCTCGTCCGCGGGCTCCCAGGGCTTGCGGTACATGCGCAGCTCGCCGCCCTCGTCGCACTCCTGCAGGCAGACCACGCAGCTCAGCTGGTACGCGAGGCCGGTGAGGGCGATGCCGGTGCCCTGGGCGTCCCGCATGATGTTGTCGTTGTGCAGCGGGTTGCGGACGCCGTCGGCGTGGATGCGGACGACGGACGCCGCGTAGTCGCGGCCGTCCGGCTCCTGCGCGACCGACACCGCGTCGAGGCCGAAGGCGTCCCTGAGCCGGGCGCGGACCTGGTCGGCGAGGTCGAAGTCGGCGGCGTCCAGCATGCCCTTGGCCTCGTCGGCGGACTGGAAGTAACCGTCCAGGTCCTGGAGGTACTTGGCCAGGTAGGGGCCGATGGTGGTGAGGGCGCCGTTGGCGTAGCTCGTCGTGGAGGCGTTGGCGAAGAGCTTGCCGATGCGGGTCCGGTTGTCGGTGAACGCCTCGGCGGGCAGCAGGTTGCGCAGCACGACCACGGCGGTCTCGCCGTGGGCCAGCCGGCGGAGCAGATCGGCGTCCGGGCGCTCGGCGGCGGCGTCGATGACAACGCGGGTCCAGGCGTCAGTCGTGGACATGGGTCGGTGCTCCTTCGAGGTCGTAACGGTTGCGGGGGGTGAGGCCCGTGGTCCACGGGATCTCCGTGACGGTGTCCGGCTTCAGCGGCTCCCAGTGCTCCGCGGGGGCGAGGTCGGGGACCACCTCCGAGGCGATCACCAGGGAGCGGTCGGTCTGCAGCCGGAACATGCCGAAGTACCGCGGCGAGACGGTGTCCGGTGAGGTCCAGTGGATGACGTAGGCGGAGTAGGGGTTCACCGCGATGGCGTTACCCGAACTCCCGCCTCTGGGAATGGTGTTGAGCCGGTCGAGGGTTTCCGCCTCGTCCAGTCGGCGGGCGCCGGCGGGCACGATGTAGTCGAAGTACTCGCGGGAGTCGAACTCCGATGACTCCATGCCGAGCAGGCGGTGGACCGTCGGCAGAAAGCCGTTGTGCATGAACAGCCAGGGGACGGCGCCGCCGGTGCGTTCCAGGGGGTGGGTGAAGCGCGGGCCGTGGTTCTTGGCCAGGGTGGCGTGGCGCGCGTGCACGGCCAGGAAGTCGGTCGTGAGATCCGGTACGGGCGACTCGCGGAAGCTCTCCGTGAGGGGGCGTACGTCCCGGTGGCGCCCCAGGCCGTACGGTGCGTCCGCCTGGCGCCATACCGCGCCCCAGCCGTTGGGGTGTACATCGGTGGGACCGTCGTGGTCGGCGGTACGGCCACAGCTCATCGCCTCGGCTGCGGCCAGGATATCCGCGGCACGGAAGTCCCCTGAGGCCACGATGAGTCGGCACATGAAAGGTCAGCCTCGCAATCGGTGGGCAACGAGTGAATGCAGCAGTGCGGGGACCCGGTCGCCGGGGCCGCCGCTGACGACGACCCGGCCGACCGCGCCGGTGTGCCGGGCGAGGTCGGAAGCGAGCACGGGCACGTCGTCCGCGGGCAGCGCGGCGGGGTCCGGCGGGGGCGCGGCGCGCTGGATCTCGACGGCCACGCCCGGTTCCTGGAGGGCCGCGGCGGCCGCCAGCTCCTGTTCCGACACGGCCGAGATCTGGCCGGCGATGCCCGTGCCACCCGCGCCGCGCGGGCCGTTCGGGGCATCAGGGACGGACTCCCCGCCGGTACGGCCGCCGTCCGGGAACGGCGGCCGTACCGGCGCCGCGTCGCCGAGGT
>NZ_QUAC01000412.1 GCF_003389455.1 Streptomyces inhibens | reverse complement strand
GGGCGGCTACGGCCCCCCGGGGCCGGGAGGCCCGGCCGGCCCCGGCGGCTGGCAGCAGCCGCCCGGCCCGCCCAACGGCGGCGGCAACGGTAAGGTCATCGCCGCGATCATCGGCGGCGGCGTGGTCGCACTGGCCGCCGTCATCACCGTCGTCGTGCTGGCCAACAGCGACGACAAGACCAACAACCGTGCTCATACGTCCAGTTCGAGCACCAGCGCCACCCCGTCCGAGTCCGCGTCCGCGACGCCCTCCGACGACCCCTCGCCCTCCGATTCGCCCACCAGCAGTGACTTCGAGAGCACCATGCCGTCGCCCACCGACGGCAAGATCCCCTTCTACCTGCTGAAGGTCGGCGACTGCTACGACCGGCCGGCGGGCGGCGGCGGCAACAACGACTCCGCCTCCTGCAACGGCCCGCACGATGCGGAGGTCGTCACCACCCACCGCCTCGACGCGGGGCTGACCACCGAAACCGGCATCAGGAACAAGGCGTCCTCGCTCTGCCGCAACGAGCTGGAGAGCAAGGCGGCCCGGCAGCCCGCCGGCACCGCCGAGGGCACCTACGTCCAGTACCCCACCCTCAACGGCTACAAGCTCGGCATCAAGACCGTCAGCTGCAGCCTGACGGGCAACAGCACCGGCACCAAGAAGCTCACCAAGCCGCTGTCCTGAGCCGCACGGTCACCACCGTCGTCGGCACCCCGCTGTCCACGAGACGGCCCTGATCGTCGAAAGCGTCAGGGCCGTCCGTCATGCCGAAGTCGTTGTCGTTGACGAGTGTGAGGGTGCGCCGCCCGCTGACCGCGATGCCCTCGATCTTCTTCGGCACGCCCTTGACCTCGCGCAGATCGACGACCATCCGCTTGGGCAGCACCGGCGCACGGCCGCCGGACTGCTCCAGGGACGGGCTGGTCGCCGGATCGTCCCAGCGCGAGCCGAGAATGTCCCAGCGCTTGGCCAGCTCGACCCGCTGCACCCGGGCGGCCTTGTCGGTGCGCTCCTCCACCAGCAGCCGGTTGCGGCCCACCGCCACCACCGAGGAGATCTTCAGCTCGGAGGTGTCGTCCTCGCCCGGATCGACCTCGCCGACCGGGTCGAAGCGGTACGCGTACTCGGCGGTCACCGCGCCCTTGCCGGGCGAGAAGCGCAGCAACCGGACCGTACGGGACTCTCCCTCATGCCCTCGGGGCTCCACACCGGCCGCGGTGTCCGGGTGGGACAGCGGGCTCTGCACGGCCGCCACCAGATCGCCGTCCGGCAGCAGCGCCAGCCCCTCGAAACCCCGGTTGGTCTTGCGCTTTTGCAGCAGACCGGGCAGCGATTCGACGACCGGGTAGTCGGTGCCGGTCAGATGCAGCCCCTGGGGGACATGACGGGCCAGCACCCGGCCGGACGCCGACACATGCACCAGTGACGGGCCGTACTCGTCGGCCAGCCAGAAACTGCCGTCGGCGGCCCGCACCACGCCCTCGGTGTCCAGGCCGTTGGGGTCGTACGACAGCGGCTGCTTGGCATCGAAGGTGTACGGCGCCTCGTCCCGGCTCCGCTGATTCGGCAGCCCGGTGACGGCCTTGCCGGAACGGGTGGTGATCGGCCGCGCGTCCAGAACGGTGACCCGGTCGCCGCGCACCTTGATCTTCACCAGGGCCGGGTCGAAGCCCGGCACCGGGAACGTCCGCCGCTTGCTGCCGTCCACCTTGATCTGGCCGTTGGGACCGCGGTCGGTGACCGTCCAGAACTCGCCGGCCCGCCCGGCCGGGAAGACATCACTGCCGATGCCGCCCAGCTTCACCCCGCGGTCATTGCCGACGCTGCCCGGCAGCAGCGCATTGCTGAACTCGCCCAGCGGGATCGCCGCCAGCCGCGCGGACCCGGTGACCACGGCCGGCGGCGGAGCGGCCTGGGCACTGGTCCGGCCCGGCACCACGGCCGTGGCGAGCACCGCGAGCGGCAGCGCCGCCATGAGCGGACGGCGCAGCTGACGTAGGGACATCGAACCTCCAGGGCGGACGCGGGAACACAGCCTTCCCAGCGTTGCCCCGTCGCCCCAACAGCGGGTGAACTGCGGCCGATCGGCGGCCGACGCCCCGGCTCCCGTCCGGTGATCGTTCCGCGAGGGCGAGCCCGATCGACTCAGTGCAGATCCACCTCGAAGGGATGACGGTGGTCGACGGGGCAAGTGAAGATCCGCAGGTCGCCCCACCGCCCTACGATGACCTCCGTCACGGCGTCGCTGGCCACGGTGAACAGCAGCGTCATCTCCGTGTCGCACGTGCGGCAACGCAGCACCGTGGGATACGTCAGGTGCCAGGTCGGCCATCCGCCGAGTTTCCATCCCGCGACACGGGTGATCACGTCGCCGCCGTCACCGGTCGTGCGCACCAGCTCCGCCAGGGCCGGCTGGAGCTCCGGGGGCACTTCCTCGCGGAAGGGGAAGTCGGTCAGTAGCTCACCGGTGAACGTGCACGCCTGGGGCAGATAACCGTCCTCCGAGTGCCGTGACGGCGGCGGAGGGGCCACCAAGCAGCTGTCCACGTCGGCGGCTCGACGCCAGCGCAGCTCGACGACCGGGCTGACATCGGCCTGTTGAGCGGGGGGATCCCAGTGTTCGTTGGGGCACCACAGCACTTGCAGGAGGTCGATGCCGGCGGGCCACCACGGCCCCGGCACGTCACGCTCGAAGATCTGGGCGACCGGCACCATTGCCGTGGCGGGCAGGCCCTCGGAGTTCGGTTCGTCGGGCAAGGAGCACAAGGGCCACGGTTCGTCACTCGGCCACAGCAGCGGGCCGCCGATCGAACTGTCCCTCGGGCCCGGCTCCCCCCGCTCGGGGTGCAGTACGACGGCCTCGCGCGCAAAAGGCGCGAGGCCCGGCAGGGCATCGAGTATCGCTTCGGTCGAAGGTCTCGGGAGGTGCGTCATGGTGCCTTCTCGTCGGCCGGCCACAGATCGCTCGTAACATACCGGCCGGCACTGACAGCGGCGCCGCTCGATGGTTCCTGCCGTACGGCATGCTCTGGGTGTATCGACCAGCCGCGTAAACAACGCTGCGGGTCGATACACCTAGCCCGCCGCGCCGGTGTCCGCGACCTCGCTCACCTCGGCGGCCGCCGGATCCAGCACCCGGGCCAGGAATGTCCTGGTCCGCTCGTGCTGGGGGGCGCCCACCACCCGCTCCGGAGTGCCCTCCTCGACGATCACCCCGCCGTCCATGAACACCACCCGGTCGGCGACCTCCCGCGCGAAGCTCATCTCGTGCGTGACGACCAGCATCGTCATACCGTCCTGCGCCAGCCCGCGCATCACCGCCAGCACATCACCGACCAGCTCCGGGTCCAGCGCCGAGGTCGGCTCGTCGAAGAGCATCAGCTCCGGGTCCATGGACAGCGCGCGGGCGATGGCCACCCGTTGCTGCTGTCCGCCCGACAACTGCGCCGGATAGGCGGACGCCTTGTCGCTCAGCCCAACCCGTTCGAGGTTGGCGCGGGCGATCCGCTCCGCCTCGGGGCGATCGCGGTGCAGCACCCGTCGCTGAGCGATCGTCAGATTCTCCAGCGCGGTCAGATGCGGAAAGAGGTTGAAGGACTGGAAGACCATGCCGATCCGGCGGCGGACCAGATCGATGTCCACGTCCGGGTCGGTGACCTCGGTGCCGGCCACCGTGACCCGGCCCGCGCTCGGCTCCTCCAGCAGATTCACACAGCGCAGCAGCGTCGACTTCCCGGACCCCGAGGGCCCGATGACACACACCACCTCACCGCGCGCCACTGAGAAGTCGATCCCGCGCAACACCTCCAGCTCGCCGAACGACTTGCGCAGCCCTTGCACATCGATGGCCTTGGTGTCCTCGGAGGCCGCTGTGGTCCGGTCCGTTGTCATGCGGGTCACCTGGCCTTCGCCGTACGCGCTTCCAGCCGCCGGACCAGCTGGCCGAGCGGGAGGGTGATCACGAGATAGAGCAGTCCGGCGATCAGGATCGGGGTCAGGCTCTTGTGCTCATTGAGCGCGTCCCGGCCGAAGTTGGCCAGCTCGAACTGGGTGAGCGAGAGACCCAGCAGATACACCAGCGAGGAATCCTTGGTCAGCAGGATCAATTCATTGGTGAGCGGCGGCAGCACGATACGGAACGCCTGCGGGATGACGATCGAGACCATAGCCCGCCCGTGCGACATACCCAGCGAACGCGCCGCCTCCGTCTGCCCCTTGGGCACGGCCTGAATACCGGCCCGAATGGTCTCGGCCATGTACGCCGCGCCCACCAGACCGAGCGACAGCATCACCGTGATGTTCATATCGAGCGCCACCTCGAAGGCCAGCGGCACACCGAAGCCGAGCGCGATGAACACCAGCAGACAGGGGATCCCGCGGAAGAACTCGATATAGGTGACGGCGATCCAGCGGTACGGCGGCACCGATGACAGCCGCATCAGCGCCAGCACCAGCCCGAGGGCGAGACCGAACCCGAAACCGAGCAGGGTATAGAGAACGGTATTGACCAGCGCCGTGGTGATGATGTCGGGGAACAGCGCCTTGGCGACCTCGACGTCGAAGAACGCCATCCGCAGCTGGTGCCAGTCGGCGAGCAGTGCGAAGACCACCACGGCGACGACCAGGACGCCGTACTGCACGCCGCGGACCAGCCGCGCGCGCCGTCTTTTGGAAAGTGGCATCAGGACCGGCCTCAGCTCTGCGGAGTGGTGCCGAACCACTTCTTGTAGATCCGGTCGTAACTTCCGTCGGATTTGGCCTTCTTGATCACCGCGTTGATCTTCTTGCGCAGTGCGTCATTGCCGGTGCGTACGCCGATGCCGTAGTGCTCACCGGTATTGAATTCCGCGGTCACCTTGGTGTCCGGGTTCTGCTTCACATAGTCGAAGAGCACGCCGTTGTCATTGATGCCGGCGTCGACCTGGCCGGACTTCACGGCGGTCAGCAGCAGCCCCAGATCCTCGAACTCCACCAGCTCGACGCCCTTGCCATGCTTCTTGGCGTAGATCCCGCCGGTGGTGGCCTTCTGATAGCCCAGCTTCTTGCCCTTGAGGTCCTCGATCTTCTTGAAGGGCTTGCCCTGCTTCGTCAACAGCGCCTGGGTGGCATTGAAATAGGGGTCGGAGAAGTCCATCACCTTGTCCCGCGCGGACGTGATCGTCATGCCGGCGGCGGCCAGGTCACATTTGCGGATATTGAAGTCCTGACCCGTCTCGATGCCTTCGAAGGGCGTATTGACGATCTCCTGCTTGACGCCCAGATCCTTGGCGACCAGGTCCACCAGATCCACATCGAATCCGACGACCTTGCCGTCCTTCTTCACCTGGAACGGCGCGTACGGAAGGTGGGTGCAGGTCTTGAGCGTGCCGGAGGAGATCAGCTCCTCACCGCCGGAGCCCTTCTTCCCGTCGGACTTGGTGCTGGTACACCCCGCCAGCACGGCGACGGCCGCGGCAACGGCTATGACAGGCAACGCGGAGCGAGCGGACACGGGCCCTCCAGAGCGGGATGAAGATCAACCAATCCGGGCGTGCTGCGAGTTGGCCTGATACTGCCATCGACCAGGGGTTCTGTCGCCGCCGCGTGGGTTGCGTCTGTGTAACGCCTTCGGCCCGCGTCCAGGTCCGGGCCCACCCTCGGTCGTCATCCAGGCCCGGGCCCATCGCCGGTCGTCATCCAGGCCCGGGCCCATCGCCGGTCGTCATCCTGAGCCGGGCCGACCGCCGGCCCTCTTCCTGAGCCGGCCGCCGGTCCCGTTCCCGAGGCGCTGCTTCAGCCGCCCAGGCCGGCCGCCAGCTCCGCGATCACGTCCGGGCCCACCCGGCAGCAGCCGCCGATGAGCCGGGCGCCGTCCGCCGCCCAGCCGGCGACCCGGTCCGTGCCGAACGCCGGGCTGCCGCACCAGGCCCGGGCCTCGGCGTCCCAGCTCTCCCCGCTGTTGGGGTAGACCACCACCGGCTTGCCGGTGATCCGCGCCGCGAGCCGCACCGCCCGGTCCGCATCGTCCGGTGCACAGCAGTTCACCCCGACCGCGATCACCTCGTCCACGTCCGCCGCCAGGGCGAACGCCTCCTCCAGCGGCTGCCCGGCACGGGTGTGCTCCCCCGCGATGCTGTACGACAGATAGGCCGGCACACCGAGCCCCCGCACCGCCCGCAGCAGCGCACGCGCCTCATCGGCGTCCGGCACGGTCTCCAGCGCCAGCACATCGGGCCGCGCCGCGGCCAGCACCTCCAGCCGCGGCCGGTGGAACCGCTCCAGCTCCGCCACCGACAGGCCGTAGCGGCCGCGGTATTCGGAACCGTCCGCCAGCATCGCCCCGTACGGGCCCGCCGACGCGGCGACGTACAACGGCCCCGCGACCCCGCCTGCCACCGCCCGCCCGGCCGCCTCGCGGGCCAGCTCCACACTCCGGCCGAGCAGCGTCGCGGCCTGCTCGGCGCCGATGCCGCGGCGCGCGAACCCCTCGAACGTCGCCTGGTAGCTGGAGGTGATCGCCACCTGCGCCCCGGCCTCGTAGTACGCCAGATGCGCCTGCACCACGGCCTCCGGCTCCTCGGCCAGCAGCCGGGCCGACCACAGCGCATCGCTCAGGTCGTGCCCGGCGGCCTCCAGCTGATTGGACAGCCCGCCGTCGAGGACGACCGGCCCCGCGGCGAGGGCCTCGGCGAGCGGCGGGGACGTGCTGACCATGGTGCAAACCTTTCGGTGCGTTGCTGGACGCCTTGCCGTCCAGGGGGTGTTCCTCGCGATTCCTCGCGCCTTTCCCCACCTCGGATCGTAGCCCCGGCCAGTGACAACGCCCCTGGTCGGCACCCCGCGGGCCGCCCGGCACGGCCCTCGGTGCGGCGCCGTCCAGAGGCGTTCAGCGCAGCGACGAGAACACGAACGAGAACCGCGCCGGCGCCACCTCCAACCGGTGCTGCGGCAGCACCCCCGGCCCGCACGACTGGCTGCCGATGCCGTGCTGCGCATGGTCGAGATGCAGCCACAGGTCCTCGCCGGGCCGCAGATCCGTGGTGTGCCGGGCCGCGGTCAGCTCCTCGGCCGACCACCGGCGGGCGGTGAAGAAGAAGTCCGGGTCGCCCTCGATCCGCATGCCCGAGCCGTCCGTACGGGTCAGCTGCGCCCAGCGCACACCGGGCCGCGCGCCGTTCTCCTGCGGCCGGACATACGGCGTCTGCAGCGCGTCCACCGGCATCGACCAGCGGCCGACGCGCGCCGCGGCCCGGGTGTCCGGATAGCCCTCGCCGGGGCCGCCGCCGAACCACTCCACACGCCCCAGACTGCCGCACACCGACATCCGCACCCCGAGCCGCGGCAGCGGACCCGGCCAGTCGCCCTCCGGGTCCACGGTCAACTCCAGCCGCAGTACGTCCCGTTGGGCCGTCCAGCGGTAGACCGTGCGCAGCGCCAGCGGCGACCCGGCCGGCGCGACCCGGGTCCGTACCACCAGGGCGTCCGCTCCGGTCTCGACGGCATCGACGCGGTGCCGCATCCGATGGAGCCCGAGCCGCCGCCACTCGGTGGCCGGCCGCGGTTCCGGCTGCCAGGGCGCGGCCTCGTCGTTGTCGGTCGGCGCCCGCCAGACGTCCAGCCGGGGGCCGCCGATCTGCACGCCGTCCAGATAGCCCAGCGCCCCCGTGCTCGCGTCGAAGGTCCCCGGGCCGAGCACGATCACATTGCCCTCACCGCGGCGCGGTGCGGCGGTGGCCGCCGGGGGAGAGACGGCGGGGCGCGGCGCGGCCGGCAGCTGGCCCCAGGCGACCTCGTGCCCGGCCGGCGCCCATGCGGTGTCCTCGTCCAATACGGCCCGGACCGTCCAGATCGCCTCCCCGTCGGCGCCCTCCCCGGGCGACACCGTCGGCAGTTTCAGCACGGCCGACTCACCGGGTGCCAGCGCCGGCACCTCCAGCCATCCGTGCCCGCGCCCCTCGCCCGCCACCTCGTACCTCCAGTGGAAGCCGAGGTGCCCGAGGTCGGCGAAGTCGTACAGATTCGTGATCCGGACCGCGCTCGCAGCGCCGTCGTCGTCGGTCCCGTCCTCGATCCGCACCGGCTCGATGACCTTCTTGAACTCCAGCAGGCCCGGGGAGGGCACCCGGTCGGGAAAGACCAGCCCGTCACAGACGAAGTTCCCGTCGTGCAGCTCCTCGCCGAAGTCCCCGCCGTACGCATGGAACACCTCACCGTCGGGCGTCAGCTGCCGCAGCCCGTGATCGATCCACTCCCATACGAAACCGCCCTGGCAGCGCTCATACGCCTCGAACAGCCGCTGGTACTCGCTCAGCCCGCCCGGCCCGTTGCCCATCGCATGTGCGTACTCACAGAGAATGAACGGAAGTTCACGCCGCCGGGCGTCCAGCACCGGATCGGACAGCGGCTCCTCGGCGCGCTGCCCGATGCGCTCCACCTCCGCGTGATCGGCATACATCCGGGAGTAGACGTCGGTGTCCGCGCAGCTGCGGTCGCCCTCGTAGTGCAGCGGGCGGGACGGGTCGCGCTCGCGCATCCAGGCGGCCATCGCGGACAGCCCGCGGCCCGTGCCGCACTCATTGCCCAGCGACCACAGCACGACGGCGGGGTGGTTCTTGTCCCGCTCGACCATCCGGCGGGCCCGGTCGAGCAGCGCCGGCTCCCAGCGCTCGTCGTCGACCGGATTGTCCCGCCAGCCCTGCTGGGCGAAACCGTGCGTCTCCAGATCGCATTCGTCGATGACCCACAGGCCCAGCTCGTCACACAGATCGAGGAAGGCGGGGTGCGGCGGATAGTGGCTGGTGCGCACCGCGTTGATGTTGTGCCGCTTCATCAGCAGCAGATCGCGGCGCATCGTCTCGGGGCCGATGGTGCGCCCGTAGCGCGGGTGGAACTCATGGCGGTTGACGCCGCGCAGCAGGATCCGGCGGCCGTTGACCTTCAGCAGTCCGTCCTCGACGCGGACCGTACGGAATCCGATCCGCAGCGGGATCCGCTCGCCGGCGGTGGCCAGTTCCCCGTCGTAGAGGTGCGGCCGCTCCGCCGTCCAGGGGTGCACCGGCACCGATGCGCTCTCACCGGTCGCCAGATCGAGGCCGAGCGCCGGTACGGTCACCCGCCCGCCCGGCTCGCACTCCACGCGCAGGGTGCCCTGCCCCGTGACGTGATCGAATCCCGCATGGACGAAGTGGTCGACGACCGAGCCCTCGGGGCGCCGGTGGACCGAGACGTTCCGGAAGATGCCGGGCAGCCACCACTGGTCCTGGTCCTCCAGATAGCTGCCCGACGACCACTGATGGACCCGCACCGCCAGCACATTGCGGCGCGGCCGCAGCAGATGCCCGACCTCGAACTCGTGCGGCAGCCGGCTGCCCTTGAAGTGCCCCAGCTCCTGCCCGTTGAGCCAGACCCGGGCGCACGACTCCACCCCGCCGAAGTGCAGCACCGCGGGCCCCTCGCCCCACCCCTCGGGCAGATCGAAGACATGCCGGTGGTCGCCGGTCGGATTCTCGTCCGGCACCCGCGGCGGATCGACCGGAAAGGGGTAGGCGGTGTTGGTGTACACGGGCGCCCCGCTCCGCCGCGCGCCGCCCTCGCCCTCGTACGAGCCTTCGGAATCAAAGCGTCCCTTGAGCACCCAGTGGCCGGGCACCCGCAGATCCTGCCACTGCGCATCGTCGAAGTCCGGCCGGGCGAAGGCGTCGTCCTCGGCGGTGGCGCTCGCGGAGAGCCGGAACCGCCAGGTGCCGTGCAACGAGAGCCGGTCGGCATCCGATCGCGCGTACCAGGCGCGGGGCGGCAGCGCCCCGCTGCCCGGCGAGCGGTCTTCGTAATACGGGGGAATCCGGTCCTGACGGTCCTGGTGGCCCGGGTGGTGCGAGGCGCTGTCCGTCTCGTCGGCGGTCCGCGGCGGCCGTGCGTTCGACGTGTGGTGCGGCGCGTGCTGCGAAGTACCGGTCACTGGTCCTCCTGCTGCGGGCGACTTGCCTGGCGGTGGGGGATCGGTTCAGCGAATCATGAGCGGCGGCGCGGCGCAGCCGGATGGGGAGGATTGAGCCGGGCGGGTCCCGCGACGCCCCGCCGGACCGGCCCCGGCGCCCACCCTGGCCGCAACGAGATCCGGGCGGCAGCCACGGAATCATCGGCCGACGCGGCCGGATGCCGCCACACCCCGGCCTCCCACAGCACCGGCAGCACCCCCTCCCCGAACCCGTACGCCTCCTCGGCATGCGGCTGCCCGGAGAGAACGAAGTCCCCGATACCCAGCCGCCGGTACTCCACGATCCGCTCCGCCACCTCCATATGGCTGCCCACCAGCGCGGTACCCGCCCCGCCCCGTACAAGCCCGATACCGGCCCAAAGATTCGGCGCGATCTCCGGCCCGTCCGTGCGCCCGCCGTGCAGCGCCGGCATCCGGCGCAGCCCCTCCGACCCACTGCGGGCCGGCCCCGCCTGCACGGCCCGTATCGCCTCCGGAGGGCGGGCCGCGCGGGAGCGGTCACGGTGCTCCGCGGCGACGATCTGCCGCCGGACTTCCACACCACCGGACTCCCGCGTGGCCAACCGGCGCGAGATCCTCGTACGGCCAGCGGCCGCACACCAGGCGGCGGGAGCGGCCGGCGCCTGACCCGCCCCACCGCCCTCACCTCCAGCCGCTCACCCCTCCGCCGACAACCCCGCCAGCGCGCCCGCCGGATCATCCGTGGCCGGGCCCGCCGGCACCCACTGTCCGCCTTCCTTGCGATACGGCCACCAGCGGCCGTCCCGCCCGTAGCGCACCTGGGCATCGCCGCCGACCACCGTCCACCGGTTGCGGGCGGCGCGCAGCCGCGGCCGGGTCTCGCCGTCCTCCCAGGCCGCCGCGAGCCGGTCGTTCGCCCGCGCCAGCGCCTCCGGCTCCGGTGTCCACTCCTCCTCCAGGACCGCGAGCCCGGCCGTCCCGCCCAGCTCCCAGGCCCGTACGGCCTGCGCAAGGCCCCGCGCCTCGCGTCCCGAACCGGCCGCCAGCCGCGCCGATATCTCCGGTCCGGGGCCGGCCGCCGCCAGCCGTACCGCATCCTGCGCGGGCGTCAGCGCCGGCGGCGGCGGATCGTCCGGATGCCAGGTGGAGAGCGCGTCCGCCAGCAGCCGCTGGGCGCACGCCGCCGTATCGCCGATCAGAAACTCCAGCGCGGCCACCTCCACTCCGGGCGCGGGCGGGGTGCCGCCACCGAGCACCGGGGCGGCGCCCGGTGTGGCGACCGGCGGCGGTGGCGCGGGCAGCGGCGGCAGGATGTCGCGCGCCGCGTACGCC
>NZ_QUAC01000410.1 GCF_003389455.1 Streptomyces inhibens | reverse complement strand
GGGGAGCACCGCGCCGGGCGCGGGGGCCGCGGCCTCGTCGCGCTCCGCGGCCCGCGAGCCGGCGCCGATCGGGTCGCTGACCACCGCGAGCCGGGAGCCGTCGTCGAAGACGGCCTCGACATGCACCTCGGTGACCACATCGGCCACGCCCGGCAGCACATCGTCCGGACCGAGCACGCCGCGTGCCGCCTCGATGGCTTGAGCGAGGCGGCGCCCGTCCCGCGCCGCCTCGCAGACTGTGTCCGCGATCAACGCGGTCGCCTCGGGCACATTCAGCTTCAGTCCGCGGGCCCGGCGCGTCCGCGCCAGCTCGGCTGCGCCGAACAGCAGCAGCCGGTCGCGTTCCGTCGGCGTCAACCGCATCCCGTCACACCCTCCAGCTCGATTAGAGCAACACTCTAACCAACAAATTGGTCAACGCGAAAGCATTGACCTACTGCATGGGGATGAGCGACATTGAGCGCTGCTCTAAATAAGCGGTGAATTGAACGCCGCTCTAAATGATCTCGCGCCGCAAGTGCCCCTCACCGGCACCGCGAGTACCACTCGACGGAGCACTGTCCAGAACACGGAGCACTGCACTCGGAGCACTGCTCGCACACTGTTGTCCGGCCTCTCAGGGGAGCCCTCATGCCGATAGAACAACGCGGAGTCGACACCATCCCGGACGAGGAACGCACCAGCGGTCCCCGCGACCTCATCTCGATCCTGCTCGGCTCGAACCTCGCCCTCGGCGTGGTCATCTTCGGCTGGCTCCCGGTCTCCTTCGGGCTCGGCTTCTGGCCCTCGGTGACCTCCCTGGTCGCGGGCACCCTCGTCGGCACCCTGCTGACCGCCCCGCTCGCACTGGTCTCGCTGCGCAGCGCCACCAACCTCTCCACCAGCAGCGGCGCCCACTTCGGCGTACGCGGCCGGCTCATCGGCTCGGTCATCGGCCTGCTGCTGTCGCTCGGCTACACCGCGCTGACCCTGTGGGTCGGCGGCGACGCGGTCGTCGGCGCTCTGCACCGCCTCGTCGGGCTGCCGACCGGCGGACCGACCTACGCCCTGGTCTACGCCCTGCTGGCGGGCGCCACCGCGGTCGGCGCGGTCTACGGCTACCGGGTGCTGCTGCGGCTGAGCAAGGTGCTCGCGATCGGCCTGACCTTCCTGCTGGCCGTCGGCATCGTCGCCTACGCCGGCACCTTCACCACCGCGGCGCCGCACGGCAGCTCGTATCTGCTCGGCGGCTTCTGGCCGACCTGGCTGCTGGCCGCCGTCTCCGCGGGCCTGAGCGGCCCCATCGCGTTCATCACCCTGCTCGGCGACTACAGCCGCTACATCTCCCCGCGCCGGCACAGCTCCAAGAAGGTCTTCGGCGCGACCTGTCTGGGCCTGGTGGTCGGTCTGCTGGTGCCCCAGCTCTTCGGTACGTTCACCGCGCTGGCGGTCGGCGCGGGCGAGGACTACGCGGGCCCGCTGGTGGCCGGCGCCCCCTTCTGGTACCTCGCGCTGCTGCTGCTCAACGCCTCGGCCGGATCGGTCGGCAACTCCGGTCTGATGCTCTACAGCATGGGCCTGGACCTGGACGCCATCCTGCCGCGGGCGACCCGCACCCAGGCCACGTATGTGGTCGCCGCGATCGCGACCGCGCTGGTCTACGCCGGCCACTTCCTGTGGGCCGCGCAGGACGCGATGACCTCCTTCGTCCTGCTGATGACCGCCGTCGGTACGCCGTGGGCGGTGATCACCGTGATCGGCTTCGTGCGCTGCCGCGGTGCGTACGACCCGGATTCGCTACAGGTCTACAACCGCGGTACGCGCGGCGGCGTGTACTGGTACCGGGCGGGCTGGAACGTCAAGGCGGCCCTCGCCTGGGCGCTGGGCTCGGTGATCGGCCTGATGGGCGTGGACACTCCGCTCTACTCGGGGCCACTGCTCCCCTTCACCGGCGGTATCGACGTCAGCTTCCTGCTCGCGGCGGCCGTGGGCGCCGTCGCCTACCTGGCGCTCACCGCGCGCGAGCCGCGGCCGGTACCGGCGCTGCGGACCCTTGCGCCACCTCCGCCGGCCGCCCCGGCGGAGGCCTCCGCGGAGGTCGGCTGAGCCGGCGTGACCATGACTGAGGCCGCCCCCGACATCGTGTCGGAGGCGGCCTCAGTCGTGTTCAGGGCAGCGCCCCGGGGCGGGATCAGCCCAGGGGATGCATCCAGCCGTGCGTGTCTGCGGCAACGCCCCGCTGGATGTCGAGGAGCGCCTCGCGCAGCTTCAGCGTGACCTTGCCGGGCTCGCCGTCGGACTGGGTCCACTCGCCGCCCGCGCTCTTGACCGTGCCGACCGGGGTGATCACGGCGGCCGTGCCGCAGGCGAAGACCTCGGTGAGTGTGCCGTTCTCCGTGTCGGCCTTCCACCGGTCGATGGAGACCCGGGCCTCCTCCGAGTCGTAGCCCAGGTCGCGGGCGACGGACAGGAGGGAGTCACGGGTGACACCGGCGAGCAGGGAGCCGGTCAGCGTGGGGGTGACGATCACCGGCTTTTCCTTGGATGCACCGCCATAAACGAAGTACAGGTTCATACCGCCGAGCTCCTCGACCCACTTGTGCTCCACGGCGTCGAGGTAGGCGACCTGGTCACAGCCGTGCACCGCGGCCTCGGCCTGCGCGAGCAGCGACGCGGCGTAGTTGCCGCCGGTCTTGGCGTCGCCCATGCCGCCGGGGACGGCGCGCACCCGGTCCTCGGACAGCCAGATGGAGACCGGCTTGACGCCACCGGCGAAGTACGCGCCCGCGGGCGAGGCGATGACGACGAAGAGGTACTCGTTGGCGGGCTTCACGCCCAGGCCGACCTCGGTCGCGATCATGAACGGGCGCAGATAGAGCGACTCCTCGCCGCCGTGCGTGGGCACCCAGTCCTTGTCCTGCTGGACGAGCAGGTCACAGGCCTCGATGAAGGTCTCGACGGGCAGCTCCGGCATGGCCAGGCGGCGCGCGGAGGCCTGGAAGCGCCGGGCGTTGGCGTCGGGGCGGAAGGTGGCGACGGAGCCGTCGGGCTGGCGGTAGGCCTTGAGGCCCTCGAAGATCTCCTGGGCGTAGTGCAGGACATTGGTCGCCGGGTCGAGGGAGAGCGGCCCGTACGGCACGAGCTGCCCGTCGTGCCAGCCGCGGCCCTCCGTCCACCTGATCGTCACCATGTGGTCGGTGAAGTGGCGGCCGAAGCCGGGGGCGGCCAGGATCTGCTCCCGCTCCGCGTCGGACAGCGGGTGCGAGGAGGGCTTGAGCTCGATCGTGGGCGTCGTCATGAATGCATGTCCTTCACTGCGTGTTCCGATACCTGGGGGTACCTCCCAGCGTTAGCTGGGGGAGGGTCACCGGCCCAGCCCTCCGGCCGGGGGTCGGGGGGTCGGCCCCCCACCTTGCGGCACCGGTGCGGTTTGTGGCGGCCGCGCGCACGACGAGATCTTGAACGTACCGGTCGTTACTGGGACGTCCGAGTTTCCTCGCGGACGGCGACACCACGTCCGATTATCGCCCGTGGCTCTCCGCCGCTGGAACCGTGTGCGCGGTCCGGGTCCGATGGTCGCATTCAACCGGGCGGTAGCCCAGAGTGGATTTAACGCGGACAGCGCCGGACCGTAGGCGGCCCGGCGCTGTCACGTTCTGTTCGGTGCGCGGGCGTCAGCCCGCTACGCGTGCCGCGAGCGCATCGCCGATCTCGTCCGTGCTGCGCGCCGTACCGTCCCGGGCCTCCAGGTCGGCCGCGACGACCTCCTCGATGCGGGCGGCCTGCTGCTCGAAGCCGAGGTGGCGCAGCAGCAGGGCGACGGAGAGGATCGTCGCCGTCGGGTCGGCCTTGCCGGTGCCCGCGATGTCCGGCGCGGAGCCGTGCACCGGCTCGAACATCGACGGGAACTCGCCGGTCGGGTTGATGTTCCCGGAGGCGGCCAGGCCGATGCCGCCGGTGACGGCCGCGGCGAGGTCGGTGAGGATGTCGCCGAAGAGGTTGTCGGTGACGATCACGTCGAACCGCTCGGGCTGGGTGACGAAGAAGATCGTCGCGGCGTCGACATGCAGATAGTCGGTGGTGACCTCGGGGTACTCCTGGCCGACCTTGTCGAAGATGTTCTTCCACATGTGGCCCGCGTAGACCAGGACGTTGTTCTTGTGAACCAGCGTCAGCTTCTTGCGGGGGCGGGCGTTGGCCCGCTCGTACGCGTCCCGGACCACGCGCTCCACACCGTAGGCGGTGTTGACGCTGACCTCGGTGGCGACCTCGGCCGGGGTGCCGGTGCGCAGGCTGCCGCCGTTGCCGGTGTAGGGGCCTTCGGTGCCCTCGCGGACGACGACGAAGTCGATGTCGGGGCGGCCGGCGAGCGGGGTGGCCGTGTTCGGGAAGAGCTTCGAGGGGCGCAGGTTCACGAAGTGGTCGAACGCGAAGCGGAGCTTGAGCAGCAGACCGCGCTCCAGCACGCCGGAGGGTACGGACGGGTCGCCGATGGCGCCGAGCAGGATCGCGTCGTGCTGCTTGAGCGACTCCAGCTCCGCGTCCGGCAGGGTCTCGCCGGTCGCATGCCATCGCTTGGCACCAAGGTCGTACTCCTTGGTTTCCAGCTTGATGTCCTGCGGGAGGACCGCGGTCAGGACCTTCAGGCCCTGGGCCACGACTTCCTGGCCGATACCGTCACCGGGGATCACTGCGAGGCGAATGCTGCGAGACATGTTTGGACCCTACTCGCGGTCCCATTGATTGACACGTAACGTCCGCCATACGGACACATGGGAAGCCGGTCAGCTGCCGTTCACCCCAACGACCCACTGTGGTCGGGTGATGCTGCGAAATTCGGCAGCATGACTGGAAACTCCCGGGGGGCCGAACCGCTGCCCTCGCACACCCCGCGCGTCGGTATACCGGAGCAGCTCGCGGCCCGGATGAGCATGCCCGAGCAGCATGACTACCTCCGTACGAAGCTGACCCGCCGGGGTCTGCTGCGCACCTCTGCCGCCACCGCGGGAGTGGTCGCCGGCTCCGGTCTGCTGGCCGGTTCGGCCCAGGCCGTCTCCCCCACCCTCCTCACCTCGCAGGCCACCGCCACCGTCGACGGTTCGCTGGTGGCCCCCTTCGGCCGCCATCTGGCCTTCGGCGCCGACCC
This sequence comes from Streptomyces inhibens, assembly GCF_003389455.1. Lineage (GTDB taxonomy): Bacteria > Actinomycetota > Actinomycetes > Streptomycetales > Streptomycetaceae > Streptomyces > Streptomyces inhibens. Next base: position 5,701 of record NZ_QUAC01000410.1, on the reverse strand, counting down.
CAAGAGCCAGATGCGGATCGGCTGGCAGGTGCCGTTCGCGGTGAAGCGGCCGTATCTGCGGGTGGGTCTCAAGCCGTGGGACCTGGGGCGCAAGATCGAGGCCGAGGTGCGCGATCTGCACACCCCGTCGCTGTCCGCGAAGCTGCCCGCGGTGCAGCAGTACTACCTGCACGCCGCGCTGGACGGACTGCGCCCGGGAACGACGTACTACTACGGCGTCGGCCACGACGGCTTCGACCCCGCCGACCCGCGCCACTTCTCCACCGTCGGCACCTTCCGTACCGCCCCGGCCCGCGCCGAGAAGTTCGTCTTCACGGCCTTCGGCGACCAGGGCGTGAGCTACCACGCGCTCGCCAACGACCAGCTGATCCTGGGTCAGAACCCGTCCTTCCACCTGCACGCGGGCGACATCTGCTACGCGGACCCGGACGGCCAGGGCTCCGACCACGACACCTATGACGCACGGGTGTGGGACCAGTTCCTCGCCCAGACCGAGTCGGTGGCCAAGTCCGTGCCGTGGATGGTGACCACCGGCAACCACGACATGGAGGCCTGGTACTCACCCAACGGCTACGGCGGCCAGAACGCCCGCTGGACGCTGCCCGGCAACGGCCCGGACGCCAAGAACGCCCCCGGCGTCTACTCCTTCACCTACGGCAATGTCGCGGTCGTCGCCCTGGACGCCAACGACATCTCGTATGAGATCCCCGCCAACCAGGGCTACACCGGCGGCAGGCAGACCCGCTGGCTGGACCGCCGGCTGGCCGAGCTGCGCGCCGCCAAGGGCATCGACTTCATCGTGGTCTTCTTCCACCACTGTGCCTTCTCCACCACCAACTCGCACGCCTCCGAGGGCGGGGTGCGCGACGCCTGGCTGCCGCTGTTCGAGAAGCACCGGGTGGATCTGGTCATCAACGGCCACAACCACGTCTACGAGCGGACCGACGCCATCAAGGGCGGCCGGGTCAGCAAGAAGATGCCGATCGGCGAGAGCGTCGACTCCGCACACGAGGGCATCGTCTACGTCACCGCCGGCGGCGCGGGCAGGTCGCTCTACGACTTCCCCGTACCCGACAGCTACGAGGGCCACGTCAAGGACCTCGACCACGTCGACACCTACCACTGGTCCAAGGGCCAGGTGAAGACCAAGGACACCGTGGAGTGGTCCCGGGTCCGCTACACCGGCTACTCCTTCATCGCCGTCGAGGTCTCGCCGGGCCACCGCCCCCGGATGAAGGTCACCGCGCTCGCCGAATCCGGCGAGCGCATCGACCACTTCGAGGTGACCCGCTCACACTGAGCCGGCTCACACCCACCCGCAGGGGCGCCCCGGATCCGGGCGCCCTTGTGGCGTTACGAGGGACCGATCCAACGGGCCAGCGACGACCGGATCCGCCACCAGCAGTGGCACAGCTCCGACGACAGCCGCGACGGCAGGGGCCCGGCCTGTGCGCGCATCACTTCAGTGTCCGGTGGAGCCGCCGTTGTCGCGGCGGTCGAGGGCGCGCTGGAGAGCGGCCGCGGCGTTGCGACGGTCGGCTTCGTTGGTCGTACGGGCGGAGTGACGGGTCCTGCGGACGGCAGTCTCGGCCATGATTCACGTCTCCAATGCCAAAGCCCCGAGAACAGATGGGATGCGTCGATCCAGAAGCGGCCGGAAAGAGCGGGGGCCACGGCACGGCAGGGGTCACCTGCGCTTGCGCACCGGGCCGCATCCGCAATCGCTCGATGGAGCGTTACGTTCGGCTCCTACAAAGCTAGGACAGCTCGGCCGTGATGTCTGCACAATTACTTGGGCTTCCTACTATCTGAGACGGCGACCATCTTCCCGAACCGGTGATCCCCGGATATCCGCAGGTCACGGGCGTCCCGCCCGGTCCGGCTCGGCGGTGTCAGCTGCGCCACACGAAGCGCCCGGGAGCACGCCGACGGCCCGGCCACCCCTGGGGAGGAGGGGCGCCGGGCCGTCGGTGTTCACGCGGGCATCAGCCCATGTGCGGGTAGCGGTAGTCCGTCGGCGGGACCAGGGTCTCCTTGATGGAGCGGGTGGAGGTCCAGCGCATCAGGTTCTGCTTGGCACCGGCCTTGTCGTTGGTGCCGGAGGCGCGGCCGCCGCCGAAGGGCTGCTGGCCGACGACGGCGCCGGTGGGCTTGTCGTTGATGTAGAAGTTGCCGGCCGCGAAGCGCAGCAGCTCGCAGGTGCGGGCCGCCTCGGCACGGTCCCGGGCGATGACGCAACCGGTCAGGCCGTAGGCAGAGGCGGACTCCATCTGGGTGAGCATGGCGTCGTAGTCGGCGTCGTCGTAGACGTAGACGCCGAGGATCGGGCCGAAGTACTCGTCCTTGAAGATCTCGTTCTCCGGGTCGGTGGAGACCAGGACCGTCGGGCGGACGAAGTAGCCCTCGCTGTCGTCGTACGTACCGCCGGCCACGACCTCGACGGTCGGGTCGGCCTTGGCACGGTCGATCGCCGCCTTGTTCTTGGCGAACGAGCGCTCGTCGATGACGGCGGACATGAAGTTCGACAGGTCCGAGACATCGCCCATGCTGAGGGAGTCGACCTCGGCGGCGAACTCCTCCTTGAGGCCGTCGTTCCAGAGGGAGGCCGGGACGTAGGCGCGGGAGGCCGCGGAACACTTCTGGCCCTGGAACTCGAAGGCGCCACGGGTCATGGCGGTCTTCAGCACGGCGCGGTCGGCCGTGGGGTGGGCGACGATGAAGTCCTTGCCGCCGGTCTCGCCCACCAGCCGCGGGTAGGTCTTGTAGTTCTCGATGTTGTTGCCGACCGTCTTCCACAGGTACTGGAAGGTCTTGGTCGAACCGGTGAAGTGGATGCCCGCCAGGTCGGGGTGGGTCAGCGCCACCTCGGAGACGTCCTTGCCGTCACCGGTGACGAGGTTGATGACGCCCTTGGGCAGCCCGGCCTCCTCCAGCAGCTGCATCAGCAGCACGGCGGCGAAGGTCTGCGTCGGGGACGGCTTCCAGACCACGACGTTGCCCATGAGGGCGGGCGCGGTCGGGAGGTTGCCGGCGATCGCGGTGAAGTTGAACGGCGTGATCGCGTAGACGAAGCCTTCGAGGGGGCGGTGGTCCGAGCGGTTCCAGACACCCGGGGAGTTCGCCGGGGGCTGCTCGGCGAGGATCTGGCGTGCGAAGTGCACATTGAAGCGCCAGAAGTCGATCAGCTCGCAGGGGGTGTCGATCTCGGCCTGCTGGACGGTCTTGGACTGGCCGAGCATGGTGGCGGCGGCCATCGTCTCGCGCCAGGGGCCGGCGAGCAGGTCGGCGGCCTTGAGGATGATCGCCGCGCGGTCGTCGAAGGACAGCGCACGCCAGGCCGGGGCGGCGGCCAGCGCGGCGTCGACCGCCTCCTGGGCGTCCTGGACCGTGGCGTTGGCGTACGTACCGAGACGGGCGGAGTGGTTGTGCGGCTGCACGACGTCGAAACGCTCGCCGCCGCCCATCCGCCGCTCGCCACCGATGGTCATCGGCAGCTCGATCGGGTTGTCGGCCAGCTCCTTGAGCTTGGCCTCCAGACGGGAACGCTCCGGGCTGCCGGGGGCGTAGGTGTGGACCGGCTCGTTCACCGGCACGGGGACCTGGGTCACAGCGTCCATAGCGGCCGTGTCTCCTTCGATTTCGCTCGTCGGTTTTCGTACGTCGGTGGGTGCGGCCGCGGCCACGTCGGGTGGGCGGCTGCGGGCGGCCACATCGGGGACATCACCCCCTGGCATCCAGCATCCACCCGTGGTGCCGCCGGAGGCGATCAGCCGCGGGTGGCCGGCGGCCTCGGACTGCATCTCCCGGGGGACACCCCCCGGACCCCCGGCCGGAGAGCCGCGGGCCCTCGTCCGTCAGCGGCGGGTCGCCAGCGACCTCAGGAAGAATCCGAGGTTCGCAGGGCGCTCGGCGAGCCGGCGCATGAAGTAGCCGTACCAGTCGGTGCCGTAGGGGATGTACACCCGCATACGGTTCCCCTCGGCGACCAGCCGCTGCTGCTCCGCCTCACGGATGCCGTACAGCATCTGGAATTCGTAGTCGGCCGGCTTGCGCCCGTTGCGGTGCGCCAGCTCCTGGGCGATGGCCACCATCCGCGGGTCATGCGACCCGATCATGGGGTAGCCCTTCCCGGCCATGAGGATCTTCAGGCAGCGCACATAGGCCTGGTCGACCTCCCGCTTGTCCTGGAAGGCGACGGTCGCGGGCTCCTTGTACGCGCCCTTGACCAGCCGCACCCGGGAGCCTTCCCCGGCGAGCGCATGGCAGTCGTCCTCGGTGCGGAAGAGGTAGGACTGCAGCACCGCACCCGTCTGGGGGAAGCGCTCGCGCAGGTCGGCGAGGATCGCGAGGGTGGAGTCGACCGTGGTGTGGTCCTCCATGTCGAGGGTCACGGTCGTACCGGCCTCGGCGGCGGCCTCGACCACCGGAGTGACGTTCTTCAGCGCCAGCTCGTGCCCGCCGGTCAGCGCCTGGCCGAAGGCGGACAGCTTGACCGACATCTCGGCCTTCACGCCGAGCCCGTGCTCCTTGAGGGCCGCGGCCAGCTGGAGGTAGGCGTCACGGTTGCGCAGCGCCTCGGCCGGGTCGGTGATGTCCTCGCCGAGGTGGTCGAGGGTGACCTCCAGGCCTCGCGCGGCGAGGTTCCGCACCGCCGCCATGGACTCGTCCAGGTGCTCGCCGGCGACGAACCGGTCCACCACGGGGCGGGTGACCGGAGCGGCCGCGACGATACGGCGGATGCTGTCGCTGCGCGATGCGGCGAGAAGCACGGGACCCAGCATGGGGCACCTCCACGTTTCAGGGTGACAAGTGCCGGGCGGACACCGGACGGGGCGGACGCGTCGGCAAGATTGAGCCACCTGAAATTTAAGGATCGCGCCACTTCCCGGCCATCGACAGCTGTCACGCCTTCGTGGTCGGGATCTCAGACAGATGTATGAGAATGGGGGTAGGACACCCATGTCAGTGGTGACAGTGGTGTGACGGGTGTCCGAGATGCCGGCGGTGCCGGTGGTGTGGTGACAGGAGAGGGGCCGGACGGCGGATGAGGGGCGACTACCAGCAGCTTGTGGACGAGATCTCGGCGGCGCTCGGCGCGCCGGCGACGCTGGAGGACCGGGATTTCGGGCTGATTGCGTTCGGTGCGCACGAGGGCGACGACGACGAGGTCATGGACCCGGTGCGGACCCGCTCGATCCTTCAGCGCCGCTCGTCGGCGGCGGTACGGGCCTGGTTCGAGGCGTTCGGGATCGCCCGCGCCAAGACGGCGCTGCGCATTCCGCCCGACCCGGCGGCCGGGGTCTTCCGGGGCCGGATCTGTCTGCCCGTACGCCATCGGGGCATCGTGCACGGCTATGTCTGGCTGCTGGACGACGGGCATCTGACCGACCTCGCGCTGGGCGGCCGCGGCGCACCGCCCGACCCGCGGATCGCACAGGCGATGGAGACCGCCGCCCGGATCGGCGCGCTGCTGGCCGACGAGGCCCGCGCCGGGTCCGAACTCGGCGATCTGCTGCGGGAGTTGCTGATCTCGGAGCCCGCCGGGCGGCCCGGCGCCGCGGCCGCGCTGCGCGATGCGCTGCGGGACACCCTGCGCTTCACCCCGGGCGTCCCGCTCGCCCTGGTCGCCGTGCTGCCCTGGGACGCCGCGGACACCGACGTGGCGCCGCTGCCGAGCCTGCCGGGCCTGCTCGCGGCCTGT
>NZ_QUAC01000409.1 GCF_003389455.1 Streptomyces inhibens | reverse complement strand
GGACGGACTCCCCGCCGGTACGGCCGCCGTCCGGGAACGGCGGCCGTACCGGCGCCGCGTCGCCGAGGTGGGTGCGGAAGGCCAGTTCCGCCCAGTCGGCGCCGGTCGCCTTCTCGACGAGCGCCACCAGCCCGCCCCCGGAGAGCCGGAACCCCATCTCCACGAAGACCGGACCGGCCGGGCCCTGGATGACGTCGACGTGGAAGGGGCCCGCGCGGTAGCCGGTGGCGTCCAGGCAGGCCTGCGCCAGCTCGCGCAGCGCGGGCGGTGCGCCGTCGCCGGGCCTGGCCACGTGGCCCACCTCGCGGAAGCCCGACAGGTCGGACTCGCCGCGTACCTCTTCGAGGCAGGTGAGCTTCTCGCACACGCTCAGCAGCACGGCGTTGCCCTCGTGGGCGACGCCCTGGAGGGAGAGCTCGGGGCCCTTGACGAACTCCTCCGCCACGATGCCCGAGAACGCGCCGCCCCCGTAGTTGACCAGAGCGCGGACGCGGTCCAGGGCGCGGCGGCGCTGTGCGACGCCGTCCACGAGCGGCACACCGAGCCCACCGCCGCCGTCCGCCGGCTTGATGACGTGCGGGAAGCCGAGCCGGTCCGCCGCGTCCCCGTCGCCGGGGCCCAGAGGTACGAAGCGGGGCTGGGCCACCTGCGGAGCGCCGCGCAGCAGAGCCTCGCGCTGCTCGCGCTTGTCCAGCGGCCGGAAGCCGTCGCCTGCGCCCGGCCACGGTGCCACGCGCAGCGCACGGGCCAGGGCGAACCCGGCGTACACATAGCGCTCGAACCCGGTCAGGACGAGGCCGGGCGCGACCGCGGCGGCGGCGAGCGCCGCGCGGACCGCGTCCGGGTCCTGCGGCCGCGCCACGGCCACCTCGACATCGAACTCCCGCCGTCCGAGCAGCCTGCGCCAGCGCAGATAGGCGGGCGTCTCCACCAGCACCGCCCGCATGCCGCGGCGGCGTGCGCAGTCCAGATACGGGTCCAGACCGTCGCGGGTGGCACCTACTTGTACGAAGTCCCCCGGGGGATTGCCGGTTGTCACGGTCACCGGCCGGAGAGCAGCTCGGGCACCACGGGGCCCTCGGCGCTGTGCCGGGTGTGTACGACCTGCTTGTGCGGGTCGCCTTCGAGGATGGCGTCGATGAGTTCGCCGCCGGCGGGGGTGAGGCTCGGCAACCGGAGCGAGCTGCCGTACAGCACCTTCAGCTGATCCAGCGTCAGGCCACTGAGCTGCTCCAGGCGTTCGGTGACCCGGACGGTCTCCCCGTCCGCCGTCGGGACCGAACCGTCCAGGAGCCCACGTATGAGCGGGGCGTGGGTGAGAAGGTCAGGCTGCTCGGCGGCGAGGTACGTCTCCAGGTTCGTGCCCTTCTCCGTGAACGGCGCGTGGACCATGGCGACGAGCTGCTCCTCGGTGAAGCCGTACGCCTGTGCGGCGTAGGCATCCATGGCCGCCCGCATCCGGTCGTCCCGGCCCTCGTAGCGCTCCCGCATGATCTCCACGAGCTGCGGCGGGAACTCCTTCTTGTGCATGAGGGAGATGGCGAACTCGACGTACCCGGCGAGCCCTTCGGCGTACGACTGGCCGTAGCGGTGCTCGCACTTGAGGGCGCGCAGGTGCGCCATCAGCGCGGGGTTGCCGCAGTCGGACTCGGTGAAGCTGAAGGCGATGTCGTCGAAGCGGAAGCCCAGGTGGTCCGTGAGCAGCTCCCAGTGGTCGCCGGAGGCGTAAGCCGTGTCGTCGTAGATCGAGAAGAACTGCAGACCGGTGCGGACGTCGGTGGTGATCGCGTGCTCGGCGACGACGTCCGGCGCGTCAGGGCCGTGGATATCGGCGAAGTACGCCTGCGAGATGTTGTTGAGCGAGGCGAGGAAACCCTGGAAGCCGGCGCGCATGTCGCGCGGCGGCTGCAGCCCGAACTTCCGGGCGAGCCGGCTGACCCACAGGTAGTAGTCCCGCTGCTCCTGCTGGGAGTCGCCGGTGATGATCAGGTCGACGCCGCCGTCGTACCCCGCGGCCAGGCCGAAGGAGTTGACCATGCTCAGTTGCAGGCGTTGCAGAACGTCGGGCGGGCGTCGGCGGCCGTGCGGTGGCCGGTCATCAGGATGTCGAGGCGGTTGCGCCCCACGACGTCGTCCGTCTGCGGCAGCGTGGCGTCGAAGGTCCGCACCTGCTGCCCGTCGATCAGCAGCAGCTCGCAGTCGGGGTCATCCAACAGGCGCAGGGAGCGGTAGGCGCGGTCGATGTTGTCCATCACGGCCTGCGGCATGCCCGCGTGCCGCAGGCCGCGACCCGCATGCGGAACGTCGCGCCGTGTTCCTGGGAGAGGATGAGCTGCATCGTCCGGACGAAGGCGAGAGTGTACGAGCTGTCCTTGCCGCCGCCGTAGGCCACCAGGACGACATTGCTGACGAGTTGCTCCTTGTCCGGGAGTGCGTCGTACAGGCGCGCCGCGCAGCGGACGGCGCCTTCGTAGTTCTCTGCGGACAGCACGGTCCGCAGCTCCTGGAGGGCCGAGGCATGGTCGGGTGCCGCTAAGGGAGTGGGCATGGGCGAGTCAATTGCCATGACGGACAAGCGCCTCTTTCAACCGAACGACGGTGGGCCGGCGCCAAGGAAGGCGCGTGGCACGAGGAAACGGATCTGGTGGCCTGGCATTGCGCCAGAAGGAAGGAAAGGGAAGCAGGCAGGCGGAATCGCCCGGCGATCAGTAATCGTCGAAAGAAGGGAACTCTGCTCAGCGCGGCAAGGCGTCTGTGCGTGAAATCCCCGATAGTGCGCCAGCCGATCTGGTCGTGTCCTGCGGCGACAACTAATCGGCCGTGCGAGAGAAAGGAGCCATCCGGTACTGTCCCCCATCCGGAAATCGTCAGCGCTTACCGGCTGCGCTGTCAGGACCTACTCTTGATCACGTTTCTCGGGCTTGTCAATCGTCGGTCTCGGGATGTGGGTCGTCCGGCTATTCGCTATAGCCCGAATGTCCCCGCGGAGTTGACCCGGAGTTCACGCGGATTCTCGGGCCGGCTGGCCGGAATTCGCGCCCGGCCAGTGCCCGCGCAGCGCTGCCAATGTGGCGTGAATCGCGGGCCTGCGGTCGGCCTGGGAGCGCCAGATGGCCGAAAGTCGACGGGAGGGTGCGGGCTGCATCGGGACGACGCGGACGGTGGGCGGCAGGGTGCCGCGGCCGAGTCGGGGCAGCATCGTGACGCCCAACCCCGCTGCCAGAAGCGATATTTGGGACTCGTATTCCTCGATCTGGTAGGGAATGTCCGGTTCGGTGCCGAGATCGGAGAAGGAGCGCAGCAGCCACTCATGGCACATGGCCCCGGAGCCCTGCCCGATCCATCGCTCTTTCCGCAGGTCGTACGGGGTCAGCACGTCCCGCTCTGCGAGCGGGTGCCCTTCGGGCAGGGCGACGTCGGCGATGTCCTCGCCCAGTTCGGTGACGGACAGCGAGGCGGGCAGCGTCAGCGGGGTGTTGTGCCAGTCGTGCACGACCGCGAGATCAGCCTCCCCCCGTACGACGAGGCTGATGGCGCGGTTGGGGTCGGCCTCCACCAGCTGGCAGTCCAGGGTGCGGTGGCGCCTGACGAGGTCGGCGAGCGCGGCGGCGGCGAAGCCGCGGCAGGCCGTGGGGAACGCGGCGAGCATCAGCCGCCCGGTGGGCCGGTCGCGCTGCTCCTCCAGGCGCGAGCGGGTCCGCTCCAGCACCGCCACGACCTCGTCCGTCGCCTCCGCGAGCAGCCAGCCCGCGGGCGTGAGCTCCACCTTGCCGCCCTGCCGGTCGAGCAGTTCGGAGCCGGTCTCGCGCTCCAGCTTGGCGATCTGCTGGGAGATGGCGGACGGCGTGTAGCCCAGGGCTGCGGCCGCACCCGTCATCGAGCCGTGGGTGGCCACAGCGCGCAGGGCGCGTAAGCGATTGAGGTCGAACATGAAGCGATGCTAATACCCCACCTTCAGAAACCTTTGCTGGCCCTTACGGGCGGCGACTGTTGTGATGGAAAATCCCGAAGGAGCGCGTCCCCAGGAGCCATTGGCATGAAGCCCGTACACGTTGCCCTGGCGGTGGTTGTCGCTGCCGTATGGGGCGCGAACTTCGTTGTGATCGACGTGGGGCTGCGCGATTTTCCACCACTTCTCTTCTCTGCGGTGCGCTTTCTCCTGGCCGCGCTGCCCGCGGTCTTCTTCGTCGGGCGGCCCAAAGTCGCCTGGCGCTGGGTGATTGCGGTCGGCGTCACGCTCGGCATCATGAAATTCGGGATGCTGTTCATCGGTATGCATGCGGGGCTGCCCCCGGGGCTGGCCTCCCTGGTGCTCCAGGGCCAGGCGGTGTTCACCGTGCTCTTCGCCGCGGTGCTGCTGAAGGAGCGCGCCCGGCGGGTGCAGATCGTCGGCATGGCCATTGCCTCGGTGGGCATCGTGCTGGCCGGGCTGGACTCAACAGCCGGCACGCTCGCCGGATTCCTGCTGGTCGTGGGTGCGGGGGCATGCTGGGGCCTGTCGAACATCGCCATGCGGAAGGCGAGTCCGCCGGATGCGTTCCGGTTCATGGTCTGGGTGAGCGTCGTGCCGCCCGTCCCGCTCGCGCTCATCTCCGTGCCCTTCGAAGGCTGGGACGCGGACCTGCGGGCGCTGCAAAATCTGAACCTCAGCGGAGTGGGCGCCGCGCTCTATGTGGCGTGGGGTGCAACGCTGTTCGGATTCGCCGCCTGGGGATATCTCCTGCGCACCTATGACGCGCCGACCGTCGCTCCGTTCTCGTTGCTCGTCCCGGTATTCGGCCTGGCGTCCGCCTGGATCTTCCAGGGTGAGCGCATGACCACGCTGACCTTCTGTGCCACGGCTCTTGTCATCGTCGGCATTGCGGTCGGAATGCTGCGCCGTACGAAGAAGCCGATGCCGGTCGAAACCGAGCGAACGGCCGTAACAGCTGCGGCGCCCTGAGGTCCGAGAACAAACGGACCGTTAAAAATACACGAGGGCCGCCCCTTTCGCAGAGGCCCCTCCTGGATTTTGCGTCCAGTCGGTCGCCCTTGAGGAATCCAATGGACTCGGTTGAGTCTTTCCGGGGCATGATTTTGTCTCTCGTTTACCTGGGAGTTCACCTCCGCGAATGGCTGTACGCGGGTGCTGTGGCGACCGTCTCGCGCCCTGGTCGCGGACCCCGCACGGCACCGTTTTCAGGTGCCCGGCAATCGGATATACGAGCGTGATCATCCGGCGTGATTGATCCTGACTTCTCGACTTTCCGGCTGTGAGGGTTATTGAGAGTTCGGCGAGCGCGGCCGTCATCCGCCGGATCGTCAGGCGCTGATGAGACGAATGCCGGCACACGCCGTACTGATGCTCTCCCGAGTTGCGGAGGAAGTTGACAGCGGTCAGATCTTCACCGCTGTCCGGCGCATGGATGGGTTGGCTGAAGTAGCGATGGACGACGGAAAGCTGCCGACCGTACGTACTCACAGAACGTACACGCAAACACGAGGGAACCTTCGAGGGGTCGTGCGCCTCCTGGCGGGGTGAACGCGGCTTCTCACATCCGGCGAAGGGATTCCCTCGTGATCAACAGCAACCGCCCCATGCCCCCGCTGGAAGGGGCCGAGCACCGGTGGGTGACGGTCCGCGGGGCCCGGCTGCACATCGCCGAGTCCGGCAGCGGCGAGCCCGTAGTGCTGCTGCACGGCTTCCCGCAGCACTGGTACGCGTGGCGCGCGCTCGTCCCGCTGCTCGCCGGCGGCCACCGGCTGATCTGCGTCGATCTGCGCGGCTTCGGCTGGTCGGAGCAGACCGAGCGCGGTTACGACACGGACGGACTCGGCGACGACATACTCGCGCTTCTCGACGAGCTCGGCCTCGACCGGGTGACCCTGGTCGGGCACAACTGGGGTGCCGGGGTGGGCTTCCGGCTCTGTCAGCGGGCCCCGGACCGGTTCCGCGCCTTCCTGGCACTGAACATGGCGCACCCGTGGACGCGGCACCGTGATGTCCTGCCGAATCTGTGGCGGATGTGGTTCACAGCCTTCATCGAGTACCCGGTACTCGGACGGCTGGTCCTGCGGCACTGGCCGGCCTTCACCCGGTATCTGCTGCGGCGCGCGGTCGCCGACCCGACGGCGTGGCGGGAGGCGGATCTCACGGAGTTCGCCGGGGCGGCACAGGCCTCGGCTCACGCCGGGCAGGCGATGTTCTGGCAGTACGTCGTGCGGGACATCCCGGCGGGCTTCCGGGGCACCCACCGCCGACGGCGGCTGACCGTCCCGACGCTCGTCCTGGGCGGCGAGCACGACCCGGTGATCCCGCCGGCCCTGCTGCGCGGCGGCGATCCCCACGCGGACGATCTGACCGTAAGGGTGGTGCCGGGCGCGGGGCACCATCTGCACGAGGAGCGGCCGGAGTTGGTGGCCGAGGCCCTGCGGAAACTCATCGCCAGGACCGGGTGAGGGGTCAGCGCAGTGCGGCGCGGCGCTCCACCTCGCGGAAGAAGGCACGAGTGCGGCGTCTGCCGAGCAGGCTGCGGTACACGCGCTGCACGGGGCCGAGGGCGGCGGGCCGCGCCGCGCCGCACACGGCGAGCCGCGTCCCGGTGCCGTCCGGCGCCGCGGCCATTCCCATCGTCACCAGGCGGGACTGCATGAGGCACCACCCGGGGCTCAGCCGCACGTCGAACGGCCCGCGCAGACCGAGTACGTCCACGGCCTGCGCCGCTTTGCGCTCGCTGTCGCCGGGCGGGACCCTGAACTCCCGTACGAAGGAGATCAGATGGGGCAGTTCGCCCTCCAGGTCGGCGATGACCGCCCACACCTGGTCGAAGGGCAGAGCGATCCGGGCCTCGGCGTACAGGGGGGCGCGCAGTCCGGCGGCCAGTACGCGCAGCCGGGCGACAGGGTCGGGGGAGTTCACCGTGTCCACGCCTTCCGGAAGGAGGAACGGGCCCTGCTCAGCCGTGACTTCACGGTGCCCTCGGGTACGCCGATCAGCTCGGCCGTCGCCCGCTCGTCCATTCCTTCGAGTTCCCGCAGCACCAGTACGGTGCGATGCCGGAGGGGCAGTCGGGCGAGCAAGTCACGTACCTCCACGCTCAGTTCGCCTCCGATGCCGGGCAGCAGGTCCCGCAGCCGGACGATCTCCTCGGGGTCTGCGGGCGTCTCACTCGCGGAGCGCCGCGCCACCCGGACGGCCTCCCGCACGGTGACCGCACGCACCCAGCCGTAGAACGCCTGCGGATCGCGCAGCCCGCGCAGCCCCCGGAACACCGCGAGAAGGGACTCCTGCACGGCGTCCGCGGTGTCGTCCGGGGCGATCGGGGCGCACAGCCGGGTGACGTACGGCGTCACCAGCTTCAGCAAGTCGTCCATGGCGAGGGCGTCACCGCTCTGCGCGGCCCGTACGAGCGGCGCCGCCGCGTCCCAGGGCCGCACGTCGTCATCCATCGCCGCAACACCGTACCGCGACCGCCTCCGGGCGCGGCGGTGCAGGGCGTCCGGTGCCGGCTGCTGCGGACCCGGCGGGTTGCGAGAAGCTGGATCCATGATTTCCTGAATTCAGGATTCCCTGTACTGTCGGAGGGTGCTGACACTCGCCGCCGACATCGAAGTGCTGGCGCGGTTCGGTCGCGCCCTCGCCGACCCCATCCGCTGCCGCATCCTGCTCGCCTTGCGCCAGGCCCCGGCCTACCCGGCCGACCTCGCCGACGCCCTCGACATCTCCCGCACCCGGCTGTCGAACCACCTCGCGTGCCTGCGCGACTGCGGCCTGGTCGTCACCGTCCCCGACGGCCGGCGCACCCGCTACGAACTCGTCGACGAGCGCCTCGGTCACGCACTCGACGACCTGCGCAACGCGGTGGTCGCCGTCGAGGCGGACCGCACCTGCCCCGACGCCGACGAGAAGGACTGCTGCTGAATGACCGCGATATCCCTCGGCCCGAGCCCGGCCCGCCGCGACGTGCTGACCCGGCGCATACGCCTGCTGGTCGCCGCGACCATCACCTACAACGTCATAGAGGCGATCGTCGCGATCACGGCCGGCGCTCTGGCATCCTCCACCGCGCTGATCGGCTTCGGGCTCGACTCCGTCATAGAGGTCTCCTCCGCCGCCGCGGTCGCCTGGCAGTTCTCCGCTCGCGACCACGCGATACGGGAGGCGCGTGAGCAGCGCACCCTGCGGATCATCGCTGTCTCGTTCTTCGCGCTCGCCGCGTACGTCACCGTCGACGCCGTCCGCGCGCTCGCCGGCACGGGGGAAGCGGAACGGTCGATCCCCGGCATCGTGATCGCCGTCCTGTCGCTCGCGGTCATGCCGTTCCTGTCCGCCGCCCAGCGCCGCGCGGGCCGCGAACTCGGATCCGCCTCCGCGGTGGCCGACTCCAAGCAGACCCTGCTGTGCACGTACCTGTCCGCCGTGCTGCTGATCGGGCTGGTCCTCAACGCCACGCTCGGTTGGTCCTGGGCCGACCCGGTCGCCGCCCTCGTCATCGCCGCCGTCGCCGTGAGGGAGGGCCGCGACGCCTGGCAGGGCAAGGGCTGCTGCGCGCCCTCAGCCGCAATGGCCCCGGCAGCCGACACCGAGGTGGGCGAAGCGTGTGTCTGCCACCCCGGCTGCGACTGCTGTAACTGACCACCTGCCCAGGCAGGGTGGGGAACAAGAGCGCTGGAGCTGGTGGTGGAGGGCACGGCGGGCACAACGCGACGGTGACGGTCACCCGAGTCCGCTGAGCGCCGAGGAAGGCATGCGACGCCGCTGCCGCTGCCGGGCGCAGAAGACCCGCCTACGGTCGTCGTTCGCGCGGGAGCGGACAGAAACGACTGCCCCCTTCGACTACAAGAGTTTTCCCGGGCGCGATCTCCGTGAACCCGGCATCGCGCACCACGGGCAGCCCGCTGCGGGTCAGCGCCGCCCAGTCGGCGGGCGCCGCCGACCGCACGGCCAGCGGGAAGCCGGCCGCGCGCCAGGCCGCCCGCTCCTCCTCGGGCAGCTCCCACCACGCCAGCTGTGCGCCGTGTCCGGCCTGCGCCATCTCCTTGCCCGCGGACATCTCCAGCTCGGGGTTGAACCACAGCACCGGACGGCCGGCGGCGGGCGCCCCGGGCGGCTGCGGATCGGTCAGCTCCGTGCCCGAAACCTGCAGCCGCGCCAGGTCCTTCGGCCAGCCGTCCAGCGGCACCGGAGGGAAGACCCGCACCTCGGCGCGGTCGCCGGTGACCGTGATGCCCGGCAGCGCCTCGGCCCGCCGCCACTCCGCGCCGCGCGCCCGCCGCACCACCTTCCGGATCCGGGCGTCCTGCCAGTCCCGCACCGCCTCGGCCCACTCGCCGTCCCCGGTCGACCGCTCGTCCGACAGCAGCACCAGCACCGCCCGCGCCGCCGTCTCCAGCGCGTCCGTACGCGCCGGTGGCTCGGCGCGCTCAATCCGGGCGACGAGCGGCAGCACGAACTGCGGCGCCGCGTCCCGGTCGGTCTCTTCGTGCAGGAAGGGGCTGCCGGTGCTGTTGCCGGGCTCCCCGGCGGTCTCGGTGCTGGTCACCCGGCCAAGTCTGCCAGCCGCCACCGACAACGCCGCCGGCACCGGCCCCGCCATGGCCCGCCGCCGGCCTGCCGTGTCCGGATGCCGGCCCGCGACGGCTCTGCCCGGCCGTCGGGGGCAGACCAACTCCGCCCGTCCGGCGTGCGGTTGGCTCCCGTACGGCCGGCCGCGCCAACCGCGTCCCCGAGCAGGCACCGGTCCGCCGGTCCGGCTACCGTCGGGTTCGGCGGAGCGGCGGGGACGCCGACAGACAGCGGAGGTGCCGAACGCATGAGGCTGGACGGGGTGGGGCGGCGCTACGGGGTGCGCGGCCCCTGGGTGCTGCGGGACGTACATCTTGAGGTGCCGGCACGCGCGCTGGTGCGCATCGAGGGGACCAACGGCAGCGGGAAGTCCACCCTGCTGCGGCTGTTCGCCGGGATCGACCGGCCCAGCACCGGACGGATCACCGGCCGGCCGCGCAGCGCGTATGTGCCCGAACGGTTCCCGGCCGCGCTGCCCTTCACCGCCGCCGGCTACCTCACCCACCTCGGACGCATCCACGGTCTGCGCGGCCCCGAGGCGGCCCGCCGCGCCACCGAGTGGCTCGAACGCTTCGGGGCGGCCGGCCATGCGCGCACCCGGCTGGCCGAGCTGTCCAAGGGGACCAGCCAGAAGGTCGCGGTCGCCCAGGCGCTGCTCGCCGAGCCCGAACTCCTCGTCCTGGACGAGGCCTGGACCGGCCTGGACCGCGGCGCGCGCGAGGAGCTCGACCGCGCGGTCGCCGAGCGGGTCGCGGACGGCGGAACGGTCGTGTTCGTCGACCACGACCCGCAGCGGCTCGCCGGCGCGGCCGACGCCCGCTACCGGGTCGCGGACGGGCGACTGCTGCCCCGGGAGGAGAGCGGCTGGACCGAGGACCCGGCGGCCGTGAGCGGGCCGCGCGTGGTCATCGAGGTCGAGGGCGCACCGGGCAGCGCGCTGCCGACCGGACGGGGCGGGGTGGCCGCCGGCCCGGA
>NZ_QUAC01000408.1 GCF_003389455.1 Streptomyces inhibens | reverse complement strand
GGGTGGGGGCGGGCAGGGGGTGGGGGCTGGGGCGGCGTTGGGGCTGGGGGCGGTGCCGGGGCCGGTGTTGGAGTGGGTGTTTGGGCGGGTGTTGGGGTGGATGTTGAGGTCGGGGGTCCGTAGCGGCGGTTCCTGATGTCTGTGACGAGGTCCCTCGGGGCGCCGAGCTCGTCGAGGACGGCCAGCGCCTCGCCCTTGCTGATCAGGGTGCCGTCGCGCAAGGTGACCGTGGCGCGGGCCAGGGTCAGCAGCCCCAGGTCGACCCAGATGTCCTGGAGCCAGCGTTCCGGGTGGTCCAGGGCGGGCCGCCAGAAGTCCCGCAGGTCGGTGAGAACGAAGGCGGCGAGCTGTGCATCGGTCACCGGTGGGAGGGATGCGGCGGGGGCGTCACCGTGGAGGACGCGGCCGAACGTGTGGAGTTCGCGTCGGGTGACGGGGGTGACCGGACGGTGCATCAGTTCCTGGTGTGCCCAGGTGAGGTGGGTGCGTTCGGGGTCGGCGGCCGTCCCGTCGGCGACCAGGTAGCTGCAGTGCAGCTTCGCGGCGAGAGAGTCCGTCGTCTCCAGGGTCTGGTGAAGCTCGCCCAGGTGCCGCTCCTCCTCCGGCGTGCAGGGGCGGTCGAGGAGCGCGATCAGGTCGAGGTCGCTGCGGCCTTGCCGGTAGTCGCCGCCGGCCAGCGATCCGTGCGCCCAGAGCGCGCGCAGCGGGAGGCTGGATCGTAGGGATGCCAGAAAGCGGTGCAGGAGGTGGGCGGTCGGCTCGGGTAGCGGGGCGGGCCCGACTGGTGGGCCGGGCTCGGCTGGTGGGCCAGGCTCGGCCGGTGGGCCGGGCTCCGGGGCTGAAGTCATGACCGCAGTCTGGTCCGTACGACACGGCAACGGCAGGCGATTCCCTACGCGATCGATGTGCAACCGCTGCGCTACCGCGCACTCGACTCCTACGCTGACGGCGTGACGGAAACCCCGGAACCCGCGTCCCCACGCCCGCACTTATCCCCGTCCGCTCCCCCTGAAACCGCACCTCCCGAACCCGCACCTCCCGAACCCGCTCCCCCTGAATCCCCTCCCCCGTCGCTCTGGCGCGACCGACGCTTCGCGCTGCTCGCCGCCGCCCGTACGCTCTCGGTCCTCGGGAACGGCTTCGCCCGGGTCGCGCTGTCCTTCGCGGTGCTGGCGCTGCCGGGGGCCGGGCCCGGCCGGCTGTCGCTGGTGCTGGCCTGTCAGGCGGTGCCCCAGCTGGCGTTCATCCTCATCGGCGGGGTGATCGCGGACCGGGTGTCGCGCTCCCGACTGATGATCGTCGCCGATCTCGTCGGTGCGGCCGCATACGCCGGCCTCGCCGCCATGGTGCTGTCGGGGCATGCGCCGCTGTCGGCACTCTGTGCGCTAGCGGTGCTAGCAGGTACCGCCACCGCACTCTTCTCCCCCGCGATGGACGGCGTCATTCCGCTGATCGTCCCCGCCGGGCGGCTACAGCAGGCGAACGGGCTGCTGCGGGTCGGTATGAACAGCGCGATGCTGCTGGGGCTCGCGCTGTCCGGTGTGACCGTCGCGCTCGTCGGCGCCGGCTGGGCGCTGGCCCTCAACGCCGCATCCTTCCTGGTGAGCGCGGCACTCATCCGAGGACTTCGGCTGACCGCGAGCCCCCGCGCGGCGGCTTCGGGGTGGGCGGATCTACGGGACGGCTGGCGGGAGTTCGCCGGGCGGCAATGGCTGTGGGTCGTCGTCGCGCAGTACTCGGTCGTCGTCGCCGCGCTCAACGCCAACGCCGGGGTGCTCGGCCCTCTGGCGGCCGAACGCGATCTGGGCGGCGCGCGGGCCTGGTCGCTGATCGTCGCCGCGCAGGCGCTGGGCACCATCGCGGGCGCCGGACTCGCCGCCCGAATACGGGTACGCCGGCCGGTGCTGGTCGCCGTATTGGCCACGTTCCCGGTCGCCCTGCCGATCGCCCTGCTCGCCGTACGCGCACCGGTGCCGCTGATCGCGCTCGCCATGTTCTGCGCCGGGATCGCCACCGACATCTTCGGGGTGCTGTGGGCGACCACCATCCAGCGGGAGGTCCCCGAGGCGGCGCTGTCCCGCGTCAGCTCGTACGACTGGTTCGGGTCACTGGCCTTCGCGCCCCTCGGCCTGCTGGTCGCCGGCCCGATCGCGACGCAGATCGGCATCGGCCATACGCTCGCCGGCTGCGCCGCACTGATCGTCCTGGCCACGAGCGCCGCCCTGCTCTCCCCGCAGGTACGCCGCGTACGAGCCCCGAAGAGCGGTCAGCGGACGGCCACGGAGGAGCGATGACATCCAGGCCCCTGCCACGGTGTGACCGAGTGCTTCAGCTGGCGGATGGGCGTTCGACTTGGCGGGCCCGAGTCCTTCAGCCGGCGGACGAGAGGGTGGCCACGGTTCGAGAGGGTGACCACGGCTCTCACCTGCGAGAACTTAGCGATGCGCGGGACTCGGGCTCGGGCGCCCGACATCCGGTCTCAGTTCGCTGCGTTCTCGGTGGCGGCGATCGTCCGGCGCAGAAGGCGGCACGCGGCCTCCAGGTCGGCGGCACGCCGGTCGAGGACGTTCAGCTGGTCGCGGAGGCTGGTGAGAACGCCGGGACAGGGGCGCAGCGTCGCCTCGTCAAAGGTGCAGGGCAGGGCCTGGCGGATGATGCGGGTGGGCAGGCCGGCGGCCAGCAGGGCGCGGATGCGTCGCACCGTGTCCACCGTCCGGTCGTCGTACTCGCGATAGCCGTTGGCGCGGCGCTCCGAGTGGATCAGCTCCATCCGCTCGTAGTAGCGCAGCAGGCGCTCGCTGACTCCGGATCGGCGCGACAGCTCCCCGATCAGCACCGGCAGCTCCCTCCAGCTTGACCTTCCAACGGTGTCAGGGAGCAACAGTGCACTGGTCGGCCGCATTCCGGGCCGATCGTCAAGGAGGGAATGAATCATTGATCATCGATGCACACAGCCACGTCCACGACCCCGTCGAGGCACATGTGGGGCTACTGGACGAGGCCGGGGTGGACCGCGCCGTGCTGTTCGCCACCCGCCCACACCCGGAGCGGGCCGGTGACCTCACCTCGCTGCGCCGGGAGATGGCGATCCTGGACGAGGCCATCGGGGGCCGGGCCGGCACGGCCGAGGGGTATCGCGGCGCGTGGCGGGAATTGGACGCCGCACTCGCCGCACGGCCGGAGCGGTTCATCGGCTTCCTGTCCGTACCGCTGGACCTGGAGCCGGAACGGATTGCCGCGACCGTGGAACGCGAGGTCGTCGGGCGTGGGCTGCACGGGATCGGCGAGCTGACGCCGCCGCCGGGACGGGCAGGGATGATCGAACCGGTGCTCCAGGCGGCGACCGATCACGGCCGGCTGCCCGTGGTCGTGCACGGATTCGCCCCGACCACGGCGGACGATCTGAGGACGCTGGCGGCGCTCGCCGGCCGGTACCCATCCGTTCCGCTCGTGGTCAGCCAGCTCGGTGGCCTCAACTGGATGCAGGCCATCGAGCTGGTCCGGGACACCCCGAACATGTATCTGGAGCTGTCCACGGCCACCATCGTCTTCGCGGTCCGGCTGGCCATCAAGGAGATCCCGGACCGGACCCTGTTCGGCTCGGACGCCCCGTACGGCGACCCGGTCCTGGCCCGGGCGATGGTGGAGCGGGTCACCGGCCCGGGCGAGGTACGCGACCGGGTGCTCGGCGGGACGATCGCCGAATTGGCCGGGCTCGACTGAGGCAGGCCCGACGTCCCCAGGTGCGACCCCGACAGACTGAGCACTTCGGATGGCGAACCCCGCCAACTGGACCGCCCAGTCACACACGGGACGCTCACCTTCCCGCCAGCCCCACCCGCACCACCGTCACGATCTCCTCGTCGGAGAGTCCCAGGTTGCGGGCCTCGGCGATCAGCCGCTCGGCGGTCTCGCCGAGACGGGCGCGGGCGGGGGAGGCGGCGCCGGTGACCACAGCGCCGCGGCCGCGGCGGAGTTCGATCAGCCCCTCCTCCTTGAGGCGCTGATAGCCGCGCAGCACGGTGTGCACATTCACCCCGAGGGACGCGGCGAGTTCGCGGGCGGCCGGCAGCCGCTCCCCGGCGTGTACCGAACCGTCGGCGATGGCGCCGCGGACCAAGGCCGCGATCTGGTCGCCGAGCGGGACGGACGAGCCGGGATCGACCCGGAAGAGCACGTCAGCCTCCTTGCCGCGAACGCGCGCGGTCCGCATACGCATTGAGCAGCGCGGCGGCCGTCGCCGCGTCGTCGACCGTCACCACGAACTCCCTGCCGTTGGTCAGCCGCAGCACGATCCCCTCACCCGAGCGCAGTACGAGGCCGCTGCGGCCGGCCCGGACGCGGTAGCCCCAGCCGCCGAACTCGGCCAGGGCGGCGATCTGCCGGCTGCCGGCCTCGGCCACGCGGTCGAGGGGGATGTGCCGGAAGCGGATGCGGTAGGGCAGCAGCGTCGACGCGATGGACAGCCCGCGTCGGTCGACCGTCACCCGTACCGAGCTGACGGCGACGACCACAGCGCCACCGACGAGCAGGCTTGCGCTGGTCAGCCAGTCGATGAGGATGCCGACGACGAGCCCGGCGCCGAGCAGCACGACGCCCAGCGCGACCAGCGGGGGTGAACTGATGGTCCGCGACCAGCCGGCCGACATACCGGCCGGCAGATCGAGCCGGGGTGCCTCGCCGAATGCCGGATGCTGTGGCCGGAGCGCGGGGCCGGCCAGCAGCCGTCCCAGCGCACCGGCGACCAGGGCCACGGCGAGCACCGCAGCCACCTGCCACAACGGCAGCCGGACGGCGGATGCATCGGTGACGTCGGCGTTGTCGAGCAGCGTGAGACAGAAGGCGAAGCCGAATCCGGCGGCGGTGGCGTATCCGCCGGCGATCAGCCAGTGCGCACCGGTGGCGGGCACCCGTAGCTGGATGAGCAGGCCAAAGCCGGTGCCGACGACGAGGAGCAGGACAAGGCACCCCGTCAGAAAGCCATGGGTGGAGGAGAAACCGTTGGCCTGGCCGTCGGCCTCGAAGTGGGTGGCGAGCGGCTCAGGTAGCCGGCCGGAGACGGAGGTGTAGACGGCGGCGAGGGCCGCGATCACCGCGACGAACGGTAACGCGGCAATCCAGGTCCGAAGGGGGCCGATTGAGGGTGGGGCGGAACGCAGTGCACTCTTCATGACAACCTCTCAGTTGTTCGCATAATAGTAGAACAACTCAACCGCCGGCAATTGCGCATCCATCTCATATCTGAGATACGGTCGCCCCATGGCAGACGACTACCTCGTACGCATCGGCAGGCTCATCCGTGACGCCCGGCAGCACCGTGGCTGGACACAGACGCAGCTCGCCGAGGCTCTCGGCACCAGCCAGAGTGCGGTCAACCGCATCGAACGCGGGAATCAGAACATCAGCCTTGAGATGATCGCCCGCATCGGCGAGGCGCTCGACAGCGAAATCGTCTCGCTCGGCTACGCCGGGCCGATGCATCTGCGGGTGGTCGGCGGCCGCCGGCTGTCCGGCAGCATCGACGTGAAGACGAGTAAGAACGCCTGCGTCGCGCTGCTTTGCGCCACTCTCCTGAACGCGGGCCGCACAACTCTGCGCCGGGTGGCCCGCATTGAGGAGGTCTATCGCATCCTCGAAGTGCTGGGCAGCATCGGCGTACGTACCCGGTGGATCAACGACGGCAACGACCTGGAGATCATCCCGCCCGCGGAGCTCGACCTCGACTCGATGGACACCGAGGCGGCCCGCCGCACCCGCAGCGTCATCATGTTCCTCGGTCCGCTGCTGCACCGGATGGACCACTTCAAGCTGCCGTACGCGGGCGGTTGCGACCTCGGCACCCGGACCGTGACCCCGCACATGACGGCGCTGCGCCACTTCGGCCTGGAGATCACCGCGACCGACGGCACCTACCTCGCCGAGGTCGACCGCAGCGTCGCCCCCAAGCGCGCGATCGTCCTGACCGAACGCGGAGACACCGTCACCGAGAACGCGCTGCTGGCCGCCGCCCGGCACGACGGCGTCACGGTCATCCGTAACGCCTCCTCCAACTACATGGTCCAGGACCTCTGCTTCTTCCTGGAGGAGCTGGGCGTCCGGGTGGACGGCATCGGCACCACCACGCTCACCGTCCACGGCGCCGCGCACATCGAACGCGATGTGGACTTCGCACCGTCCGAGGACCCGGTCGAGGCAATGAGCCTGCTGGCGGCGGCAGTTGTCACCGAGTCGGAGCTGACCATCCGCCGGGTCCCGGTCGAGTTCCTGGAGATCGAACTGGCCGTCCTGGAGGAAATGGGCCTCGACCACGAGCGCAGCACGGAGTACGCCGCCGACAACGGCCGCACCCGGCTCATCGACCTGACCGTCCGCCCCTCCAAACTCCAGGCCCCCCTGGACAAGATCCACCCGATGCCCTTCCCGGGCCTCAACATCGACAACGTCCCCTTCTTCGCGGCCATCGCGGCCAGCGCCCAGGGCCAGACCCTCATCCACGACTGGGTCTACGACAACCGCGCGATCTACCTGACGGACCTGAACCGCCTCGGCGCCCAGGTCAAACTCCTCGACCCGCACCGCGTCCTGATCGACGGCACGACCCGCTGGCGCTCCGCCGAAATGATGTGCCCCCCGGCCCTCCGCCCGGCCGTCGTCATCCTCCTGGCCATGATGGCCGCCGAGGGCACCTCCGTCCTGCGCAACGTCTATGTCATCAACCGCGGTTACGAGGACCTGGCGGAACGCCTCAACTCGATCGGCGCACAGATCGAGATCTTCCGGGACATCTGAGAGGCGGTGGCAGCGCTGCCCCGAGTGCCCGCTCGGGGACGGAGGCATGCCGCTCCTGCCAGGTCTTGGACCAGGAGCGGCTGCCTCTTCATCGCACCTCGGCGGCGGCGATTCCCTCGCGGCGCTCTGCTGGGTGGACGCGTCCTTCGTGGAGAAGGTGGATGGTGTCGGTGTAGGCGGTGACGAGATCCAGTTCGTGGCTGACGAGGACGAGGGTCAGTCGGCGTTGGGTTCGGAGGTCTGTCAGGAGTTCCATGACTGCTGTGGCCGTGGCCGGGTCGAGTGCGGAGGTGACTTCGTCGCAGAGCAGGAGGTCGGGTTCGGTGGCGAGGGCGCGGGCGATGGAGGCACGCTGGCGTTGTCCGCCGGACAGCTCGTGGGGGTAGCGGCGGGCGAAGTCGCCGGGCAGGCCGACGTCGTCGAGGAGTTCACGGACGCGTTCGGGCATCTCCGACTTGCTGACGGTCCGGTGGAGTTGCATGGGCCGGGCGAGGGATGCGCCGATGGTGCGGGCGGGGTTGAGGGCGCCCAGGGGATTTTGCGGGACCAGTTGGATGCGGCGTTGCTGGTCGCGGTTGCGTTTACGGGCGTTGGCGGGCAGCGGCCGGCCGTTCCAGGTGAGGGTGCCGGCGTCCATCGACCGGAGGCCGGCCAGTGTCCGCAGGAGGGTGGTCTTGCCGCATCCTGAGGGTCCGATGATGCCGGTGGAGGTCCCTGCCGGTGCGTGGAAGTTCGCGTCCTGCAGCGCCCGGTGAGTGTGGCCTTTGTGGGTGAAGGCGACCTGTAGCCCTTCGGCGCGCAAGCCGTCGGTAGGGGAGGTGGCAGGGCCGGGGGCCTGCGGCCGGTCGGCCCGTCGGGGCGGGCCGCCACGGGCCGGGGCGGCGGTGGTGGGGGCGCTGAGAGTGGTGACGGTGTCGGCGCACGCTTCGACGACGTGGGGGTCGTGGCAGGCCAGGATGATGGCGATGCCGCGGTGGGTGGCGAGGTGGCGCAGGAGGCCTGCGATTTCGTCGCGCAGGGCGGTGTCGAGTCCGGCGGTGGGTTCGTCCAGCAGGAGCACGTCGGGTTGGCGGGCCAGCGCGCGGGCCAGGGCAAGCCGGCGTTGCTGCCCGCCGGACAGGGCGCCTGGGCGGTGATGGGCGAGGCCATCGGGCAGCAGGCACTCGGTCATCAGCGCCGCGACGGCTTCGGGCGAGGGATCGGTGGCGACTTCGGCGATCAGGCGCCGGGCGTTCATACGGGGGTTGAGGGCGGATCCGGGGTCCTGACCGACGTAGGCGATGCGGTGGCGGCGCAGGGTGCGCAGTGCGTCGGGCGTGAGCGTGAACACGTCCTGGCCGAGGGCCTCGACGGAGCCGGATGTGACCTGAGCCCCTTGGGGGAGGTCTCCGATGATGGCGCGGAGCAGAGTGGTCTTGCCGGAGCCTGAGGGGCCGGTGAGAGCGGTGATCTGGCCGGCGCACAGGCTGAGGCTGGTGGAGTGCAGCAGGGTCGGGCCGTCGGGGAGGCCGATTTCGAGGTCGGTGACCGTGACGGGCGGCAGGGTGTCGGTCAGGGCCAAGGGGGTGTCCTGGGGTGTGGGCGCGGGGCGGCCGGTGGTGGTCATCGCAGGGCGGCCCTCCGTGCGGTGGCGGGCGCCAGCGCGTTGGCGGCGAGGTTGACGCTGATGGCGAGCAGTCCGATGGCGAGGCCGGGTGCGACGACGGCCCAGGGGTTGAGGAGGATGCCGGGTCCGTTCTCACGGATCATCAGGGCCCAGTCGGCTTCGGGGGGTTGAGGTCCGAGTTGGAGGAAACCGGCCATGGAGATGACGTAGACGGCGTCGACGAAGCGCAGGCCGAACAGGGCCAGGACGGTGGCGCGCAGATTGGGCAGGATTTCCCGCAGGGCCAGGTGCCCGATGCGTTCGCCGCTCGCGGTGGCCGCTTCGATGAATCCGCTGGTAGCCAGGGGCGCGGCGGCACTGGCGACGATGCGTACGGCATACGGGGTGCCCAGGACGATGGCCGCCAGGGTGATCGCGATGCGTCCGCCGCCGGGCCAGGCCAGTGCGAGGAGCATGATGCCCAGTACCGGCGGCAGGAGGATGGCGGTGTCCGCGGTGCGCTCGACGAGCCGCCCGAGTCGCGGGCTGAGGACGGCGAAACAACCGAGCAGAGTGGCCAGGAGCGTGACGACGACCGCCACGAGCAGGGCGCTGCCGATCAGTGCGCTGCCGCCGTGCAGCAGACGGCTGAGGACATCGCGGCCGAGCTGGTCGCCGCCCAGGGCGGCGTCCGCGCCGGCTTCGCCGTAGGGGGCGGTGACGGGTTTGTCGACGGGGTGTGCGGCCAGCAGCGGTCCCGTCACCGCTACCAGGACGAGCAGGACGGCGGGGATGACGGGCAGGAGGATCCGCGGCCAGGGGCGGCGCGCAACTCGCCGGCCGGGGAGCGCGATGGCGGTCATGAGCGGGCTCCCAGGGTGCGGGCTCGGACGAGGTCGGCCAGCAGGAGGATCACCGTGATCAGGGCTGCCGCGCAGGCGACGACGGCGGCGATGACGGGGGTGTCACGGTCGGCGACGGCTCCGGACAGCACCGTGCCGATACCTGGGTAGTTGAAGAGGGTTTCCACGACGACGGTTCCGCCGAGCAGCATGCCGGTAGAGGTGGCGATGCCGGTGGCGATGGCGGGCCAGGCACCCGGCAGGGCATGGCGCAGCAGGACTCGCCGGGTGGGCAGGCCGTCGAGGTAGGCGGCCTCCACATGGGGCGTCGCGGCCTGGTCGGCGAGGGCACCGCGGACGATGCGGGTGTTCCAGCCGGTCTGGGGGACGGTCAGGGCCAGTACCGGCATTACGAGCATGGTCCAGCTGGCGGGGGCGCCGTCGGCGCCGGTGACCGTGGCGGCGGGCAGCCAGCCGGTCCACAGGGACAGCAGCAGCAACAGGCCGATGGAGACCACGAATTCGGGCAGCGCGAAGGCGGCGGTGGAGGTCAGGTCCACGACGCGGTCCACGACGCCCTTGGGGCGGGCGGCGGCCCAGATGCCGAGGGCGAGCGCCGCGAGGACGGTCAGGACGAAGGCGGTGGCGCCGAGCAGGACGGTGTTGGGCAGGGGTGCGGCGAGCAGATCGGTGACGCGCTCGCCGCGGGCGGAGGTGCCGAGGTCGCCGGTGGGCAGGGCGGTGATCCAGTCCCAGAAGCGTTCCCACACCGGCCGGTCCAGACCGAGCAGATGCCGGCGGGCGGCGATGCCGGCGGCGCCCTCGCCGCGTTCGGAGGTGGCCGAGGCCGCGTCGCCGGGCAGTACCTCGATTGCGGCGAACACCACGGCTAGCAGCGCCAGCAGCATCACGATGCGTTTGGCCAGTACGGCGGCGCCCCGTACGGCCAGTACGCCGGCGCGGCGCGCGGCCGAGGCCGCCACGGGCCGCGTGGCGGCCTCGGC
>NZ_QUAC01000407.1 GCF_003389455.1 Streptomyces inhibens | reverse complement strand
CCGCTCGCCGGGCCCGGCAGCGGCCTCGGTGCCGGCGGCGGGATCGCCGGCGGACTGCCCGGCGGCCCGAGCGCCCCGGCGCCCGGCGCCCCGAAGGGCAAGCGCGGGGCGAAGAACGGTCCCAAGGGCGGCCCGCAGAACGGCGCCCTCGGCGGCCCCGACCGGGTCTCCGGCGACACTCTGGTCAGCGGCATCCCGAAGATCCCCGGGGCCGACGGCCCGTCGTCGCCGTCGCCGTTCGCGACGGCCCCGGCCGGCGAGAGCGCGGCGCCCAAGCCGCGGCCCAAGATCCCCGAGCCGATCAACCCGCCCAAGAAGGGCCGCAACAAGCTCGTTCTCCTGGGCGTCGCCGTCGTGGTGCTGGCCGGCGTCGCCTACGGGGCCGGTCTGCTGCTCGACCACGCCGATGTGCCCAACGGCACCACCGCGCTCGGCGTGGACATCGGCGGCACCACCAAGGAAGCGGCCGTCAAGAAGCTGGAGGCGGCGCTCAAGGACCGTCGCACCGCGCCGCTCAAGCTCACCGTCGACGGCAAGTCCGTGACCCTCCAGCCCACCAAGGCGGGCCTGGACATCGATCCGCAGATGACGGTCCGTAACGCGGCCGGCCGGGACTACAACCCGGTCTCCGTCATCGGCTCGCTGTTCGGCGTCGACCGTACGGCCAAGCCGGCGATGATCGTCGACGACGAGAAGCTGCAGATCGCGCTGCAGAATGTCGCCGGGCCCGCGGGCGCCGCCCAGGACGGCGGGATCACCTTCGAGAACGGCAAGGCGGTGCCGCACTACGGCGCGCCCCACAAGGCGATCGATGTGAAGGCGTCCAAGGAGAAGGTCGCCGACGCCTACCGCGAGCGCGCCACGACCGGCACCGACACACCGGTGGTGCTGGCCGCGAGCACCCAGCAGCCGCAGGTCAGCAAGGCCGCGGTGGACAAGGCGATGAAGCAGTTCGCCGAGCCCGCGATGTCCGGCCTGGTGACGGTCCGTACGGACGCGACGCACGCGGTCTCCTTCAGCCCGCAGAAGTCCATCCCGAAGTTCCTGTCCTTCAAGATCGTCAACGGCGATCTGGTGCCGTACTACGACCGGCCCGCCCTCAAGCAGCTCTACGGCGACACCTTCAACGGTGTCCTGGTGGCCAAGGGCGACGGCTCCAAGCACCCGGTCAGCGTCGAGGAGGTGGCGAGCGCGGTCGGCAAGGCCCTGCTCGGCACCACTCCGGCCGAGCGGATCCAGACCATCGGGACGAACGGCAGCTGACCGCCGCCCGTCCCGACGGACCGCCACCACGTACGGCAACTGACCGCCGCACGGCGCGAAACCGCAGGTATGAGGCCCCCGCAGGGCGTCTTCTCGGAGCACCCCGAGAAGGCCCCTAGGGGGCCTCACCCATGACAGATGTCATGGCAGAGTGCATACACCCGACACTGCCGTGCGCTTCGCGGATCCGTGAAGCTCAAAGGCATGACGACCACAGCGACCACCGAAGCCACCACAGCCCAGGAGGCGGGCCGGGCACCCGTGGTCAGCTTCCGGCAGGTCAACAAGAGTTACGGCGCGGTGCGCGCGGTGGCCGACCTGAATCTGGAGCTGCATCCGGGAGAGACCGTCGCCCTCCTCGGCCCGAACGGCGCGGGCAAGTCCTCCACCCTCGACCTGCTCCTCGGGCTGCGCAAAGCCGACTCCGGCACCGTCACCCTGTTCGGCACGACCCCGCAGCGCGCCATAGAGCAGGGCAAGGTCGGCGCGATGCTGCAAAGCGGCGGCCTGATGGAGGGCGTCAAGGTCAAGGAGCTGGTCGAGCTCGCCCGCGATCTGCATCCGCGCGGCTATCCGCTGGACCAGATCCTGGCCACCGCCGGCATCACCGATATAGCCGACCGCATGGTCGACAAGCTCTCCGGCGGCCAGGAGCAGCGGGTGCGGTTCGCCCTCGCCACCGCCGGCGCCAACGACCTGATCGTGCTGGACGAGCCGACCACCGGCATGGATGTCTCGGCCCGGCAGACCTTCTGGGGCGCGATGCGCCGGCAGGCCCAGCAGGGCCGTACGGTCCTGTTCGCGACGCACTACCTCGAAGAGGCCGACGAGATCGCCGACCGGGTGATCGTGCTGCACCGCGGCCGGGTGCTGGCCGACGGCACCTCCGCCGAGATCAAGTCCAGGGCCGGCGCCCGCCGGATCACCTTCGACCTCGACGAGCCGGTGGACCGCGACGCGCTGCACGGCCTGCCGTTCCTGACCTCCCTGGCCGTGTCCGACAGCGGCTCCGCCGCGGGCTCCGGCCGCCGGACCGTCCGCATCCAGTCCCAGGACGCCGACGCGACCGTGCACGCCCTCTACGGCCTCGGCCTCTACCCGCACCATCTCGAAGTCGCCGGCCTCGGCCTGGAGCAGGCCTTCCTCGCCATCACCACGGCGTCCGACGCGACCCCCGCCACCGACGAGGAGACGGCACGATGACCACCCTGATCAAGCTGGAGATCATCCGCGCACTGCGCAACAAGAAGTTCATGTTCTTCTCGGTGATCTATCCGCCGCTGCTGTATCTGATCATCGCCGGCGGTGCGGACAGCAAGCCGATCCCCGGCATGAAGCTGGACATGGGGCTCTACTACATGGTCTCCATGGCAGCATTCGGCGCCATGACCGCCGTGCTGCTGGGCAACAGCGAGCGCATCGCCAAGGAGCGCGAGAAGGGCTGGGTGCGGCAACTGCGGCTGACGGCTCTGCCCGGACGCGGCTATGTCGCCGCCAAGATGGCCGCTGCCGCGACCGTCAGCCTGCCGTCGATCCTGCTGGTCATGATCGTCGCCGCGGCCGTCAAGGGCGTACGGCTCGACGCCTGGCAGTGGATCGCCATCGCCGCCGGCACCTGGCTCGGCAGCTTCGTCTTCGCTGCCCTGGGCGTCGCCATCGGCTATATGGCCACCGGTGACGCGGTCCGGCCGATCGCGATGCTGTGCTACTTCGGCCTGGCGTTCCTCGGCGGCCTGTGGATGCCGCTGACCCTTCTGCCGCAGTGGGTGCAGAACATCGCCGAATGGCTCCCGACGCATGCGTACGCGGCGCTCGGCACCGCCGTCGAGGCGGGCGGCGCACCGCACATGAAGGACATCGCCATCCTGGCCGGCTATCTGCTGGTCTTCGCCGGCGGCGCGGCCTGGCTGTACCGCAAGGACACCCGGAAGGCGTGAGGCGCTGGAGATGAAGAGCGAGCCCGGGGCCGGCGGCCCCATGAGGATCGGGCAGGCACCCCGCAACCGCCGCCAGGCGGTCGGCAAGACGATGTGGGTCGGCGTCTGGCTGCTGTATCTGGCCGGGCCGGTGGGGCAGCTGCTGCGGCCCGGTGTCTCCACCGCCGAGCGGATCTGGGGCGGCCTGGGGCTCACGCTCTTCGTGCTCTCCTACTTGGTGCTGGTCTTCCGGCACATGTGGCGGAACATGACCGTCCCGCTGCGGTATGGCGCGCCGGCTCTGATGCTGGCGCTGTCCACCGCGCTCTCGTGGATGCTGGACTTCTCGTGGCTGGTGCTGTTCATCTTCACCAGCGTGGCCTGTGCCGTGGTGCTGCCCTGGCGGGAGTCCCGCTGGGCCATCCTGCTGGTGACCGTGGTGCTGCTCGCCGTCGGGGCGCGCTATCCGGAGATCCGCGGCTACTACCTCTTCGCCTACGGCCTGCCCGCGCTGGGCAGCGGCTTCATGATGGTCGGGGTGCAGTATCTGATCCATACGAGCACGGAGCTGCGCGCCGCCCGCCAGGAGGTCGCCCGTCTTGCCGCCAACGACGAGCGGCTGCGCCTCGCCCGCGATCTGCACGACCTCCTCGGCCACTCCCTCTCGCTGATCACGCTCAAGAGCGAACTGGCCGGGCGGATGCTGCCCGACCGGCCCGAGGACGCCGCCCGGCAGGTCGCCGATATCGAACGGGTCAGCAGACAGGCGCTGGTCGACGTCCGGGAGGCGGTCACCGGCTACCGTCGCCCCCGGCTCGTCGTCGAACTGGCCGGCGCCCGGGCCGCACTGCGCACCGCCGGGGTCACGGTCACCGTCGACCCGGCGCTGGAAGGTGAGCACCGCGGCCTCGCCGCCGACGAGGAGGGCGCGCTGGCCTGGGCGCTGCGCGAGGCCGTCACCAACCTCGTACGGCACAGCGGCGCCCGCCGCTGTGAGCTGCTGCTGACCGAGGAGTGGGAGGCCGACGAGCGCCGCTGTCTGTGCCTTTCCGTGCTCGACGACGGCACCGGCCCGCCCCGCGCCCAGCAGGACGGCAACGGCCTCAGCGGTCTGCGCGAGCGCCTCGCCCTGACCGACGGCCGCCTGGAAACCGGCCCCGCCCCCCGAGGCCACGGCTTCGCCCTGCGCGCCTATGTCCCCTTGGGCGCGCCCACCCTGTCCGGTGCCGAGGCCGCCCCCGCGCCGGACATATCCCCTGCCGAGCCCGCCAACGACCCGACGTAGGAACCGGCCGGGCCCGTCACGCGCCCTGGCACCCGCCGCGGCAACCTGCCCACCGGGCCGGGCTGGGCTGGACCGGACCGGCCCGAGCGCCCGAGCGCCCGTGCGGCGGGCCGCATGCCCGTACGCCCGTACGCCCGTACGTCCTAAGCTGGCCCGCATGATCAGAGTGCTGCTGGCCGAGGACCAGTCGATGGTCCGGGAGGCGTTGGCCGCGCTGCTGTCGCTGGAGGCGGACCTGGAGGTCGTCGCGCAGGCGGCGCGCGGGGACGAGGTGCTGCCGGCGGCGCGTGCGCACACCGTGGATGTCGCGCTGCTGGACATCGAGATGCCCGGCCTCAGCGGGCTGGACGCGGCGGCCGCACTGCGTGATGAGCTGCCCGGGGTGAAGATCGTCATCCTCACCACCTTCGGCCGCCCCGGCTATCTGCGCCGCGCCATGGAATCGGGCGCCGATGCCTTCCTGGTCAAGGACGCCCCGGCGGCCCGGCTCGCGGACGCGGTACGGCGGGTGCTGCGCGGTGAGCGGGTGATCGACCCGGTGCTGGCGGCGGCCGCGCTGGCCGACGGCGCCAGCCCGCTGACCGAGCGCGAGCGGGAGGTGCTGCGGGTGGCCGCCGAGTCCACCAACGCCGAGATCGCGGCCGCACTGCAGCTGTCCCAGGGCACGGTCCGCAACTACCTCTCCACCGCCATCCAGAAGACGGGCGCCCGCAACCGCGCCGAGGCATTCCGCACGGCCCGCGACAAGGGCTGGCTCTAGGAACCCCGACTCCCAGCGCCGCCCCCAGCCCCGCGGCCCGCCCCCGGACCACCGGCCCCGTCACCCCCTGAGACCTTCGCCCCTGTGCGGTGTCGGGCGGCGTCCCGCAGGCTTGAAGTGTTATGCCTGCCAATCGTCCCCCGGCGAGCGGTCGCCACGCCACCGTGTTGCTGATCCTCGTGATCGCCGCCGTCACGACCATGGACGCGGTCGACATCGGCCCGGAGCTGCACCAATCCGCCTTCCTGGGCATCGCTCCGCTGTACGCCGCGCTGCGCTGCTCGTACCGGCAGACGCTCCTGGTGGCGGCCGTCTACCTCGTGTGTCTGACGTACGTCGACACCTACACGGTGCCCGACTGGGCCCTCGCCAGCCGGATCGTCGCCGTCTTCGGCGCGGTCCTGGTGGCGTCCTTCTCCGTGGTGCTGTGCCGCACCCGACTGCAGCGGGAGGCGCTGCACGCACGGACGAGCCTGGTGGCCGACACGGTGCAGCGGACGATGCTGCGCGAGCTGCCGCTCAGCGCGGGTCCGGTCGAGGCGTACGGCTTCTATGTCTCCGCCCAGGAGGGCGCCCGCGTCGGCGGCGACATCTACGAGGCCATCGACACGCCGCACGGGCTGCGGCTGATGATCGGCGATGTGCAGGGCAAGGGCATGCCGGCGATCGGTGCGGGGATGGAGGTGCTGGCGTCGTTCCGGGAGGCCGCGCACTACGAGGACTCGCTGGAGTCGGTGGCCGAGCGCATGGAGCAGACGCTGGCCCGCTACAACACCCGCTCGGCCGAACAGGGCACCGACGAGCGCTTCGTCACCGCGCTGCTGATGGAGGTGCGTGGCGCGGTCGGCGCGGCGCAGGGCCGGGTGCTCTCCTGCGGCCATATCCCGTACTACCTGGTGCGCGACGGCAAGGTCTACGAGCGCCGTGAAGGCGAAGGCGGGCTGCCGCTGGGCCTGGGCATGCTCAGCGGCGAGCCGCGCCGCAGCGTACGGGTCCACCCCGAGCCGAAGGACTGGGTCGTGCTGTGCACGGACGGGGTGACCGAGGCGCGCGGCAAGGACGGCGAGTTCTACCCGCTGGCCGAGCGGCTGGCCGGCTGGACGGACCTGGAACCCGCCGAGCTGGCCGGCACGCTCCGTGCCGACCTGGAGCGCTTCACCGGTGGTGAGCTCCTCGACGATGCGACCGCACTGGTCGTCCGCCGCACCCCCGCCGCCGCTCAGTTGAGCATGGCGCGCGCCGCGGCGGCCTGACGCCGGATCGCGAGCGCGCCGGCCGGCTCGACGGCCTCCACCACCCGTGCGTACTCCTCCAGCTCGGCCGCCCCCGCGAGGAACTCGCCGCGCTGGACCAGCAGTTGGGCACGCTCCTGGCGCAACCGCGCCGGATGGCTCGGCAGCAGCAGCGACAGGTCCAGCGCCCACAGCTGCACCGCGCTCTGCTCCGGCCGCGCCTGCGCCCAGGCCCGGATGTTGTTGAGCACCCGCAGCACGATCTCCAGCGGATCGGCCGGCGCCATCATCCGCGCGGTCGGCCGCCCGCCGGCCGCCCCCGCGACCAGCAGCTCCGCGTCCTCGTCGGTGAGCAGCCGCCCGCCCGCGAACGGATCGGCCAGCACATGCGTACCGGAGGGATCCCCGAAGCCGACGACGAAATGGCCCGGCAGCGCCAGCCCGTAAACGGGTGCGCCGGCCCGCCGCGCCACCTCCATCCACACCACCGACAGCAGGATCGGCAGGCCCCGGCGGCGGCGCAGTACCTCGTGCAGCAGCGATGACTCCAGACGCCGGTAGTCGGCGGGCGAGCCGCCGAAGCCGCACCGGGTGCCGAGCAGCTCGGCGAGGTTGCGGGCCCAGGCACCGGGGCCGCCGGCCGGGGAGTAGGGCAGCAGTCCGGCCAGTCGGTCCAGCTCGATCTGCGCCTCGTCGATGCCTGCCTCGTCCAGCGCCGGATCGGCCTCGGCGGCGAGCAGCAGGCACAGCAGCGCCAGGTCGGGCCGCTCCTCGCGCGCGGCCTCGGCGAACTGCTGCCGACGCGCCGCACGGCCACCGCCCGGCTCCGGCTCGGGTTCCTGGGGCATACGAGAGGGATACCCGTTCAGCGCCGGCCGCCCGGCAGGGCACGCCGGTAGTGGTAGCCGTGGTGGTCGGTGAAACCGAGCCGGTCATAGAGCGCCAGGGCGCCCGCGTTGTCCGTCTCGACCTGCAGATATGCGGCCGAGGCGCCCTCGTCCAGGGCCCGCTCGGCAAGCGCCGCCATCACCAGCGTGGCCAGCCCCTGACGCCGCTCGGCCGGGTCCACCTCTATCGCCGCGAAACCCGCCCAGCGCCCGTCGACGACCAGCCGTCCGATCGCCGCCGTCCCGCCGCCCGCGCCGCGTACCGTCGCGAACCACACCGAGGGGCCGCCGGTCAGCACCTTCAGCGCGTCCGCCGTGGGCCCGCCGGTCTCGCCGGTCCGGTTGTACAGGGCCAGCCAGTCCGCGCCCGGCTCCCGGGTCAGCGCGACAGGGGTGGTGTCCGCCGCGGTGTCGGCGAGCGGTGCCAGCGCCGAGATCCGCACGGTGGTGTGCCGCTCATCGGTCCAGCCCCGCTCCGCCAGCTGCGCGGCCAGCTCGTCGCCGGCGTCCGCGCGCCCGGTGGCGACCACGATCACCGGCGGCAGCCCGCGCTCGCCGTACCACTGAACGATCCGCTCCAGCGCCGCATCCAGCGGAACCCCGGGGTCCCCGAGGGGCAGTACGGAATTGGCCCGGCGGGTGAAGCCCCCGGACGCCCGCAGGGTCCACTCGCCGAGACGCTCCGTCTCAAGCGCCGGCCAGCCGCGCGCCGCGACCTGCTGGAGCTCACGGGTGGTGGCCACCGGCCCCTTCCTGCGGGCCGGTTCCGCGGGGACCACCTTGGCCGCGACCAGCGACGACTCCTCGATCCCGACGCACTCGCCGCTGCGCCGTGTGATGCTCAGCACACCCTCGTCCCATGATGTGAGAACCCCGACCACGTCCGTGAACGCCGGTTCGCCCGCCCCGCCGCCGGTCAGGCGCCGGACGGATACCCTTTTGCCCACGTCAGCACGGGTGATACGGACTTCCGCGCGACCGCCGGCCAGGAATTCCATCGATCAAACCGCCCCTCTTGTTCGTCTCGTGCCCGGGAACGGAGATACTAGGTGGCGGGCATCGACGACGCCGCGCTCCCGCGCGCCCTGCGGCGGTACTGCCAATCGGTCCGCCGGCCCTACCGAGGAGGAACGACAGCGTGACCTACGTCATCGCGCAGCCTTGTGTCGACGTCAAGGACAAGGCGTGCATCGAGGAGTGCCCGGTCGACTGCATCTACGAGGGCTCCCGGTCCTTGTACATCCACCCGGACGAATGTGTCGACTGTGGTGCCTGTGAGCCGGTCTGCCCGGTCGAGGCGATCTTCTACGAGGACGACACCCCCGAGGAGTGGAAGGACTACTACAAGGCGAATGTGGAGTTCTTCGACGAGCTCGGCTCGCCCGGTGGTGCCAGCAAGCTCGGCCTGATCGAGCGCGACCACCCCTTCATCGCAGCGCTGCCGCCGCAGAACCAGTAACGACCCGAGGACCAAGGGGGAGCCCGCCCGCTCCCTCTTGCCTCCGATGTCGGTCGGGGTACCTCCCAGCGTGAGCCGGGAGAAGCCGTACGGCGCCGCCCGGTCCCGTACGGCTGTTTGCCGTACGGGACCGAGGCGTTTTGCCGGCGTCCCCGCACCACTGAGAAAGAGAGCACCGTGGGCGCAGCATCGTCTTCCCAGCCCGTCTCCCGCCGCGCGTCGCTCCGCGACCACCCCTCCAGGGAGTCGCTTCGCGACCGTCTTCCCGCCTTCCCCTGGGACCGGCTGGAGCCGTACAAGGCCACCGCCGCCGCACACGCCGACGGCATCGTCGACCTGTCCGTCGGCACCCCGGTCGACCCGGTCCCCGCGGTGGTCCAGCAGGCGCTGACCGGCGCGGCCGACAGCCCCGGCTACCCGACGGTGTGGGGCACCGCCGCGCTGCGTGACGCGCTCACCGGCTGGGCCGCCGACCGCCTGGGCGCCCAGGGTGTGGAGCACACCAACGTGCTGCCGATCGTCGGCTCCAAGGAGCTGGTGGCCTGGCTGCCGACCCAGCTGGGCCTCGGCCCCGGCGACAAGGTCGGCTACCCGCGGCTGGCCTACCCGACGTACGAGGTCGGCGCCCGCCTGGCCGGCGCCGAGCCGGTCGTCTACGACGATCCCTGGGACCTGGACCCCAGCGGTCTGAAGCTGCTCTGGCTGAACTCGCCGTCCAACCCCACCGGCCGGGTGCTCGGCGCCGACGCGCTGCGCCGCACCGTCGCCTGGGCGCGCGAGCACGGCGTGCTGCTCTTCAGCGACGAGTGCTACCTCGAACTGGGCTGGGAGGCCGACCCGGTCTCCGTACTCCACCCGGACATCTGCGGCGGCTCCTACGACGGCATCGTCGCCGTCCACTCGCTCTCCAAGCGCTCCAACCTCGCCGGCTACCGCGCCGCCTTCCTCGTCGGCGACGCGGCCGTCCTCGGCGAACTGCTGGAGATCCGCAAGCACGGCGGAATGATGGTCGCGGCGCCCGTCCAGGCCGCCACCGTCGCGGCGCTGGGCGACACCGTCCACGTCACCGAGCAGCGCGAGCGCTACGCCCGCCGCCGCGCCGCGCTGCGCGCCGCCTTCGAGGCCGCGGGCTTCCGCATCGAGCACAGCGAGGCGTCGCTCTACCTCTGGGCGACCCGCGACGAGCCCTGCTGGGACACCGTCGGCGATCTCGCCAAGCGCGGCATCCTCGTCGCCCCCGGCGAGTTCTACGGCGCCGCGGGGGAGCGGTTCGTACGGATCGCCTTCACCGCCACCGACGAGCGGGTGGACGCCGCGGTGCGCCGCCTGGCGGAGTGAGCAGCGGCTGAGTACGACTGCGCGCAGGGGCCCGGGGAGAGCGAACTCCCCGGGCCCCTG
>NZ_QUAC01000406.1 GCF_003389455.1 Streptomyces inhibens | reverse complement strand
GCCGGCGTCGAGGCGGGCGGCGAGGCCGCCGGGCGGCCACGGACGAGGCGGGCCGCCGCCGGACCGTGCCGGGTCGGGGTGCTCGGCGCCGGGACCCCGTTGGGGGAGCACCTCGTGCGGGGGCTGGCGGACAACGGGCACCAGGTCACGGCCCTGGGGCCGGGGCGGCAGGCGGAGCAGACCCTGGACGCGGTGCTCGATCTGACCGCTCTCGGGGCGGCGCCCGGCGCCGACGGCGGCCGCATCACCCTCAACTCCCCGTCCTGCGAGGGCGTCTGCATCGTGCGCACCGGGGACCTGTACGGTCCGGGCTGCCCGCACGACTCACGGATCGGCCGCATGGTGTGGGACGCGCTGCGCAGCCGCCCGCTGACCTTCGAGGAGCCGCCCGGTGCGCTGCTCCGCCCGCTGCACACGAGCGATCTGATCGGCGGCCTGTCGGCGATGCTGCGGACGCCCCCGTCCGAGCGCGCGATCGGGCTCGCGGACGCCGCCACCTGCACGGTCGCCGAGATGGCACAGGCGGTCCGCAAGGCCGTCCGCCCGGTGCCGATCGCCGACCGGGCGGCACCGTCCGAGGCGCCCGGGCCCCGCGCGAAGGAGGCGGCGTGGCCGCCCCCGCCGCCGGGCTGGAAAGCCACCACCGATCTGACCTACGGCCTGCACACGTACGCCCAGTGGCTGGCTTACGAGGGCATCCACGGAGCGCCGGACGCGTAACCGTGGGCCCTGGGCCCGTAGGGGGAAGCCGGGGCGAGGCCCGTACGGGGTAACCGGTCCGAGGCCCGTACGGGAAACCGGTCCGAGGCCCGTACGGGGAAGCCGGTCCGAACAGCGGGCAGCCGGCCCGTTGTTCGGACCCGGGGCCGTCCCGTGGATCAGCAGGCGTCGGACCGACCCACACGACACGCCCTGGACGATCGGCGGGCTAGATGATCGGCGGGCGCCCCAGCTTCGTCATCCGCCACACCGTGCGCCAGCGCATCGGCCGCCGCCGCCCGCACGGAGTGCGTACTCCTTCGGCGAAACCGGCGGCCCAGGCCCGCATGCCCGCCGCCGAGCGGCTGCGGACGGCGGTCAGCGCGGCCCACACGCCCAGGTAGAGCGGCACCAGGAGCGCGGGGAGATGCCGCTTCGCCAGCCATACCCGGTTTCTGGCCACCATGCGATGGAAGACGGCATGCCGGGTGGGCGAGGTGTACGGGTGCTGCAGCACGATCTCCGGTGCGTAGCGGATGTTCCAGCCGTCGTCCAGGGCCCGCCAGGCCAGGTCGGTTTCCTCGTGCGCGTAGAAGAACTCGTCCGGCCAGCCGCCGATGCGCTCCAGCATCGGCACGGACAGGGAGTGCCCGCCGCCGAGGAACGTCGTGACCTGACCGCCGCGCTGGGGGTCGCCGACCCGCAGACGCGGGACGTGCCGACGCTGGGTGCGGCCGAGTTCGTCGGCGATGCGGAAGCTCACGATCCCCAACTTCGGGTCCTGCTCGTGAAGTTCGGCGAGCCGGCTGAAGACGTCCGGGCTGATCAGCAGGCCGTCGTCGTCCAGATCGACCACCACGTCCAGCTCCCCGAGCTTCCGCAGCTCGTCCAGGGCGACGTTCCGGCCACCGGAGACGCCCAGGTTCTCGCTCAGCTCGACGCCGGTCGCGCCGTGCGGCAGTGGGGGGAGCGGCGAGCCGTTTCCGACGACCACGATGTGCGCCGGCTGAAGGTCCTGCTTGGCGACCGAATCCAGCAGCGCCTGCAACTCAGCGGGGCGGTTTCCCATGGTCAAAATGGCGACGCCTACGCGCAGATGACGCACAGATGAATACTCCGTTCTTGGCGGTCTCTCTGCGATGCTAGTCCCCGGGGGAGGCGGCTGCGCGCCATGACGCAGGCCCGGCGACATCCCTGTGACACGGGCCCGGTGCCCCCTCCCCGCCGGGTCCCCCGCGGGGCGTCCGCACCGGCGGGCGAACGCAGTGTCCGTACCGCGGCCGTCGGACAGCAGCGGCTCCTCCGCGTCCACCAGGAACTGGTTGAAGGGGAAACCGATCCGGCGAGATGTCCCGGCCGGGGCACGGTGGCCCGCCGTCCTGTCGCGGCGCACCATGGAAGGACCAGGGGGGTTCACAACGACCCGGGGGTGGTGGGAGGAAGCCCTCATGATGGAAGTCAAAACGATCGACAAGCCGGATGAACGGCGTGACTTTCCCCGGGGTCACCTCGAAGCCCTGCACCTGACCGGACTGGACTTTGCCGTGGCCACCTTCGAGCCCGGCTGGCGCTGGTCGGAGTCGGTGGGCCCGATCGCCGGAACCGACAGCTGCGAGGTCCACCACAACGGCTTCGTGGTCCAGGGACGGATGCGCATCAGGATGAACGACGGCGCGGAGTCCGAAGTCGGACCCGGCGATGTCTTTGTCGTCCCGGCCGGCCACGATGCCTGGGTCGTCGGGGAGGAACAGGTCGTCGTGTACGACTTCGCGGGCGGTATGGCGACGGGGTACGCCAAGGCGAAGGGCCCGGGCTGATCCGGAAGAGACGCTCTGGACGGCGGAACGGTGCGCGCTCTCCCGGACGAGGTCCGGGGGCGGCGCGTACGCCTGATTCCCCCGTGGCCGGTGGGGTGGATTCCCGCGTGGCGGGCGTGTGGATTCCCCCGTGGATCGGGATGTCTAGGAACGTGTTCGGTGGGCAGGGGAGCGGGACGGTCCGGCGCGGAATATGTCACGGGGTGATCCCGTTTTCGCAGCGAGACCGACTGAACATCGTCGAACGACCGGAAGCAGGGAAACGCGCATGGCCACGGTGGAGCTCACCAAGGAAAACTTCGACGAAATCGTCTCCGGCAACGGTTTCGTCCTGATCGACTTCTGGGCCGAGTGGTGCGGGCCCTGCAAGCAGTTCGGGCCGGTCTTCGAGCGATCGTCCGACAAGCACGACGACCTGGTCTTCGCCAAGGTCGACACGGAGGCGCAGCCCGAGCTGGCGCAGGCCTTCGAGATCCAGTCCATCCCGACCGTGATGATCGTCCGCGACAACATCGCGGTCTTCGCCCAGCCGGGCGCGCTGCCCGCCGAGGCCCTGGAGGACGTCATCGGGCAGGCCCGCGCCCTGGACATGGACGAGGTCCGCGCGTCGGTCGCCGAGTCCCAGCAGAGCGGGCAGGCGCAGGCCGAGCAGGCCCAGTAGGCTCGGGGCTCGTGAGCGAACTACTTCTGGTCCGGCACGGCGAGACCGAGTGGAGCCGGGACGGCCGGCACACCAGTTGGACCGATCTGCCGCTGACCGCCAATGGCGAGGAGCAGGCCCGCGCACTGCGGCCGCTGCTGTCGGGCCGGAAGATCGCGCAGGCGTACGCCAGCCCGATGGCGCGGGCACAGCGCACCGCCGAGCTGGCGGGACTGGCCCGGCCGCGGATCGATGCCGACCTGCGGGAATGGGACTACG
This sequence comes from Streptomyces inhibens, assembly GCF_003389455.1. Lineage (GTDB taxonomy): Bacteria > Actinomycetota > Actinomycetes > Streptomycetales > Streptomycetaceae > Streptomyces > Streptomyces inhibens. Next base: position 6,545 of record NZ_QUAC01000406.1, on the reverse strand, counting down.
GCGGCTATGAGGGCATTACCACCGCCGAGATCCACCGCAGCCGGCCCGACTGGTATCTGTTCTCCGACGGTGTCACCCCCGGCCCCGAGGGGCACCCGGGGGAGTCGCCCGACGAGGTCGGGGCGCGCGCCGATCGGGTGCTGGCGCGGATCGCGCCACAGCTCGATGCCGATGAGGGCGATGTGGCGCTGGTGGCGCATGCGCATTTCCTGCGGGTGCTGGCCGCCCGTGCGCTCGGGCTGCCGGCCTCCGCGGGCGGGCTGTTCACGTTCGAGACCGGGGCGTTCGGCGTCCTGGGCACCGAGCACGGCCGCCCCGCGGTGGTCGCCTGGAACGCCCGGAGTCTGTAACGGCGCGGCCGGCGCCGTGGCGGGCCATGACGGCCCCGGCGGGCTACGAGGCCATGGGGTCGAAGTGCAGCGGCTGCACCTTGCCCTCGATCATGGCGCCGAGCCCCATCACGGCACAGGTGTCGGGGCGGTCCGCGGTGTGCACGGGCATGGTGGTGGCCTGATGGATCATCGGCTCCAGGCCAGGAATCAGCGCACTGCCCCCCGCGAGCATGATGCCGCGCTCCCCCAGGTCGGCCACCAGATCCGGCGGGCAGCGGCGCAGTACGGCGCCGATGCTGTCGAGGATCGCGGTCAGCGGGGTGGTGATGGCGTCCCGTACCCGCTCGGTGTCGACATGCACCGAGCGCGCCATTCCGCTGACCACGTCCCGGCCGTGCACCTCGGTCGAGCCCGGGGTGAGCCCGTCGCCGCCGGAGAGGATCAGCTGCAACGGGCGGACGGCCTGCCCCGCCAGCATCAGCTCGTGGTGCAGCCGCAGATGCTGCACCACCGCGTGGTCGATCGCGTTGCCGCCCACCGGCACCGTCTCCGCGGCCACGATCGAACCCAGTGAGAGCACCGCGACCTGCGTGGTTCCCGCACCGCACACCACGATCATGGTCGCCTCCGGCTGCTCCACCGGGAGCCCGGAGCCGACCGCCGCGGCCACCAGGGTGTCGACCAGCTCGACCCGGCGCGCGCCCAGCCCGGTGAGCGTCTCCACGGCCGCCCGCTGGGCCAGTGGCTCGCTGCCGTACGGGAGGCAGACCGCGGCCCGCATCGTGGGCCGGCGCCGCCACGTCTTGCGCAGCTTGTCGCCGACGAGGGTGCGCAGCAGCCGCTGGGCCATGTCGATGTCGACCACGGTTCCGCCGGAGACCGGGCGCACCACGCGGATGTAGTCGGGGGTCCGGCCGTCCATCACCTCGGCCTGGGCGCCGACGGCCAGCAGCGCCCCCGTGCGGGTATTGATGGCGGCGACGGTCGGCTCGTCGACCACCAGCCCCTGGTTCTTCACATACACCCTGGTCCGGGCCGCGCCGAGGTCGACGGCGGCCGAGCAGCGCCGCAATTGGGCGAGGCTGATGGTCATGGGTGATTCCTCCCCGATGGGCCGGTATGAACAGAGCGCTCGCACGGCCCGTTCACACGGACCGCTCGTGCGCCATCCTCTGGGCGCGCGCGAGGGCCCGCCTGTTGGGAGCGTCCGCTCGGGGGACGGGGAGGGTCTGCTCGGGGGACTGGGAGGGGCCGGCTACGCCGAACGGGTGGCGCGGCGGGGGCGGGCCGGTGCGGCGGGTGCTCAGTCGGCCCGTCGCTGGTAGAGCCCCCAGGTGAATTCGGTGACGATGTCCTGCGGTGCGCCGTCGGGGCCGGGGGCGGTGCAGGCCAGGCGCCAGCGGGTGGGGGCGCTGCCCTCCATCGGGCGGGCCGGGGCGAAGGCGCGGGCGACCTCGTCGACGGTGCAGGACCAGGGGGTCAGGTCCGCGGTCGTGCGCAGATCGGGGGCGGCGGCGCCGGGGGCGCGGACGAGCCAGGCGTTCCAGACGGTGCCCCGGGCGGCGGTGAGCACCTCGAACCGCAGATCGGGCCAGAGGGGGACGGGCCAGGTCAGGGCCTCGCAGGTCAGATCGCCGATCCGGCGGGGGGTGACGGTCTCCGGGGCGCCGAGCAGCGCCCGGTACGGCTGGACACCGCCCGCCCGGGGCGCGTGCATCCGCGCCTGCCAGCGGCGGTTGGCCTCCCTCATCTGCGCGCGGGAGACGCCCAGTTCGCGCAGCGCCTGCTCGACCAGTCCGGGGTGGTGGTCGGCCATCCGGCGCAGCAGGACGAGCTGGAAGGCGACCGGTCCCGGCAGGTCACCGGGGGTGCCGGAGCCGGTGGGCGGGTCATTGTCAGTGGTGCGGTTCATGATGGACATGGTCGTGGAAGGCGGGGCCCGCGGGGGGTCCGGGGCGCTCGCCGTCGGGGAGGAAGAGCACGGAATTGACGTAGCGGCGGTGCGGGGCGAAGGAGCGGCGGAGCAGGCCGTGCTCGGCGACATGGGAGGTGCGGGACTGATGGGCGGGCAGATCGAAATCGGCCAGTGGCAGCCAGTGGTCGTGCGGCAGGACCCAGCCGCGATAGCCACGGGAAGCGGTCCAGTCCAGCACGGGCCCGAGCGGCTGGATACGGGTCTCCAACTCGACGAACAGCGCCGGGAGTTCACGCTCGACGGTGCGCTCGGCGCCGCGCAGCACCGCCGGCTCGGCGCCGTCCACATCGATCTTGATGAGGGTGACGGACGTCAGACCGAGCGCGTCCAGGGGGAGGCAGGGCACGTCGAGCGTGGCGGAGTGCAGCCCACGGCGTACGAGCGAGGAGACCCCGCGATCGCCGCGGCCGTCCGGGGGCAGCCAGAGGGTGGCGCAGCCCGTGCGGTCGGTGGCCGCGGCGGGGACCACTTCGACATGGGTGGGGGTCACGGACGCGAGCAGACGGGCCAGATGGGGGACCGGCTCAAGGGTGACGACCCGGTCGGCGCGCCGGGCCAGCCGCCGGGTCCATGGGCCGTACCACCCACCGACGTCGACGGCCGTGCCGCCCGGCGGACAGAAGTCGGCCAGCCGCCGCAGCTCCGGCTCGAAGCGCGGATAGATCCCGGCGGCCAGCGCCGACACCAGCCGGGCCGGCAGCCGTGGCCCCAGCCGCGCGGCGAGCGTCACGACCCGGGCTCCTGGTCCGTGAGGCGGCGCAGCAGATGCTCGTGCTCGGCATCGGTGACCTGCTCGCCGGAGGAGGGGAGGAGCTGGGGGATGCCGTCGAGGATGGGGTAGCGGCGGCGCAGCCGGGGGTTGTAGAGGACGCCGTCGGGGGCGAGAAGGGACAGCGGGCCCTTGTCGAGGGGGCAGGCGAGGATCTTCAACAGCGGGTCATCGGGCTTCATGGCTCAACTCCGGTATGCCGGCGGACGGTTCGGGGGCGGGGGTGTCATGGCGGGGCAGTGCGAGCAGGACGGCCACCGCGACGGCGGTGCCGCCCAGTCGCAGTGCCAGCCGCAGCGGATCGGCGGGCAGCGGCTCACCGAACGCCACGGTGCCGCAGGCGACGGTGAAGACACAGGTGACGGTGGTGCAGACGGGGACGATCACGGAGGCGCGGCAGCGTTGCAGAGCGGTCTGGGACAGGACCAGGCCGGTGACTCCGGTGAAGAGCAGGAGGTAGGGGTACGGCGAGCGGAACAACTGCCCGGCGACGGCCGCGAGGTGGTGGGTGGTGAGCAGACCGGAGACGCCCTTGATGGCCAGTGAGCTGACGCCGTAGAGCAGGCCGACGGCCACCCCGTAGGGGACGCCCGCGGTCGGCAGACGATGGCGGCGCCTGGCGCGCCGCTCCGCCGAGCGGTACAGCAGCAGCCCGGCGGCCAGCGACGGTACGGCGATCATCAGCAGCGTCGTGGGCGGTGCGGTGCGGGCCACGGCCCGTGCGTCATCGCCCCGGAGGGAGGCGACGACCAGCACCAGCGCGACCAGGATCGCCGCGATGCTCTGCCGCTCCCGGCCGCTGGTCCGCTCGCCCAGCACCACCGAGGAGAGCAGCAGAAGCAGGACCAGACCGGAGACGAAGATGCCCTGGGCGGCGGCGATCGGCAGGGTGCGGTAGACGGCCAGCTGGGCGGCGAAACCGGCGGCCAGGGCGAGCGAGCCGCCGAGCCACAGCGGGCTGGAGAGGAGGTGCCGGACGACCCGGGCGGGCTGCCGGGTGCTCAGTGCGGGCAGCGCGGCCAGGGCGCGTTTCTCCAGGACGAAGCCGGTGCTGTACAGGACGTTGGCGAGCAGCGCGGACGCCACGCCCCACCACGGCATCGCGCTACTCCCTTCTCCGGCGGGCATGGGCGAGCAGGATGGAGGCCAGCGACGGGACATGGCAGGCGGCCCGGTCCAGGGGGCGCAGCGGGCGCGGCACATCGTGGTACGGCGCACCGGCGATCCGTACGACCTCGAAGCCGGACGCCGTGAGGAAGCCGCGCAGTGCCCGGGCGGTGTAGAGGCGCAGATGGCCGACGACCTGGGTGCCGGGCCGGCCGTGGACCTGGCGCAGGCTCACCTCCGAGAAGACGGGCTGGACCCCGGCGAGCAGCAGTCCGCGGTTGTACCAGGCGGCGAGATTGGGGGTGGAGAGCATCAGATGACCACCGGGGCGCAGCACCCGGCGCAGCTCGTCCAGGGCGGCGTCGGGGTCGACGAGATGCTCGACGATCTCGCTGAAGAGCACGGCGTCGGCCGAGTCGGCGGCGAACGGCAGCCCGCCGTCGGTCAGTTCACCGCGTACCGCACAGGGGATACGGGTCCGGGCGCGGCGCAGTGCGTCCTGCGACCAGTCGACGCCGATGAGACGGTGACCCGCCAGGACCTCCGCCGCGGTGGCGGCCGCGGTGCCGTCGCCGCAGCCGATGTCCAAGATGGTGGCGGCAGGTGTCCCGGGGCGTACGGGCCCGAGGGCGCGTGCCAGCAGCTGCGCCTGCCGTCGGCTGCGGGCGGTGCCGGACGCCACCGGCACGCTGGGGTCCTCGTAGAAGTCCCGCAATCCGGCCGGGGGTGTGCCGGGCGCGGTGGCGGCGGGGGGCCGGGTCATCGGGCGCTTCCTTCGGTCGGCGGAGGGGGCGGGGGTGCGGGCGATTGGGAGGCCGGGGGAGAGATCGAGGGAGAGACCGGGGGAGAGACCGGGGGAGAGATCGGGGGAGAGATCGGGGGAGAGATCGGGGGAGAGACCGGTGGAGAGGCCGGGGGCGGGGGCAACGGCCCGTGGCCGCCAGGTGGTTCGGTCCACGCCGTGGCGGCGAGGGAGGACGCGAACAGGGCGCCGAGCCGGGCGCCGGCCGGATCGTCCAGGAGGGCGTGCGACCAGCGCAGCGCGAGCTGGATCCGGCCGGCGACGGAGACGGTGGTGACGGTGAGGCCGCGCGGCATCCGGGCCGGGGCGGAGAACCACACCGCGGTCGGGCGGCCGGCGTCCCCGAAGTCCAGCGGGTAGGGGATCCGGCCGATGTTGGAGAGGAGCGTGGTGGAGGTCCAGGGCGCGGCGGCGGTACGCAGCGCACGGGTGAGCGCGCCGCGCAGCCCGACGGGCAGCACGGGCGCGGTCAACACCCGCCCGGACAGGCCGAGTTGATGGCCGGGCGGCGCCGACTTGAGGGCGCGGGTACGGGCCGCCGTGCGCCGCAGCAGCCGGGCCACCGCATCCGGGTCCGGCGGATCGGCGGTGAGCAGCCCGGCATCCCGGCGTTCCTCGGGCCCGAAGCCGACCGAGAGCAGCCGGGTGCCGTTGCCGATGGGCATCTCGGTGCCGCGCGGCCGGTCGTCGACCGGCATGGTGACGACGACGGGAGCGGCGGCGGGGGCGCCACCCGTGCCGTTCGGGCCGTCGGGAAGGTCGTGCAGCCGGTTCCAGCGGGCCACCATCAGACAGGTGGCGACCAGGAGTTGATCGTTGACGGTGTACGGCGCCCGGCCGTCCCCGCGCGGGGGACGGGCCGGAATCGGCAGTTCGACGATGAGCATGCCGTTGCCGATCCGGCCGCTGTGCGGAGTGTGGCCGGGGTCGGCGGCGATACGGGCCGGGCGGGCGAAGCGCCGGCCGGTGCCCGGCAGGTCGTCGGCGGGCGGCCGCTCCGTACCGGGATCGGCGGCGCGTACGGGCGAGGGGGCCGGGGAGTTGTCGGCGCCGCCGTACAGCTCGGCGGCGGTGGCCAGCACCCGCAGGCAGGCCGGGCCGTCCAGTGCGGTGTGGTTGATGGTGAGCAGCAGCACGGTGCCGTCCGCCGTGCCCGGTTGCCCGATCACCTCCAGCCGTACGGGCGGCGAGGCATCCAGCGGCGGACAGTCGGCGAGCGCGCGTTCCCTTGCGCGTACGAGGGCATCGGGACCGGGGGGCGGGAAGGCGACCGGGTCCACATCCGGCGCGGCGGTGAGCTCCCACTCGTAACGGCGGCGCCACCGGCGGACCGGCGCCTGGCGCATCAGGATGCGCGGGTGCCGGGCGAGCGCCTGGTGGAACGCGGTGCGCAGCCGCGCCTGATCGACCCGGCCGGGCAGATGCACCTCGATGTGGACGGTCTCCGGTTCGTCGTCCTGGAGGCAGTGCCGGGCGATTTCGTCGACGACGGGGAAGGGGACGCGGGCGACGGCGGGTTCGAGGGTCTGCGCCCCCCCACCCCCGAACCCACCCCCCGCC